>JANLPN010000531.1:0-19381 GCA_031367285.1 Betaproteobacteria bacterium | reverse complement strand
GGGCGGCAAGATGGTTGATCTGGCGGTAATCCGCTAATCCGGCTACTCGCCACAAGAAAAAGCCCCGCACGGCGGGGCTTTTTTACGGCTGTCAAAAAGAGGAGTCTTTGCGGCGATTTCAGCCTACCTCCCGTTGGCGGCGAAGGTCGAGTGCGTGAGCTCCCAAGCGCCGCGGCTCTCGAAATGGTGGTCCAGCGCGATCAACGGGGTGATGTAGCTGCGCCAAGGCGTGCGCGCACGTTTGCGGAAAACTGCTCCACCTGGGGACGGAAGCCGAGTATCCAGTCCAGCCACTGGTTGGGCCGCCGCAAGCGTTTACCTGCCAGCGGCGCAGGGTTGTCGGGCGGCAGCTCTTGCATCAACATCAGCGACTCACTCATGTTCGGCCGCGTAGTCCGGACCGACGAGAGGTATGGTCCGCATGAGCAAGACTCTTTGCAAAAGGGACAGTGTCAGCCGTTAAGAGCGGCGCATACAAAACGGGCCGCAAGGGCCCGTTTTGTGCATTTTCTGGCGGAGAAGGCGGGATTCGAACCCGCGGAGGGTTTTACCCCTCGCACGCTTTCCAGGCGTGTGACTTAAACCGCTCATCCACCTCTCCGGCAGGCGCGATTGTACCAGCGCGTTATCGGTAGCTCACCTCTCAGAATCCGGTTTTCGCGGCAGGCTGTTGCGGTTCGGGCTTGTTTGCCTGCACCATTTTCATGGCCGAGGAAATCAGGGCGGAAACTTCCGTCATGTTGCTGGGCACGATCAAAGTGGTTGTGGCGTCGCTGGCGACCCGGCTATAGGCCTCGACGGCCTTCTCGGCAACTTTGAGTTGAACCGCCTGCTCGCCACCTGGCTGGCGAATGGCGGCGGCAATACGTTCAATCGCTTGCCCGGTGGCCTCGGCGACCGCGAGGATGGACTGGGCGTCGCCCTGCGCCTTGTTGATTACCGCCTGCTTTTCGCCTTCGGAGCGCGCGATGAAGGCCTCACGTTCACCGGTGGCGATATTTATCTGTTCCTGGCGACGGCCTTCGGACGCGGCGATCAGCGCGCGTTTTTCGCGTTCGGCCGTGATCTGCGACTGCATCGCATGCAGGATCTCTTTCGGCGGGGTCAGGTCCTTGATTTCATAACGCAGCACCTTGACGCCCCAGTTCAAAGCCGCTTCGTCAATGGCCGCGACCACTTGCGAATTGATGATGGCGCGTTCTTCAAAGGTCTTGTCCAGCTCCAGCTTGCCGATTACCGAACGCAAGGATGTCTGTGCCAGTTGCGAGATCGCCATGATGTAGTTCGACGAGCCGTAGCTGGCGCGCATGGCGTCGGTGACCTGGAAGTACAGGATACCGTCCACCTGCAGTTGCGTGTTGTCCCGAGTGATACAGACCTGGCTGGGGATATCCAGCGGTATCTCCTTGAGTACGTGTTTGTAAGCCACACGGTCCACAAAGGGCACCAGGATTTGCAGGCCGGGGGTCAAGGTGGTGTGGTACTTGCCAAGGCGTTCGATCACCCAGGCATGCTGTTGCGGCACGATTTTGACGGACCGTGTAATGAAGATGACCGCGATGACAAAAATAGTAAGGGCGATGTACATAGTGGCTTCCAGGGGTTGATCTTGCGCTTCGGCTTTGGGCTTGTCTTGTGAGGCTGCGGTGCAGGTAGGCGGCGCTAGATTTTTTCGACCATCAGGCGACTTCCGATCACCTCCACCACGCGATGGGCGCCGGTGGATGGCGCGTTTCCGCTTCGATGCAGCACGGTCCAGTTGGCGCCGCGGTACTGCACAGTGGCCGTGCCGTCCGCGTGCCATGTGTCGACCTGTACGGTTTCGCCGATGTCCAGGTTGACATCGCGATTTGCGCCGGCTGCTGGCGACGACGGTCGTCGACCTTGCCGGATATGCCAGCCGATTACGGCACCGCCACCGACCAGAGCCGAAACCAGCAGTTGAACCACCACGCTGGCCCCGAGGTGGGCGGCGATGGCGGCGGCAACCAATCCCAGACTGAGCATGAGCAGGTAGAACGTGCCTGTCAACAGTTCCACCGCGACTGCCGCTCCCGCGCATAACCACCAGATGCTTGACTCAGCCATTCATGCCCCTTTGCGCGACATGACTTGGGTGCAAGTCTGTCTCTTGAGAAACTTCGTTCTGTGTTTGTTGCACCACATTTTGGGGCAAATGTGTGCCACCGCAAGGTCGCCAGCCGCTTAATTCCTTACACTGCGCGCCTGCTTGTGCTTTTCCGCGCCCATCAGCGTCCATACAGCCAGGGTCCGGAGCAACAGCAAGGCTGGGGTTTTTCCCGTCGATATCAGGAGTTCCCATGAAATTTCGCTTCCCTATTGTCATCATCGACGAAGACTTCCGCTCCGAGAATACTTCCGGCCTGGGTATTCGTGCGCTGGCGCAAGCCATAGAAAGCGAAGGTTTCGAAGTGCTGGGCGTGACCAGTTACGGCGATCTGTCGCAGTTTGCGCAGCAGCAGTCGCGTGCCAGCGCTTTCATACTGTCCATTGATGACGAAGAATTCACACCTGGGCCGGACCTGGACCCGGCCGTGCTGAATCTGCGCCAGTTCATCGAAGAGGTACGGCGCAAAAACCTGGACGTGCCGATCTACGTGTATGGCGAAACCAAGACGTCGCGCCATATCCCCAATGACATCCTGCGCGAGCTGCATGGCTTCATCCACATGTTCGAGGACACGCCGGAGTTCGTGGCGCGCCACATCATCCGCGAGGCCAAGATTTACCTGGAGGGCGTACAGCCGCCATTTTTCAAGGCGCTGCTGGACTATGCCGAAGACGGCTCCTACTCCTGGCATTGCCCAGGCCATTCGGGCGGCGTCGCGTTCCTGAAGAGCCCGGTGGGCCAGATGTTCCACCAGTTTTTTGGCGAGAACATGCTGCGTGCCGACGTTTGCAATGCGGTGGAGGAACTCGGTCAACTGCTGGACCATACCGGGCCGATAGCCGCGTCCGAGCGCAATGCGGCGCGTATTTTCAATGCCGACCACTGCTTCTTCGTGACCAACGGCACCAGCACTTCCAACAAGATGGTGTGGCACCACTGCGTAGCGCCGGGTGACGTGGTGGTGGTGGACCGCAACTGCCACAAATCCATCCTGCACGCCATCATCATGACCGGGTCCATACCGGTGTTCCTCAAACCCACGCGTAACCATTTCGGCATCATCGGCCCCATCCCCAAGGAAGAGTTCGAACCGGTGGCGATCCAGGCCAAGATCCGGGCCAACCCGCTGCTTAAAGGGGTGGATGCCAAAGCCGTCAAGCCGCGCGTGTTGACGATTACGCAGTCCACGTATGACGGGGTGCTGTACAACACAGAAACCATCAAGGGCATGCTGGACGGTTACGTGGAGAACCTGCATTTCGACGAGGCCTGGTTGCCGCATGCGGCGTTTCACCCCTTTTATGGCACCTACCACGCAATGGGCAAGAAGCGGGCACGTCCCAAAAAAGCCGTGGTGTATGCGACGCAGTCGATTCACAAGCTGCTTGCCGGCATCAGCCAGGCCAGCCACGTGCTGGTGCAGGACGCACAGCAGAACAAACTCGACCGGCACCTGTTCAACGAGGCCTACCTGATGCACACCAGCACCAGCCCGCAGTACAGCATCATTGCCAGTTGTGACGTGGCGGCGGCCATGATGGAGCCTCCCGGGGGCACCGCGCTGGTGGAGGAGAGTATTGCCGAGGCACTGGACTTCCGGCGCGCAATGCGCAAGATTGACGACGAATACGGCGACGACTGGTGGTTCAAGGTGTGGGGGCCGGACAAACTGGTCGATGAAGGCATAGGCCGCGCGGACGACTGGATCATCAAGGGTGAGTCGAAGAACGCCAAGGCCGGCGTCAACTGGCACGGCTTTGGCAAGATGGCGACCGGTTTCAACATGCTGGACCCGATCAAGTCGACCATCGTTACTCCCGGCATGGACCTGAATGGCAAGTTCGCAAAAACCGGCATCCCGGCCAGCATCGTGACCAAGTTTCTTGCCGAGCATGGCGTGGTGGTGGAGAAAACCGGCCTGTACAGCTTCTTCATCATGTTCACCATCGGCATCACCAAGGGCCGCTGGAACACCTTGCTGACGGCCCTGCAGCAGTTCAAGGACGATTACGCCAAGAACCAGCCCATGTGGCGCATCCTGCCGGAGTTTTGCCAGCAGCATCCCAAGTATGAAAAGATGGGCTTGGCTGAGTTGTGCCAGTTTGTGCATCAGTTGTACGCCCGGTACGACATTGCGCGCCTGACCACAGACATGTACCTGTCGGACCTCACCCCGGCGATGAAGCCGAGCGATGCCTTCGCGTACATCGCGCACCGCAAGACGGAACGTGTCGAGATCGACCAACTGGAAGGCCGGATTACGACGTCGCTGGTGACGCCTTATCCGCCAGGTATCCCACTCCTTATCCCAGGCGAGGTTTTCAACAAGAAAATCGTTGATTACCTGAAGTTCTCGCGCGAGTTCAATTCACAGTGCCCTGGCTTTGAGACCGACATCCACGGCGTGGTGGAAATCCAGGGGGATGACGGCAAAGTGCGTTATTACGCCGATTGCGTGGCCCGGGAACCGGTCAAGGCCACGGCCAAGGTGCTGGCCGTGCCGGGTAAACTGGTCCAAGTGGGTAATGAAGGGCCCTTCGGCCGCACCCTATAGAACTCAGGCCACCTCGGGTGCCGCGATACCGCCCACGACGCTGCTGAAGCCGCCATCCACGTAGGTAATCTCGGCGCTGACGCCGGCGGCGAGATCGCTGAGCAGGAATGCGGCGACATTGCCCACATCATCGATTGTCACATTGCGGCGGATCGGTGAAGTTTCTGCCACGACCGACAGAATCTTGCTGAAGCCTTTGATTCCGCTGGCAGCGAGGGTCTTGATCGGGCCCGCGCTGATGCCGTTCACGCGCATGCCCCTGGGACCAAGCGATTCGGCGAGGTAGCGCACCGATGCTTCGAGCGACGCTTTTGCCAGTCCCATGGTGTTGTAGTTGGGAACCGTGCGGACGGAACCGAGGTACGTCAGCGTCAGCAGAGCTGACTTGTCGTTCAGATAAGGCAGGGCGGCCTTGGCCATCGCCGGGAAGCTGTAGGCACTGATGTCGTGCGCAATCCGGAATGCCTCGCGCGAGAGGCCGTCCAGGAAGTCGCCCGCAATCGCCTCCCGCGGCGCAAAGCCGATCGCGTGCACAAAACCGTCCAGCCTGGGCCATGTCCGCGATAAGTCGGCGAACAATTTGGTGATCTGCCCATCGTCGCCCACGTCGCAGTCAAAAATCAGGGAGGAGCCGAAGCTCGCGGCATATTCCGTGATGCGATCCTTGAAGCGCTCGCCCACGTAACTGAAAGCCAGCTCCGCACCCTGCGCGTGGCAGGCCCTGGCGATGCCGTAGGCGATGGAGCGGTTGCTCAGCACACCCGTGATCAACAACTTTTTCCCGGCCAGAAAGCCCATTGATTTGTCTCCATGAAAAATCCTGCAGAATTGTCGCATGCGCGGTTTGCTTCTTTTGCTGTTGTTGACCATCACCCTTCCGGGCTGGGCGGCGCACGGATATGCCCTGTGGGGTGATCTGAAGTACCCGGCCAATTTTGACCACTTCGATTACGTCAACCCGGCAGCGCCCAAGCGCGGCGAGTTGCGCCTGGTCAGCAACCTGCGTGTGTCCACTTTCGACAAGTACAACCCGTTCACGATCAAGGGCAACGCGCCGGCTTACCTGTCCAGCCTGTTGTTCGACTCGCTGTTGCTGGGTTCACTGGATGAAACCGGCTCAGGTTACGGTTTGCTGGCGAGCGACGTGGAGGTACCGGCAGACGGCATGTCGGCCACTTTCCGTTTGCGTCCACAGGCGCGCTTTCATAACGGTGACGTGGTACTGGCGGTCGATGTCAAACACAGTTTCGACACCTTGATGGGGCCGTTTACCTCGCCCGCGTACAAGAGCCTGCTGGAGGACGTGGCGGGTGTGGACGTGGTGGACGAGCGCACCGTGCGTTACCGCTTCAAGAAGCCCAACCGCGAACTGCCGCTGACGGTTGGTGGCCTGCCGGTGTTCAGCCACCGCTGGGGCGAGGAGAGCGGCAAGCTCAAACCGTTTGACCAGGTGGTGATGGACATTCCCATCGGCAGCGGCCCGTACCGGATCGGCCCGGTGAAGTTTGGCCGGGACATCACTTATGTGCGCGACGCCGCCTATTGGGCGCGGGACCTGAATGTGCGCCGCGGCACCAGCAATTTCGAACGCATCACGGTCAAGATATACAAGGACAACACGGCGCGGCTGGAAGCGCTGAAGGCCGGCGAGTTCGATTTGATGCGCTTCTTCTCGGCCGGCGACTGGGCGCGTCGAGTGAGCGGCAAGAAGTTTGATTCCGGTGAACTGGTCAAGGCCGAGTTCAAACACCGCCTGCCCTCGGGCTTCCAGAGTTACGTACTCAACACCCGGCGCGACTCGTTCAAGGATGTGCGTGTGCGCGAAGCCCTCGGGCTGGCACTGGACTACGAGTGGATGAACCGCCAGATGTTCTACAACTCCTACCAGCGCGTCAACGGCTTGTTCGGCAATACCGATTGCCAGGCCAAGGGCGAGCCGTCGGCTGAAGAAGTGGCCCTGCTAGAACCCTGGCGCAAGCAGGTTCCGGCGGCGGTTTTTGGCCCCATGACGGTGTCTCCGCGCACCGACGGCAGTTCATCCTTGCGCGAAAATTTGCGCCGCGCGCAGGCCCTTCTCAAGGAGGCCGGTTGGGAAGTACGCAACGGCAAGTTGCGCAATGCGCGCGGCCAGGCTTTCGTTGTGGAATATCTGGACAGCAATGAGGGTGGCGCACGTACCGTGACCCCCTGGGCGCGCAATCTGGAGAAAATCGGTATTGAGTTGGTCTTCCGCCCGGTCGACTTTGCCTTGTACCAGCAGCGCCTGCAGAAGTTTGAATTCGACATTACTTCGCTGGCCTACGGGGGTACCCACAGCCCCGGCCAGGAATACGCGGATATCTTTGGGAGCAAGGCGGCGGACATCGAAGACTCGGGCAATCTGTCGGGCGTCAAAAGTCCGGCCATTGACGCGCTGGTTACACGCATGACCGAAGCCAAGTCCAAGGCGGAGTTATTGCCGGCCTGCCGTGCGCTGGAGCGTGTGGTCAGCCACAGCTACCTGCTGATCCCGCAGTGGACGGCGGGCACGCACCGCATCGCCTACAACGCCTGGCGCCTTGCGAAGCCGGCTGAGATGCCGCCTTATGTGCAGGGCGAAAGCTGGGCCATAGACACCTGGTGGGCCAGATAAACCATGTTTGTCTACATCCTAAAGCGTCTGTTGCTGATGGTTCCCACGTTGTTTGGCGTGTTGCTAATCACGTTTTGCGTGATCCAGTTTGTTCCAGGCGGGCCGGTGGAGCAGTACCTGGCGGAGGCCAAGGCTGGCACCGGTACCAGCGCGGAGGGGGGCGGCTTGAGCTACCGCGGTTCACAGGGTGTGGACCCCAAACGCATCGCGCAGATCAAGGCCTTGTACGGTTTTGACAAACCCGCGCCCGAGCGTTTCGTTCAGATGCTGGGCCAGTTTGCGCGTTTCGACCTGGGCCGGAGTTTTTTCCAGAACAAGGACGTGGCGCAACTGATCGTGGAGAAACTTCCGGTGTCGGTCAGCCTGGGGCTTTGGACGTTTTTTATCAGCTACCTGATTGCCGTACCCCTGGGCGTGGCCAAGGCGGTGCGTGCCGGTTCGCGCTTTGATCTGGTGACGACATTGCTGGTGCTGCTGGGGTATGCCATCCCGGGCTTCGTACTGGGCGTGGCGCTGCTGGTGATTTTTGGCGGGCAACTGCAATGGTTTCCGTTGCGTGGCCTCACCTCCAGCAACTGGGATGAAATGGCCTGGGGTGGCCGCGTGACTGACTATTTGTGGCATATCGCCATGCCCGTCACGGCCATGGTGCTGGGCAGTTTTGCCGTGACTGCCATGCTGACCAAAAACGCATTTCTTGAGGAGATCCGCAAGCAGTATGTGGTGACCGCGCGCGCCAAGGGCCTGGGCGAGGGGCAGGTTTTGTGGAAGCATATTTTCCGCAATGCCCTGATACCCATCATCACCGGTTTCCCGGCCGCATTCATTGGCGCCTTTTTTACCGGTTCCCTGTTGATTGAAACCCTGTTTTCGCTCGACGGGCTGGGGCTGCTCAGTTACGAGAGCGTGATCCGGCGCGACTATCCGGTGGTGCTGGGCACGCTCTACCTGTTCACGCTGATCGGGCTCTTCACCAAGCTGGTGTCCGATCTGTGTTACGTGTGGGTTGACCCGCGGGTCAAGTTTGATTGATATGGCGCTCGAAGATACCGCCCATTCTTTGGCTGCTAAGGCGGCGGTAGGCGTTCCGGACCCTGCAGCGTTGGTCCGCAAACCCAGCCTGTCGCCGGGGCGGCGTGCCTGGCTGCGGTTCAAGCGCAACCCGCTCGGCTACTGGAGCCTGCTGGCCTTTTGTGCACTGGTGCTGGTGAGCCTGTTTGCGGAAGTGGTGTCGAATGACCGCCCGCTCATCGTCCGTTACGAGGGCACGACCTACTTCCCGATGCTGAAGGACTATTCGGAGAAAACCTTTGGCGGCGATTTCGAGACCAGCACCGACTACCTGGATCCGTTTATTCGGGAGCGATTGTCCCGCAACGGCAATTGGGCACTTTTCGCACCGAATCCCTATGGGCCCAGGACGCTCAACTACTTTGCTGCCGAGCCCAACCCCTCGCGGCCTACACGTGCCAACCTGCTCGGCACCGACGACCGGGGACGGGATCTGCTGGCGCAGCTGATCTATGGCTTTCGGGTCAGCGTGCTGTTTGCGCTGGCCCTGACGGCAACCGGGGTTTTCCTGGGTGTGGTGGCGGGCGCCATACAGGGATTTTTCGCCGGCAAGATCGATCTGGCGCTGCAGCGTTTCATCGAAATCTGGGGTTCTATGCCCGAGTTGTACCTGCTGATTATTTTCAGCGCCATTTTTGCACCCAGCCTGGCCTTGCTGCTGGTACTGCTGAGCCTGTTTGGCTGGATGGGTTTGTCCGACTACGTGCGGGCCGAATTCCTGCGCAATCGCCAACTGGACTATGTGCGGGCGGCGCGCGCGCTCGGTGTGGGCAACTGGCAGATTATCGTGCGCCACGTGTTGCCCAACAGCTTGACGCCGGTAGTCACCTTCCTGCCGTTTCGCATGAGCGGAGCCATTCTGGCGCTGACCTCGCTCGATTTCCTGGGCCTGGGTGTACCGCCAGGCACGCCGTCCCTGGGTGAATTGCTGTCGCAAGGCAAGAACAATATCGATGCCTGGTGGATTTCCCTGTCCACGTTTGCCGTATTGGTGCTGACCCTGCTGCTGCTGACTTTTATGGGTGACGCGTTGCGCGATGCGCTGGACCCCCGCAAGGCCGACCAGGATCCCGTCCCTGCTCCTGCTCCTGCGCCGAAGGCTGCGCCATGAGTCTTCTGGAGGTAAGTGGCCTGCGGGTTGCGTTTGGCGGCAAGGACGTGGTCAAGGGCATCGATTTTTCAATTGGGCAGGGGGAAAAACTTGCGCTGGTAGGCGAGTCCGGTTCGGGCAAGACGGTAACGGCTTTGAGCCTGCTGCGGCTCGCCACAAACGCCCATTGCAGCGGTACAGCGCGATTTACACAGGCCGGCGGCGAGGTTGACCTGATGGCTATTCCCGAGCTGCAATTGCGGGCTATTCGGGGGCAGGACATCGCGATGATTTTCCAGGAGCCCATGACGGCGCTCAATCCGCTGTTTACGGTGGGTGAACAAATTGCCGAAGTGCTGCAACTCAAGCAGGGTCTGAGCAAGGCGCAATGTGGCGCGGCCACGGTGGCCCTGCTGGCCAGCACTGGTATACCCGAGCCGCAGCGGCGGGCATTGTCCTTTCCGCACCAGCTCTCGGGCGGGCAACGCCAGCGCGCCATGATCGCGATGGCGCTGGCCTGCAAACCCAGGTTGTTATTGGCGGACGAGCCCACGACGGCGCTGGACGTGACCGTACGCGCGCAAATCCTCGATCTGCTATCGGACCTGCAGCGCGAGTACGGCATGGCCGTGTTGATGATCACCCATGACCTGAACCTGGTGCGTAAGTTTGCGGACCGGGTTGCCGTGATGGAAAACGGGCTGATTGTGGAGCAAGGCCCGGTCGGCGAGGTATTTGCCGACCCCCGGCACGCCTATACACGCAAACTCATTGACAGCCGGCCGGTGCGCAACGTCATCGAGCTGGTTTCTCAGCCAGTTCCGGTGGACAACGCGCTTGTACCCATGGAAGCCAGGGAACTCGGCGTCAGTTACCCGATGCCCGTGCCGGGGATACGTGGCTGGTTCAGTAAAGGTTCGTTCGTGGCCGTAAGCAACGCGACTTTTGCCGTGGCGACGGGCCGGACCCTGGGGGTGATCGGTGAGTCGGGTTCGGGCAAATCCACTTTGGCGCTGGCAGCCCTGGGACTACAGGCTTTTACGGGCGAATTGCGTGTGTCGGGGCGCGCCTGGGGCAAGGACGCGGGCTCTGACAAGGCCTTGCGGCGCGCGGTGCAGGTGGTGTTTCAAGATCCATTCTCGTCGCTCTCGCCACGTATGACGGTGGAAGAAATTGTGGGTGAGGGTCTGCTGGTTCACGAAGCTTCCCTTGAAGTGGCACATCGCCAGCTGCAGGTGTTGCGGGCGTTGGAAGAAGTAGGCCTGGATGAGGCCCAGTTCGCCAACCTGCTGAGCCGTTATCCGCATGAGTTCTCGGGCGGACAGCGCCAGCGTATTGCGATTGCGCGCGCCTTGATCGTGCAACCGCGGTTGCTGGTGCTCGACGAGCCCACCAGCGCGCTCGACGTGACGATCCAGAAGCAGGTGCTGGAACTGCTGCAGCGTCTGCAACGCGAGCGGGGCCTGAGCTATCTGCTGATCACCCACGACGTGGATGTGATCCGTGCCATGGCGCACGACGTGCTGGTGATGAAAGACGGTGAAATTGTCGAGGCTGGCGAGGTCGCGCAGGTGCTGGATGCGCCAAAACATCCCTACACCCGCACCCTGGTGAAAGCGGTAGCCTGATCGCCACCTTTGGCAGCAAAATCAAGGTACTTGACAACACTTTGTGGGGATTTTTGCGCTAGAATCAGTGCTTCACGACCAAACGGGCGGGTTTCTACCGCCCGTTTTTTTTGGTCAAACGTTTTTTGGTTCGTCTTTGGGACGGCGGTAGGCAAAGATGAGTTTGGGGATTCGAATCAGGTGGCGTTGCAGCAGATTGTTGAACAGACGGTAACTGGCCTGGGTTATGAACTCGTTGAAATCGAGCGCTCGGCGGGTGGTCTGCTGCGCATAACGATTGACCTGCCTTGGACCCCGCCGGCCGCAATCCCCGCGAGTGGCGGCAGCGACCAGTTTGTAACGGTTGAAGATTGCGAGAAGGTCACGCGCCAGCTGCAGTTTGCGCTGGAAGTGGACGCGGTGGAATACAAGCGGCTGGAGGTGTCATCCCCCGGCATTGACCGCCCGTTACGGGATCAGCGGGATTTCGAGCGTTTTGCCGGCGCGATGGTGGACATCACGCTGAAAGCAGCCGTCGGGGCGGCGGCGCAGGGGCAGGTTAATGCCAACCGCAAGAAGTTTCGCGGCATGCTGGAGCGCAGCGTCTCGGCGCCCGGCGTGGCGCAGCAGTGGCAGATCGTGTGGAGCGACGCGCCCGAGGTCAAGCCGGGTCAGCGCGTGAGCAAGAAGCGACAAGCCGCGCCATTACACGTGCTGGGGTTTTCGCTCGACGAAGTGCGTGAGGCGCGGTTGGCGCCTATCGTGAGTTTCAAGGGGCGTGGCGCCGCGGCGCCTGCGCAGACCGGCAAAGTTTGAAGCGGGCCGGGTCCATTGGTCGGGGTATCTTTTAGGAGAGTAATGGCATGAATCGCGAAATGTTGATGTTGGTGGACGCCATCTCACGTGAAAAGAGCGTGGAGCGTGATGTGGTCTTCGCGGCCGTCGAGGCGGCGCTGGCGCAGGCCACCAAAAAGTTGTACCAGGGCGACGTGGACATACGTGTCGCCGTTGATCGCGACAGTGGCAATTACGAAACCTTCCGGCGTTGGCACGTGGTACCCGACGAGGCCGGACTGCAGTTACCCGACCAGGAGATTTTGCTGTTTGAAGCACGCGATCAGATTGCCGACATCGAGGTCGACGAACACATAGAAGAAGCGGTGGCGTCGGTGCCGATTGGCCGTATTGGAGCGATGGCGGCCAAGCAGGTGATATTGCAGAGAATTCGCGATGCCGAGCGTGAAATGCTGCTCAACGATTTCATGTCGCGCGGCGACAAGATTTTTGTCGGCACCGTCAAGCGCATGGACAAGGGCGACATCATCGTCGAGAGCGGGCGTGTCGAAGGCCGTTTGCGCCGCGGCGAAATGATCCCCAAGGAAAACCTGCGCTCCGGTGATCGGGTGCGCGCCATGATCATGGAAGTGGACCTGACCTTGCGCGGTGCCCCGATAATTTTGTCGCGTTCGGCGCCGGAGTTCATGATCGAATTATTCCGAACCGAAGTGCCAGAGATCGAGCAAGGCCTGCTAGAGATCAAGTCGTGTGCCCGTGACCCTGGCTCGCGCGCCAAGATCGCCGTGTTGTCGCATGACAAACGCGTTGATCCGATCGGTACCTGCGTGGGGGTTCGCGGCACCCGTGTCAATGGCGTCACCAACGAACTCGCCGGCGAGCGGGTCGATATCGTGTTGTGGAGTGAAGACCCGGCGCAGTTTGTAATCGGTGCCCTGGCACCGGCCAACGTCTCGTCGATTGTGGTGGACGAAGAACGCCATGCCATGGACGTGGTGGTGGACGAGGAGAACCTGGCGATAGCGATTGGCCGCGGTGGGCAGAACGTGCGTCTGGCGTCCGATCTGACGGGCTGGAAGATCAACATCATGGATGCCGCCGAGTCGGCCCAGAAGCAGGCCACCGAGACCGATTCGGGTCGCAAGCTGTTCATGGAGAAACTCGATGTTGACGAAGAAATTGCCGATATCCTGATCGCCGAGGGTTTTACCAGTCTGGAAGAAGTGGCTTACGTGCCCTTGCAGGAAATGCTGGAAATCGAGAGTTTCGATGAAGACACCGTCAACGAATTGCGCACGCGCGCCAAAGACGCCTTGCTGACGATGGAGATCGCGCATGAGGAAAGTGTTGACGAAGTTTCCCAGGACCTGCGCTCACTGGACGGGCTCACCCTGGATCTGATCGGCAAGCTTGCGGACAGCGGCATCCACTCCCGTGACGACCTGGCCGATCTGGCCGTGGACGAGCTGACGGAAATCACCGGCCAGTCCGAGGACGAAGCCAAGACCCTGATCATGAAAGCGCGCGAGCATTGGTTTGCCAATGAGGCCACTTCCCAAGAGTGATGGTCATGCAAACAAAATTTCAGTGATGGCTAACAATTGCCCGCAGGGCTTGTTATACCGAACTAAAGGTAGCACAACAAATGTCCAGTACGACAGTCGCCGAGTTTGCAACCGAACTCAAGAAATCAACCGCTACGCTGCTTGAACAGCTCGCGGCGGCCGGAGTGCGCAAGTCAGCCCCCGCCGACACGCTCACCGACGCTGACAAGCACAGCTTGTTGAATTATCTGCACGCCAGCCACGGCACCGCTACCGCGGAGCGCAAGAAGATCACTCTGGTCAAGAAGTCGACCAGTGAAATCAAACAGGCCGATTCCACCGGCAAAGTCCGTACGATCGTGGTCGAGAAGCGCAAGCAGCGCACTTTTGTACGGCGTGAAGAGGGCGCCGATATTCAGGTCGAAAGCCCAGCGCCCGAGCTTGAGCAATCCGCCCTGGCAGTGCCGTTAATCGACCATGCTGAATTGGCGCGGCGCGAAGAAGAGGCGCGTCGGCAGGCGGAGCTGATCCGTCGCCAGGAAGAGGAACTGGCCCAGAAGCGTTTACAGCGCCAGGAGCAGGAAGCGCGTGCCCGGGCCGTGGCGGAAGCGGCGGCCGCGGCTGCGACGGTTCAAAGCAAGGCACTGGCCGAAGTTTCTGACAATGTGGTGGACGACCGTGCCCAGGATGAGGCGGCGGCGACGGCACTGGCCAAGTCCCAGGCGGATGCCAAGCAAAAGGTGGCAGCCGAGTCGAAGGCGCGCGCGGACGAAGAGGTGGCACGTGCCGCCGATCTGGGCAATCGCCGTCGCAAGGCGGAAGCCGAGGCTGCCGCCATCCGCAACATGATGGCAACACCGAGCAAGAAGGTGCTGGTGGCGAAGAAGCCGGAAGAGGTCAAACCGGTGGCCAAGGCCGCCGCGGATGCGGCCAAGGCCGGAGTAAAAGGCACGTTGCACAAACCGGCTGCCGGCAGTGTGGTGGCCAGGCCCAAGCCGGGCGCAGGTGCATCCACCGGCAATGGCGCCGGACCGGGAACAGGCAAGGAAGTCAAGTCGGCCAAGCTCTCCAGCAGCTGGGCCGGAGACCCGGCCAAGAAGAAGGCTATTCCGACCCGTGGCGACACCGGTGCGGGCGCGGGGCGCGGTAACTGGCGTGGTGGTCCGCGGGGACGGCGCGGCAATGACCGGGACCGCGAGGAACATGTGCAGGCAGTTCCGGTGGAGGCGCGCATTTTCGAGGTTCATGTGCCGGAGACCATTACGGTGGCCGAGTTGGCGCACAAGATGGCCGTCAAGGCGTCGGAGGTGATCAAACACCTCATGAAGCTTGGCCAGATGGTCACCATCAACCAGCCCCTGGACCAGGACACGGCCATGATCCTGGTGGAGGAAATGGGGCACAAAGCCATTGTTGCCGCGCTGGACGACCCGGAAGCGTTCACCGACGACGAAGTGGCGCAGCAGGAGTCCGAATTCCTGCCGCGCGCGCCCGTGGTCACCGTCATGGGCCACGTGGACCACGGCAAGACCTCGCTGCTGGACTACATTCGTACCGCCAAGGTGGCAGCGGGTGAAGCGGGTGGTATCACCCAGCATATTGGCGCCTACCACGTGCAGACACCGCGCGGCATGGTGTCGTTCCTGGACACCCCGGGCCACGAGGCATTTACGGCCATGCGTGCGCGCGGCGCCAAGGCGACCGACATTGTGATTCTTGTCGTGGCCGCGGACGACGGCGTGATGCCGCAAACCCGTGAGGCGATCAAACACGCCAAGGCGGCCGGCGTCCCGATCGTGGTGGCGATCAACAAGATCGACAAACCCGATGCCAACCCCGAGCGCGTCAAGAATGAGCTGGTGGTTGAGGAGGTGATCCCGGAAGAATTCGGTGGCAGCTCGCCATTTGTTTCGGTGTCGGCCAAGACCGGCGAGGGTGTGGATGCCTTGCTGGAGCAGGTGCTGCTGCAGGCCGAGGTGCTGGAACTCAGAGCCCCGGTGGATTCCATGGCCAAGGGCCTGGTGATCGAGGCACAGCTTGACAAGGGCCGGGGTCCGGTGGCGACCGTGCTGATCCAGTCCGGCACCCTCAAGACCGGCGATATCGTACTGGCCGGCTCCACCTATGGCCGCGTGCGTGCCATGCTCGACGAAAACGGCAAACCCATCAAGGCCGCCGGCCCGTCGATACCGGTAGAGATCCAGGGATTGACCGAAGTGCCCCAGGCTGGCGACGAGTTCATGGTGCTGCCGGACGAACGCCGGGCGCGCGAGATCGCCACCTACCGCGCCGGCAAATTCCGCAATACCAAACTTGCCAAACAGCAGGCGGCCAAGCTGGAGAACATGTTTACCGACATCTCCGCCGGCGAAGTCAAGTTGGTGCCAATCATCGTCAAGGCCGATGTGCAGGGTTCGCAGGAAGCGCTCGCGCAAAGCCTGCTCAAGCTGTCCACCGACGAGGTCAAGGTGCAACTGGTGTACACCGCCGTGGGTGGCATCAGCGAGTCGGATGTCAACCTGGCGATCGCCTCCAAGGCGGTCATCATCGGGTTCAACACGCGGGCCGACGCTGGCGCGCGCAAGCTGGCCGAAAACAATGGTGTGGATATCCGCTACTACAACATAATTTACGACGCGGTGGACGAGCTCAAGGCGGCCATGTCCGGTATGTTGACGCCCGACAAGAAGGAGGAGATTCTGGGCACCGCCGACATTCGCCAGGTGTTCAAAGTCAGCAAGATCGGCTCCATCGCCGGCTGCATGGTTACCAGCGGTCTGGTCAAACGCACGGCACGCCTGCGGCTGCTGCGCGACAACGTGGTCATCTTCACTGGTGAGCTTGAGTCGCTCAAGCGTTTCAAGGACGATGTGCGTGAGGTCAAGGAAGGCTTCGAATGCGGCCTGAACATCAAGAACTACAACGACATCCAGGAAAACGATGTATTAGAGTTCTTCGAAATCCGCGAAGTAGCCCGTACTCTCTGATCGACGATATGGGGTCCATTGCGTCGTTGCGCCGCCTTGCCGTACCTTAAGGTACTGTCTGCGGCGGCGCGCCTAGCACTGAACCCCATCTCGTCAATCTGGAAACGCTTCTGTCTTTATGCCTGCACGAAAATCCGCTACTCCCAACCGGGCCTTCAAGGTCGCCGATCAGATCCAGCGGGATCTGACGGAGTTGATCGCGCGCGAGCTGAAGGACCCGCGGGTGGGGATGGTGACGATACAGGCGGTGGAGGTGACGCCGGATTATGCGCACGCCAAGGTATTTTTCAGCTTGCTCAAAGGCGACCCGGTGGAGACCCAGGCCGGGTTGACGCAGGCGGCGGGTTTCCTGCGTGCCGGGCTGTTCAAGCGACTGCATATCCACACTGTGCCAACACTGCATTTCCTGTTTGACCGCACCACGGAGCGTGCCGCGGACATGAATGCGCTGATCGCACAGGCGGTGGCCTCGCGCTCCAAGGATGAGGACTGAATAAGACGGGGTCAGATTCCAATTCGATTGTTAGCTGGCCACCACAGGCAGCTTATGGTCAAACAATTGGAATCAGCCCCGGACCGCGTTCGCGTTACCCGGCGCCCGGTACATGGGGTGTTGCTGCTGGACAAGCCGCTGGGGCTTTCCAGCAACGACGCCTTGCAGAAGGCCAAGTGGCTGCTGCGCGCCGAGAAAGCGGGCCATACCGGCACGCTGGATCCATTGGCCACGGGTGTACTGCCTTTGTGTTTTGGCGCGGCCACCAAGTTCAGCCAATTGCAGCTCGATGCCGACAAGACCTACGAGGCTGTGGCGCGGCTGGGGCAGACGACCGATACCGGCGATGCCGAAGGGGTGGTGGTGGCGGAGCGCGCGGTCAGCGCCACGCAAGAGGATATCGACCGGGTCCATGTGCGCTTTGTGGGGGCTATCCGGCAGCTCCCGCCCATGTACAGCGCCTTGAAGAAAGATGGCAAACCCCTGTACGAATACGCGCGGGCCGGAATTGACGTGGAACGCCAGGAGCGCAGCGTAACGATCCATGCATTGACGATGGCGCTGGAACAGGGCAATGGCGGGCACCAAGCACTGCGCATGGTGGTCAAGTGCAGCAAGGGCACCTACATCCGCACGCTGGCACAGGACATCGGCGAAGCCTTGGGTTGCGGCGCACATCTGATAGCTCTGCGGCGCATCGCGACGGGCGGGTTTGGCGTGGCGCGGTGCGTCGGCCTTGAGCAGTTTCAAGCCATGACCGAGGCCCGGCGCCTGGCTTGCCTGTTGCCGGTGGACGCACTGCTGGACGAACACACGGCGGTGACGCTGGGGCGTGAAGACGCAGGGCGGTTTTTGAGCGGGTTGCGACGGCGCGGCCCGTGGCCGGACGCGGGGCAGATAGCCGTATACGGCGAGCAGCCACGGGCCTTGCTGGGCACCGCCCATGTGTGTGCCGGTGAGTTGATTCCCGGGCGCCTGCTGAGCCCGATAGAGATACAGCAGTCCCTGGTCGGCCATTGAAGCGGTGGACCCGGGGCACGACAGATTTCAGAAAGAGAACCATGAGCTACAAACAGATTCGCAACATCGCCATCATCGCCCACGTGGACCATGGCAAGACCACGCTGGTGGACATGCTGCTGCGCCAGAGCGGCACCTTCCGCGCCAACGAAAAAGTGGCTGAACGCGTGATGGACAGCAACGACCTGGAAAAGGAGCGCGGCATCACCATCCTGGCCAAGAACTGCGCGGTGGACTGGAAGGACACCCACATCAATATTGTGGACACCCCCGGCCACGCCGACTTTGGCGGCGAGGTGGAGCGTGCCCTGTCGATGGTGGACGGCGTGATGCTGCTGATCGACGCGGTCGAAGGCCCGATGCCGCAGACCCGCTTCGTGACCAAGAAGGCGCTGGCGCTGGGTCTCAAGCCCATCGTGGTGGTCAACAAGGTGGACCGCCCCGGAGCGCGCCCCGATTACGTGATCAACGCGGCGTTCGACCTGTTCGACAAACTAGGCGCCAGTGAAGAACAGCTTGATTTCCCGGTGGTGTATGCCTCCGGCCTGAACGGCTGGGCCGCAATGGAAGAGGGCGAACCCGGAGAACAGTGGGGCAAGGATCTGGCGCCGCTGTTTGACACGGTGTTGACCCACGTACCCGCCAACAAGGGTGATCCAGCCGCACCCCTGCAACTGCAGGTGAGCTCGCTCGACTACTCTACCTACGTGGGCCGTATCGGCGTAGGCCGCATCAGCCAGGGCACCATCCGCACCAACCAGGAGGTGCTGGTGATGGAGGGCCCAGACGGCAAGGTCAGCAAATCGAGGGTACAGCAGATTTTGAAGTTTGAAGGGCTGGAACGCATCGCCGCCAGCGAAGCCGGGCCGGGCGATATCGTGCTGGTCAGCGGGATCGAGCAGGTAGGTATTGGCGTCACGCTGACCGACCCGTTGAACCCCTTGCCGCTGCCCATGCTTCAGATTGATGAGCCGACATTGACGATGAACTTTTGCGTGAACACCTCGCCGCTGGCCGGGCGCGAAGGCAAGTTCGTCACCAGCCGTCAGCTGCGGGACCGGCTTACGCGAGAATTGCAGGCCAACGTGGCGCTGCGCGTGACGGATACCGACGAAGACGGTATCTACGAAGTCTGCGGGCGCGGCGAGTTGCACCTGACCATCCTGCTGGAAAACATGCGCCGTGAAGGCTACGAACTCGCGGTGTCCAAGCCGCGTGTGGTGTTCAAGCTGGTGAACGGCGAAAAACATGAGCCGATCGAGATGCTCACGGTGGATATCGAAGAAGGCCACCAGGGCGGCGTGATGCAGGCCCTGGGCCTGCGCAAAGGCGACCTGCTCACCATGGAGCCGGATGGCCGTGGCCGGGTCCGGCTGGAATACCGCATTCCGGCGCGCGGGCTGATCGGCTTCCAGAACGAGTTTCTGAACCTGACGCGCGGCACCGGCCTGGCGAGC
>JANLPN010000499.1:0-2009 GCA_031367285.1 Betaproteobacteria bacterium | reverse complement strand
CGCGCCGCGCCGCCCGTGGTGGTGGTCATGAGGAAATGGTTCTCGGCCAGCCGGGCCGTCACGCCATCGTCGAACACCATGCCGTTTTCATCCAGCATCAGGCCGTAGCGGCATTTGCCGACCTCGAGCTTGAGCCAGGGGTTGGTATAGACCCAGTTGAGCAGCTTGGCCGCATCCGGGCCCTGAATGTCGATCTTGCCCAGGGTGGACGCGTCGAGCATGCCCACACTCTTACGCACGGCCAGCACCTCGCGGTTCACGGCGCGGTGCAGGTCTTCATTGCCCTGCGGAAAGTACCAGGGGCGTTTCCACTGGCCCACGTCCTCGAACAGGGCACCGGCCGCCACATGCTGTTCATGCGGGCTGGTCTTGCGTGCCGGGTCGAACAATTCGCCGCGTTCCAGGCCCGCAAACAGGCCAAAGGTGATCGGCAGGTAGTTGGGCCGGAAGGTGGTGGTGCCCACCTTGTCTATGGGTTTCCCCATGGCCCGCGCCGCCAGCGCCATACCGTTGATATTGCCCAGCTTGCCCTGGTCGGTGCCGAAACCCAAAGCGGTGTAGCGCTTGATGTGTTCTATGGACTCGAAGCCCTCGCGGATGGCCAGTTCGATGTCGCTGGCCGACACGTCGTTCTGGTAGTCCACAAACGCCTTGGCGCGGCGCGACACCGGCTGGTCGGTCTCGGCAATCCAGAACGCGGTGATGGGCTCGGCGACCGGCTCACTCACCTTGAACTGGGTGGCCGTGGCCGCAAAACCCGCGTTGCGTGCCGCTGCGGCGCCGGACTCACCGGCCTCCACCAGGGTCTGGGCCAGCGTGAATGTGGCATCACACGCGCCCACGCTGAACTGGCCCGGCATGGCCGCACCCGGTACAAAACACACGGCGTTATCGTCCCAACGCGCCTTGCCGCCCGAATGCGAATAAAGGTGGATCGCAGGGTTCCAGCCGCCGGCCATGCCGATCACATCACACGGCAGGGTGCGCTGTTCGCCGGCCGCCTTGTCGCCGTTCATCTGGCGCACCACGATGCCGCGCACGCCGGCTGTGCCCCGGGCATGCAGTGGCACATAGCCGCGCAGTATCTCGATACCCCCATTCCTGGCCAATTGGGCGCGGCTGCCCGCAACAATTTTGCCGATACGCACATCCACCACGGTCACCTGGGCTCCGGCCCGCTTGAGAATGAGCGCGTCGGCATAAGCCGTGTCATTGTTGGCAACGATCACGATCTGTTGCCCCACCAGCACGCCGTACAGCAGCGCGTAGTCGGCCAGCGCGGAAGACAACATCACACCCGGCAGGTCATTGTTGCCAAACACCATGGGCCGTTCGTGCGCGCCGGTGGCCAGCACCACCTGCGCCGCGCGCACACGCCACAGGCGCTCGCGAAAACCCTTGCGTTCGGCCAGCGGCAGGTGGTCGGTCAGCGACTCGCGGATGGTCAGGAAATTGTGGTCGTGGTAACCAAACACCACGCCGCGGCGGATGATGCGCACCTCGGGCATCTGCGCCAATTCCTTTTCGGCAGCATGTACCCAGTCCAGCGCGGGCTTGCCGTCGATCATGCCATCCATCCGGTGTGCGCAGCCCCCCAAATGGGGGCCCAGCTCGGCCAGGACCACGCGTGCCCCGCTACGCCCAGCAGCCAGCGCCGCCGCCAGTCCGGCCACGCCACCACCGGCCACCAGCACGTCGCAATGGATGTTCTGGTGTACGTAGCGGTCCTTGTCTTCCTGTTCGGGCGCCGCACCCAGGCCGCCGGCCTTGCGGATAAAACGCTCGTACCACATCCAGGCCTGGGCCGGCCACATGAAGGTCTTGTAATAAAAACCGGCCGGGAACAGCGGCGTAAACCAGCGGTTGATGCTCAGCAGGTGTTTGCCCGGGCTGGGCCAGGGATTGACGCTCTCCGAGTGCAGGCCCTGGTACAACTCCACCTCGGGCATCTTGGCATTGGGGATGGTTGCCGCGCCACGCTCCAGTTGCACCAGGGCGGAAGGTTCTTC
>JANLPN010000134.1:0-4955 GCA_031367285.1 Betaproteobacteria bacterium | reverse complement strand
CATGGTGCCGGGCTTCTTTGCCGTTAACGACCCGTCCCAGCAAAGCACACGCTCGGCCTTCCATCCTCCGCAGGCGCTGCACCTGATAGACACATCGGCCGATGGCAGCTGGGCGATCCGGCCCTATATCCATCCCTACGTACTCAAACGCGACCCCCAAACACTGGCCTCCATCTACAAGGAAGACCGCGAACGCAAGGTCTACCTGCAGATGTTCGGCCAGGGTTATGAATATTCGGTGCTGGGCCTGTTCAGTTCGACCACCCACCTGTTTGCGTCGGAGAACGTGCGCCAGCCACTGTTTTTCTTTGGCGCCGACCGCCTGGGCCGCTGCGTCTACAGCCGCATCATGGTCGGCACGCAGATATCGCTGTCGGTGGGCCTGGTGGGGGTGATCCTGTCGCTGAGCATAGGCATCGTGCTGGGCGGCATCTCGGGTTATTACGGCGGACGCATCGACTTCGTGATCCAGCGCGTGACCGACCTGGTGCTGTCGCTGCCCACGATACCGATCTGGCTCGCGGCATCGGCCGCCGTGCCGCAAAACTGGCCCGCTGTATTGAACTACTTCATGATCACGCTGATCCTGTCGCTGACCGGCTGGGCCCAGCTGGCACGCGTGGTGCGCGGCCGTTTCCTGAGCCTGCGCACCGAGGAGTTCGTGACGGCGGCAAGGCTGGACGGGGCATCCGAGGGTCGCATCATCTTTCGCCACATGTTGCCAAGTTTTGCAAGCCACATAATCGCCTCGGTATCGCTGGCCATTCCCGCCATGATCCTGGCCGAGACCTCGCTGAGTTTCCTCGGCCTGGGTTTGCAGCCGCCCACCATTTCCTGGGGCGTGTTGCTGCGCGAAGCCCAGAACATCCGCTCCATCGCCACCGCACCCTGGTTGTTTGCACCCGGCGCGGCGGTAGTGATTGCGGTGATTGCGCTGAACTTCCTGGGGGATGGCCTGCGTGATGCGTCGGACCCGTATAACAAATGAGTACCAGCCCGACTTCCTCCGATATGCAGATGCCTGCCGGCGCCAAGCCGTCCGGAGTTCTACTGCAGGTGCGCGATCTGAGCACGTTTTTCCCGGTGCGCAATGGCCTGGTCAAGGCTGTGGACGGTGTCTCGTTTGACGTCGAGCGCGGCAAGACCCTGTGTGTGGTGGGCGAAAGCGGCAGCGGCAAAAGCGTCACGGCGCGCTCCATACTGCAAATCGTGGACGAACCCGGCCGTATCATGGGCGGCTCCATGCTGCTGCACCGGTCCGACGGCAGCAGCGTGGACCTGGCGAAGCTGGACCGGCGCGGGCGTGAAATACGTGCCGTGCGCGGCGCCGAAATCGCGATGATTTTCCAGGAACCGATGTCGTCCCTGTCGCCTGTGCACACGGTGGGCAACCAGATCATCGAAGTGCTGCGGCTGCACCTGAAAATGGACAAGGCGCAGGCGCGGGCGCGCTGCATAGAGCTGCTCACGCAGGTCGAGATTCCGGCACCGAATATCGCCGTGGACCGCTACACCTTCGAGTTCTCGGGCGGCATGCGCCAGCGCGTGATGATTGCGATGGCGCTGGCCTGCAACCCGCAGTTGCTAATTGCCGACGAACCGACCACGGCGCTGGACGTGACCACGCAGGCCGAGATATTGGACCTGATCAAAAAGCTGCAGCAAAGCCATGGCATGGCCGTGATGTTTATTACGCACGACATGGGTGTGGTGGCCGAGATCGCCGACCAGGTGATCGTGATGCACAACGGCAAGGTGGTGGAGACCGGCCCCGTGGATACGATCTTCCATGCGCCGGCGCACGACTACACGCGTATGCTGATTTCCTCCGTGACCAAACTGGGGCGCACGGCCGATATCCGCCTGGCGCGCCCGCCGATTGCCAGCACGGTGGAGCCGATTTTGCGGGTGCGTGACCTGTCCATGGTGTTTGCCACCGGCAAGTCGTCCACCCGCGCCGTCGATGGCGTGTCGCTGGACCTGCTGCCGGGCGAGTCGCTCGGTATCGTGGGTGAGTCCGGCTCGGGCAAAACCACCATGGGGCGTTGCCTGCTGCGCGTGTACGAACCCAATGGCGGCGTGATTGACTACCGCCGGCCCGATGGCTCCGTGGTGGACATCATGAAGGCGGACAAGCTGGCGCTCAAGGCCTGCCGGCGCGAAATCCGCATGATTTTCCAGGACCCGGTGGGTTCGCTCAATCCGCGCATGACGGTGGCGCAGATTGTGGGCGAGCCGCTGCTGGTGAACGGCCTGGCCAAAGGCAAGGAACTCGACGAGCGGGTGGCCGAACTGCTCTACAACGTGGGCCTTGAGCCGGCCTGGCGCGAACGGTATCCGCATGCTTTCTCGGGCGGGCAGCGCCAGCGCATCGGTATCGCACGAGCGCTGGCACTGAACCCGCGCATCATCGTGGCCGACGAGGCCACCTCGGCGCTGGACGTGTCGCTGCGCTCGCAGATGCTGGACCTGCTGCTGAATCTGCAGGACAAGCTGGGCCTGTCGTTTATCTTTATCAGCCACGACATCGCCGTGATCCGCTACTTCTGCGACCGCGTGGCCGTGATGTACCGCGGCAAGGTGGTGGAAACCGGCGAGACCAACCAGGTCTGCGACGCACCGCAACACGCCTACACCCAGGCGCTGCTGTCGGCCATACCGCAGCCCGACCCAAGGGCACGCGGCATGCACAAACGTTTCCGTTACACCGAGAAGGTATGAACGCCCCCCGTCTGCCCGGCTTCACTGCGTGTAAGCCGGCCGAGTCGTGTCGCTGCCAGAGGCAGTCGCCTCTTTGGCCAGTCCATGCCCGCGCAGGCGGGCATGGAGCCGCTGGCCTCAGCCCCACTGGGGGGCGGGCCGGCCGCTTCGGAGCGGCCGTGCGCTGCGGCCGCTGGACAGGCTGATGACCGCTACGACACCATCATGAAAATCACCGATGTAAAAACCTTTCTGATGCATGTGGGCAGCCCGGAGCCCAAGGCCTGGGCGTCCGACAACGCCTTCGGCACACAGGAGGTGTCCAAAGGCATTTCGGGCACGCGCAACTGGCTGTTCGTCAAGGTCTATACCGATGACGGCATCACAGGCATTGGTGAATGTTCGGGCTGGCCACGTGTAATAGAGACTGCGGTGCAGGATCTCAAGCGCATTCTGGTCGGCGAGGACCCGACGCATATTGAACGCCTGTGGCAACGCATGCAGTCGGCCATCATGGTGCATGGCATGACCGGTACCGTAGGCGCCGGCGCCATGACCGGCATCGACATGGCGCTGTGGGACATCAAGGGCAAGAAGCTGGGTGTGCCGGTGTGGAACCTGCTGGGCGGCAAGGTGCGCGAGCGCGTCCGCATCTACGCCCATGCCAATACACCCGAGGTGGCGCTGAGCCTCAAGGCGCGCGGTATCACGGCCATCAAGTGCGGCGGTGTGTCCGACCCGGTGCGCAAGGTGGCCGCGCTGCGCGAGGCGGTGGGCGACGAGATGGACATCATGATCGACCTGCACGGCCCGCCGTGGCTCACGCCGGGTGATGCCGCGCAGCTGGCACGGGCGCTGGAACCGTACCGCCTGCTGTTTATCGAAGACCCGATTGCGCCCGAAAATCTGGACGGCTACAAGCGTATCCGCGACGCGGCCAATGTGCCGCTGGCGGCCGGCGAACGCATGACCACCATCTACGGCTCGCGCGAGCTGATTGAGCGCGACCTGGTCGATGTGATCCAGCCCGACACCGGGCGTGCCGGCGGCATCACCCAGATGAAGAAGATCGCCGCCATGGCCGAGGCGCACCACATCATGGTGGCGCCGCATTCCGGCTCGCTCGGGCCGGTGGCTGAATACGCCGCGCTGCATCTGCTGGCAGCCATTCCGAACGCCTTGTTCCTGGAACGTATCGAAGACGACTGGGAAGGCCGCCAGCATACGGTGCTGCCGCATCCGTTGTCGAAGGACGGTTTCCTGCAGGTGCCCGACGCACCTGGCCTGGGCGTGGATATCGACGAGGCTTTTGTGGCACGTTATCCGAGCCAGGCCAATATCTCGGTGCAGGTATCTGCCCAGTCGGGCTCCTACCTGAGTGGCACGCACGACGAAAACGTCTACGTGCAGACCCGCCTGCAACGCGCCAAATACCTGTCACCCAAATGAGAACCCGTCCATGGCCGCAGCTTTGACCCCTGGCGCGGTGGAGGCGCTCAAGAACACCTCCACGGCGACCCTCACCACGCTGCTGTTCAAGCGCGGCCTGCGTAATGCCTACCTGCAAGGCGTGCGGTTGCTGGGCAGCGGCGGCGGGCAAATGGTGGGCCCGGCCTATACGCTGCGTTACATACCGGCACGCGAAGACCTGGACCACCTGGGTGTGTTCCTGGACCACGGCCACCCGCAACGCAAGGCGGTGGAGGAAATCCCGCCCGGCCACGTGCTGGTGATGGACTGCCGGGGTGACGCGTCCGCGGCTTCGGCCGGCTCCATCCTGGTCACGCGCATGATGGTGCGCGGCGTGGCCGGCGTGGTGACCGACGGCGGCCTGCGCGACAGCCACGAGATTGCGGCGCTGGCCATACCCAGCTATTGCAAAGGCCCGTCGGCGCCCACCAACCTGATCAAGCACCATGCGGTGGACCTCAACGTTCCCATAGGCTGCGGCGACGTGCCGGTGTATCCGGGCGACATCATGGTGGGGGACGCCGAAGGGGTGGTGGTGATACCGGCCGAGATTGCCGAAGCCGTTGCCTCAGAGGCCGTCGCGCAGACCCTGTTCGAGGATTTTGTAATGGAGCAGGTACGCGGCGGGCGCAAGATATTCGGCCTGTACCCACCCACCGACCCGGCAACCGACGGGCAGTTCAAGGCCTGGTGCGCCAGCCGTACAAAATGAAGATTGACCGCCTGCGCGTATTCATGTCGCGCGACAAGGACCGGCCGCGCGTGATCGTGGCCATGGATACCGA
>JANLPN010000402.1:0-5571 GCA_031367285.1 Betaproteobacteria bacterium | reverse complement strand
GGCGCGCCGCCCACAAGCGCCATGGTGCTGCGCAGTTCCGAATAACGGTCGTCACGGCCGCTCCAGATATTGCCGATGGCGGACGTGATGGTTTCGTCGTTGGCGCCCGAGCGCAGCAAGCTGCGCAGGTCGTGGCCCTGGGACGCAAACAGGCACAGATAGAGTTTGCCTTCGGTGGACAGGCGGGCGCGGTTGCAGTCGCGGCAAAAAGCCTGTGTGACGCTGCTGATGACGCCGATCTCACCCAGCCCGGGCACGTGCCGCCCCTGTGTATCGGCGTAACCCCAGCGGGCGGCCGTCTCACCCGGATTGCTTGGGTCCAGCTGTACCAGCGGCAGCTCGGCATGCACCAGGCGCACCACGTCGGCCGAGGGCAGGACCTCGTCCATGCGCCACCCGTTGGTGGCCCCGACGTCCATGTATTCGATAAACCTGAGCACGATGCCGGTGCCGCGGAAATGCCGCGCCATGGGCAGGATTTCATGGTCGTTGGTGCCGCGTTTGACGACCATGTTGACTTTCAAGCCACCGCTGGCTTTTCCCGGCACATGGCCCAGGCCCGCGGCAACCGCGGCCTCTATGCCCTTGAGCACGTCATCGACCGGGAAATCAACGTCGTTCATGCCGCGAAACACGGTGTCGTCCAGGCCGTCCAGGCTGACCGTCACCCGCTGCAGGCCGGCGTCCTTGAGGGCTTGTGCCTTGCGTGCCAGCAAGGAGCCGTTGGTGGTGAGTGTGATGTCCAGCGGCGCGCCATCGGGCGTTCGCAAAGCCGCCAACTGCGCGATCAGCACTTCAATGTTCTTGCGCAGCAGCGGCTCGCCGCCGGTCAACCGTATCTTGCGTACGCCATGGGCCACACTCAACCTGGCCAGCCGCGTAATCTCCTCGAAACTCAGCAGCGACGCGTGCGGCAGATAGACGTGGTCCTTGTCAAAAATCTCCTTGGGCATGCAATAGCTGCAGCGGAAGTTGCAGCGGTCGGTAACACTGATGCGCAGGTCGCGCAGAGGGCGGTTCAGGCTGTCGTGCAACACGCCGCTGGCCACCATGGGCTCCCCGCGCGCACCGGGCCGTGCGTCGGCGTGGCGCAGGTCCAGCAGGGGGATGATGCGTTCAGACATCGTTCGATTCTGCCGTAGCCGGCGCAGCGTCGGGATTCAGTTGGCCGGAAGCCCTGCCGGTGGCGCTGTCAAACACAACGCGCGCCGTCCACCTCGATACATACGCCGCTGATAAATGCCGCTTCATCGCTGCACAGATACAGCGCCGCGTTGGCCACGTCCAGCGCGGTGGAGAAGCGGCCCAGCGGAATGGTGGACAAAAATCTGGCACGGCGCGTGTCGTCCAGCGGGCCACCGGCGAATTCGGCCGACAGGCCGGTGTCGGGGTTGAACACCGGGTTGATGCAGTTCACGCGGATATTGTCGGGGCCGAGTTCGGCCGCCAGCGATTTGGACAGGGTGATGGCCGCTCCCTTGGAGGCGTTGTACCAAGTGAGTCCGGGACGGGGCCGCAGGCCGGCGGTGGACGCAATGGTGATAAAGCTGCCGCCACCCTGGCTGCGGAACACCGGGGTGGCGTGGATCGTGGCCAGGTAGAGGCTCTTGACGTTGACGGCGAAACACTTGTCGAACTCGGCTTCGCTGACCTCCAGCGCCGGCCGGTTGCGGTGTGTCCAGCCGGCGTTGTTGACCATCACGTCGAGCCGGCCGTAATGCGATACGGCGGCGGCAACCAGCGCCTGCATGTCGGCGTCTTTGGTCACGTCGGCCGCAAAAAACCGCGCCCGCCCGCCGGCCGCCCGTATGCCGGCCGCGACCTTCTCGCCCAGCGTGGGATTGACGTCGTTTACCAGCACGTTGGCGCCTTCCGCCGCCAGCCGCTGGGCGATACCTTCGCCGATGCCGCCACCGGAACCGGTGACGATGATGGACTTGCCTTTGACCCGCATGGTGTGTTCCTTGTTTCTGTTACCCGTGCCGGATGGCAACCGTTTTCAAAGTGGTAAATCCGTACAGCGCCTCGAAACCTTTTTCGCGCCCGTAACCGGAAGACTTGACGCCGCCAAACGGCAGTTCGACACCGCCACCGGCGCCATAGTTGTTGATGAACACCTGCCCGCTCCGAACGCGTTTGGCCATACGAAACTGGCGTGCGCCGTCGCGTGTCCACACACCGGCCACCAGTCCGAATTGCGTGGCATTGGCCATGGACACCGCTTCGTCTTCATCCCGAAACGCCATGGCGGCCAGCACCGGGCCAAACACTTCCTCCTGCGCAAGGCGGTGTTTCACGGGCACATCGCGCAGCAAGGTGGGCGCCTGGTAGAAGCCGCTATCGGGCGCTTCATCAACGATCTGGCCCTGCGCCACCATGGGGATGCCGGCCACCTGCGCGTCGCTCAGGAAGTCCCACACACGTTGTTGCTGGCTCTGGCGAATCAGTGGGCCCAGGTCCAGGTCCATCGCGGCCGGGCCCACACGCAGCCTGGAGAAGGCCTGGCCCAGGCGCTCCAGCAGCGGCTCATAAATGGCCTGTTCCACCAGCAGGCGCGAACCGGCCGAACAGGTCTGGCCCGCATTCTGCACGATGGCATTGATCACGGTGGGCAATACCGCGTCCAGGTCGGCATCCGCAAAAACTATCTGCGGGCTTTTGCCACCCAGCTCCAGCGTTACCGGGCAATGGCGCTCGGCGGCCACCTGCTGTATCAGTGTGCCAACCTTGGGGCTGCCGGTAAAACTGATGTGGTCTATGCCGGTGTGGCGCGCCAGCGCGTCACCCACCTCGTGCCCATAACCGGTCACGATATTGATGGCCCCGGCCGGGAAGCCGACCTCGGCCGCCAGCTGCGCCACCCGGATCAGGGACAGGCAAGCGTCTTCGGCCGGCTTGACCACACACACATTGCCGGCCGCCAGCGCGCCGCCCACGCTGCGCCCGAAAATCTGCATCGGGTAGTTCCACGGGATGATGTGGCCCGTGACGCCGTGCGGTTCGCGCCAGGTGAACACGCTGTAACCCTCCTGGTACGGAATGGTCTCGCCGTGCAGCTTGTCGCAGGCGCCAGCATAAAACTCGAAGTACCGCGCCAGCGCCGTGGCGTCGGCGCGCGCCTGTTTGACCGGCTTGCCGCAGTCGCGCTGCTCCAGCAGCGCAAGCTCGCCGGCGTGCTCCGCCACCTTGAGCGACAGGCGCATCAGCAATCGGCCGCGTTCGGCGGCGCTGAGTTTGCCCCACACGGTGTCCATACACTGCCGCGCGGCGTGTACGGCGGCGTCAATGTCGGCGGCGTTGCTGCGCGGTATTTCCTCGAAAACCTGCCCGTCCGACGGGTCGATCACCGGCATCGACCGGCCGGACGCGGAAGGCAGGGAAGCGTTGGCGATGTAATTGAGCTGCATGCCCCGATTTTGCTTGAAACAGCATCCGGCTTTTCGACCCGCTGCGCCGCTTTGCGCAAATACCCGTGCGCAGGGCGGCCGCTACTCGGCGACGATTTTCTTGTCGGTGGCGATACGTTTCCACAGAGCCAGGTCGTCCTTGACACGGGCTGCAAAGGCCGCCGGTGTCATGGAAGCCGGCAAGGCGCCGTCCGGGTCGAGTGGTATGCGGACTTCGGGCGACGTGGATATCTCGTTGATCTCGCGGTTCAGCCGCTGGACCAGGGCTGCCGGCGTGCCCGCGGGCGCGAAAACGCCGACCCAGATGTCTATGGCAAAACCCGGCGCCGACGCCGAGACCGGCGGCAGGTCAGGGAAGGTCGGGTTTGGTTTGAGCGAGGTGACGCCGAGCGGCCGAATCTTGCCCGACCTGATCTGGGACACGACGGTGCTGTAGTTGGTCACCATCACATCGATCTGCCCGGCAGCCAGGTCGATCAAGGCGTTGGAGGCCCCTTTGTAAGGTACGTGCAGCATGCTGACCCTGGCGGCATCGTTCATCATTTCGGTGGCCATTTGCGCGACCGACCCAACACCGGCCGAGCCGTACGTGATGACTCCGGGCCTGGCGCGTGCGGTGGCAAAGAGTTCCGCGGGCGACTTGTAGGGCGACGAAGCGGACACCGCCAGCAACAACGGCCCTTCGGCCACCATGGCGACCGGTACGAACGAGCCCAGGGTTTCGTAGGGAACCTTGGGCAGGGTTGCGGTGGCGGTCAGGAAACTGGAAGAAGTCAGCAGCAGGACCGAACCGTCCGGTGTTGCCTTGGCCACCGCGTCGGCGCCAATCACGCCCCCTGCGCCGGGCTTGTTGTCGACCACCACCGCTGTCCCCAGCCGCCTGGCCAGCGAGGGCGCGATCACGCGTGCAATTACGTCGTTGCTGCCGCCAGCCGAAAACGGCACGACGATACGAATCAGGGTCGGGATCTTGATCTCGGTCTGGGCTGCCGCCATGCTTGCGGCGCACAAGCCGATCAGCAGGAGGGCGAGGTGGTGCACGGTGTTGCGCATGGTCTTTTCCTTGAAGTGTTGGGACGGCAGCCGCGAAGGGGATGGCGGAAAATCAACCGGGGATGTCCAGGTCCAGCAGCGGCGCGTACTGCTGCGCGCCAAAAATATCGCCGTCGCCCGCGCTGCCACTGGGGCTCAAACGGTAGATAGTGAACTTGATCGCGTTGCCGGGGTCGTATTCGACGAAGTCCGAGATGCGTTCCAGCGGGATCCGGTACAGCGCGGCCATGCTCTGGCGGCTGATCACGCGCGACCGTTTGACGCGTTCGTACACCGTGCCCTCGCGAAAAATTATGTCGAAGGTGATCTTGTTCACGCCAGCGTTCTTGCTGCGGATGGTCTTGGCAAGCTCGTGCAATTTCTGGGTTGGCATAGTTCGTTCCGGGTTTAGACGCCAGCGTTGGTGAGGTGGGTGGGAAAAAGTGCCATCGGGTCCTGCACCTCCATGGTGTGGTTCAGGGTCCACCGGTAAGCGGCGCTGGCGTGCAGCACTTCGTCCAGCGGGAAAGCCACCGAGCCGGCCGTGCCTTTGACATCGGGCAGGCGCGCGTAAAACATTTGCCGCAAGCCGATCATGGTCAGTTCCTCGGCCATTTCCCGGGTCGGCGCCACGCCTTGAACCATGATGCACAACTCGTGCCCTGGCTGGTCGCGCAATGGCTCCAGGTCACCCATCACGCCGTCGCGGCCATAAACGTTGTAGTGCAAGGCATAACCACTGTCGCCAAAACGGGCGCGCGCCTGATCACGCGCCCATTGGATGACCTTGTCCACGTTGGCGATGGTGTAGGGGTCGCGGATGCCACAAAACCCCACGTAGCGTTCACCCACCTTGCCCGAGCCTTCAAGTTTGACGCGCACCGTGGTGTCGGGGATGAAGCGCGAGCCGGTAATGCGCGTGGTGCGGTCGTTGAATTGCTCGTAGCGGCAATGCGTCATGTCGAGTTGTCCACCGGCGAAGAACTCCTCGTAGGGGTTGGAGCGCTCGTACATGGCGTGGCCGGACACCGAGGCAATGGTGCAGCGTTGCTGCGGGTGCATGGCCGTAACCTTGACATCGTCGTGCGAGATTTCACCCAGCACGGTTTCCTTGCCGCCATAGGGCTCGGCA
>JANLPN010000120.1:0-20365 GCA_031367285.1 Betaproteobacteria bacterium | reverse complement strand
GCGAAAGTCCGGCGATACGTAGCCCACTTTAAGTTTGCGACTCACCTCCCGGTCGTTCCCGTGCCCCTCCCACGCCGCTCTATGCGGCTCGCCAAAACGCCTCTCGTATTCCGCATACGCCTCGTAAATCTCTTCACCGCTCTTGTCCGGGTGGTAGTTCAGGACAAACAACAGGTTGTCGAACGCAATGCGGTAGTCCTTCTTAGCGGCCACCGCGCGGCGCAGCACATCGAGTGCTTCGTCGATCAACCCGTGGGCGTTGTAGATACCGCTCAGGTTGTTGAGCGCTTCGGCAAAATCCGGCTTGAATTCGATCGCATGCAGGAAACTCTGGTGCGCAGCCGCAATTTGCCCGTCGGCGTTTTGGGCCAGGCCCAGGTTGTTGTGCGCCTCGGCGTACTGGGGATCGGCCGCAACCGACGCCGACAACGCGCTGATGGCCTGCGGTATCTGGCCGAGCTCGAAGTGGGCGCGCCCCAGATTGCACTGCGCCTCCGCGTCTTGCGGCAACAGGGCGGCAGCGCGGATCTTGGCCTGCAGGGCTTCTTCTTTCTTGCCCTGCGGCTGCAACATCGTACCCAGGGCTTTCCAGGCGAATCCGCTGTCTGGAAAGGCGTCCACCATGGCGCGGGCCCGGACTTCGCCCTGCGCGTATTGCCCAGCAGCAAACATGGTCACCAGCATGTCCATCTCGGCCCGCGGCGGCGCCGCGACCGGCACTTCGGTATGGGAAGCAGGCGGCGCGGCAAGCAGCGCTGGCAGAGCATCCTGGACACGCATACGTTCGAGCAACGCATTGACTGAGACCGGTTGCAAACCCTGGGCCTGCGCCACCGGCAGCAGGCTGCGTGCGAACGCGGTCTGGCCGGCACGGACCAGCGCATCGATGTAACTGAACCAGTACTGGGTATTGCCGGGCTGGCCATTGAGAGCGGCCTCGAAATGCGGCAACGCCGCCTCGGGCCGCAGCAACTGGATGGCCAGCAACACGCCCAGGTTGTGGTGGGCGTCCGGGTGGGCCGGCTCCCGGTGCAAGACCTGGTCGTACAAATCCTGCGCCCGCGCAAACTCCCAGGCCTGATGGGCCAGCGCAGCCTCGGCCAGCAGCTCATCCACTGACATAGGCGGCTCCGGAAAAATTTTGGCGCCAGAGGCTGCAGCGCAAGCGGGCTTTTGCATGAAGACTTCAGTCGGTCACGGTAGTCCACGCAGGATAGTGGCAGTGACCCCCGACTGAAAGCCTGAATTGGGCCTGATTCGCCAAGCATTTTCTTCCGATGGGCCAAACCCGGCTGCACCATGATTAGCGCCACAACATGCAAGAGCCTGGCGTGTAAGAACTTGTCTTACGTGGCTGCGTCAATTCACCGACAGCACAGGCAGCAGGATGCTGATTCAAGTTCTTGGATCGACGGTCAGAATCACCGGTGGGCTCGAAATGGGCTCCAGTTACACCAGGGACACCTAATGACAAACGAGCAAATTCTGTCGGAAATTCGGGAAGCCAACCTCACCTACCTCATGTTGGCCCAGAACCTGATTCGTTCTGATCGCCCCGAGGCCCTGTTCCGGCTCGGCATGTCCGAAGAGTCGGCGGACCTTATCTCCAACCTGTCTCCAGCCCAGATACTCAAGATCGCATCGGGCAATATGCTGCTGTGCCGCTTCAGGGTGGACGACGACATAGTCTGGAACCTGCTGACCAACCACACGACACGCAAGGTTGACAACGACGCCACCACCCGGCTGCACGCCAGCATCCTGATGGCCGGGCGCTTCGCGGAAACCATGTAGCACCATGGCAACCAAAAGTGTCCTCAACGAATCGAAGCAGATCGACCGCGCCGTTGCGCTGATCAATCTGGGTGCGCGCCTGCAGGTGCTGGAAAGCGAAACCGATCTCTCTTACGAACGCCTGCTGCGGCTCTACAAAGAGGTAGCCGGCCGCTCGCCGTCCAAGGGGCAACTGCCGTTCTCAACCGACTGGTTTCTGACCTGGCAGCCCAATATTCACGCGTCGCTATTTCTCAACACCTATGAATACCTGGGCAAGGTCACGGCGCTGGATGACATTGACGCCATCATGAAGGCGTTCAAGCTGTACAGCGAACAGATCGCCTCCTGCGGCGTGGAGCCCTTGCTGTCGATCACACGAGCCTGGCGCCTGGTCAAATTTGTAGACAACAACATGCTCACCATGACGCGTTGCTCCAAGTGCGGCGGGCACTTCGTCACGGAACCCTACGAAAACGCGCGCCATTACGTGTGCGGCCTGTGCGACCCACCGGCACGGGCCGGCAAAAGCGCACTGGCCGGTGGGATCATGCTGCATTAACTTTAAGGGTGTAGCAGCGCAAAACGCGCATTAAGGGGCCCAATCCGGCCCCTTTTCCCCGTTTGGCCCACGTGCAATTTCATAGAATGTGCCAATGCACCACTTGCCCCGGGGCTCCCGCCAAAGACCGGGATCTTCAGCCCAGGGCCTATTAACACTGTCAGGCCCAGGACCCCGCGCACACACATGATTGTTATCGTCGGCTACGTAGTCGCCATGGCGTGCATTTTCGGTGTTTACATCTTTCACGGTGGCAACATCGGTGTGATCCTGACCGCCTTGCCCTTCGAGCTGATCACCATCCTGGGCGCCGCCCTCGGTGCTTTTGTGGTCAACAACCAGCCCAAGGTGCTCAAAGCCACCATTGCGCTGATTCCGCAGGCGCTCAAGAGCTCCAAATACACCAAGGCCCGCTACATGGAGCTGATGGCCTTGCTGTACGACATACTGCAAAAGGCCCGCAAGGAAGGGCTGATGGCGATCGAGAAGGACGTGGAGACCCCGCACGAGTCCGAGATATTCAAGAAATACGCCACGGTGGGCAGCGACCACCACGTGGTGGAGTTCATGACCGACTACCTGCGCATGATGGTCTCGGGCAACCTCAACGCCCACGAGATCGAGTCCCTGATGGACAGCGAGATCGACACCCACCACCAGGAGGCGCACGCCCCGATAGCGGCGATTGCGCGGCTGGCCGGTGGCCTGCCCGCCTTCGGCATCGTGGCCGCCGTGCTGGGCGTCGTAAACACCATGGGCTCGGTGGGCCAGCCGCCGGCCGTTCTGGGCGGCATGATTGCATCGGCGCTGGTCGGAACCTTCCTGGGCATCTTGCTGGCCTATGCCGTGGTAGAGCCACTGGGCGGATTGCTGGAGCAGAAATCCGAGGACAGCGCCAAGGAGCTGCAATGCATCAAGACCACCCTGCTGGCCAGCATGCAGGGATACAACCCGTCCACCGCCATCGAATTTGGCCGCAAGGTGCTGTTCTCCAGCGAACGCCCCACCTTCGGCGAACTCGAAGCCCATGTGCGCGGCAAGAAATAATTTGCCATGGCTACCGACGCGAAAAAGCTTCAGCCCATCATCGTCAAGAAGGTCAAGAAGGGCGGCCATGCCGTGCATGGCGGCGCCTGGAAGATTGCCTATGCCGACTTCGTGACCGCCATGATGGCCTTCTTTCTGCTGATGTGGCTGCTGGGCTCCACGTCGGAGGGCGACAAAAAGGGTATCTCGGACTACTTCAGCTCACCGCTCAAGGTGGCCATGATGGGCGGCACGGGCGCGGGGGCCAGCAACAGCGTGATCATGGGCGGTGGGACCGACCTGACGAAGTCGACCGCGCAAACCAAGCTGCGCGACCCCGCCGACCCCATCGCCAAAAAAGCCGCCTCGGACGCGGCCAGGGCCGAGATTGCCAAACAGGACGCACGCAAGCTGGAGGCCTTGAAGGCCAGGATCAACGCTGTTATCTCCAACAGCCCCAAGCTGTCCGAGTTCAAATCCCAGATAAAACTGGAGACGACGCCCGACGGCCTGCAGATCCAGATCGTGGACGACCAGAACCGGCCCATGTTCGACGTTGGCAGCGCCCTCGTCAAACCGTATATGCGCGACATATTGCGCGAGATCGGAAATGCCTTGAATGGCGTGGAAAACAAGATCAGCCTGGACGGCCACACGGACCGCTCGCCGTATGGCAATGGCGAACGCGGCTACAGCAACTGGGAGCTGTCGGCCGACCGCGCCAACTCCTCGCGGCGCGAGTTGGCCGCCGCCGGCATGCCGGACGAAAAACTGGCGCGTGTCACCGGCCTGGCCTCCAGCAACCTGCTGGTTGCGGAGAACCCGCTTGACCCTGGCAACCGCCGCATCACCATCCTGGTAATGACACGCGAGGCGGAGGAGCGCTTGCTGGGTGGTGCCCGCACCGCCTTGGCGCCAACCGCGGACGCCAGCGCCAATGCAGCCAGGCCCGCTGCGACTACAACGCCCTGAAGTTCCGTGTTTGCCACGGGCTTGCGATAATCACGCCAGAGACTATTTGAAAACTCATGGCAAATGACCTTCGCTTTCTGGTTGTGGACGACTTCTCCACCATGCGGAGAATCGTGTGCAATCTGCTCAAGGAGAGCGGCTTTCCCGATACCGAAGAAGCCGAGGACGGCGCGGTTGCCATGCACAAATTGCGCAATGCCAAATTTGATTTTGTGGTGTGCGACATCAACATGCCCAACGTCAACGGCCTGCAATTGCTGGGCGACATGAAGAAGGACGACGCGCTAAAACACATTCCGGTCCTGATGGTCACCGCTGAAGCCCGCAAGGAGGACATCCTGTTGGCGGCACAACTTGGCGCGGCGGGTTATGTGGTCAAGCCGTTTACCAAGGCAATTCTGGAAGACAAGGTGATCTTCATCCTGAAGAAGCTGGGCTTGCAGACTTAGCTGCTACGGTTTCCCGTGCAGCTGCATGCGGCGCTCCCAAGGACCCCGAAAGACCGACGCCTTGCGAAGTGGCCCGTCATCGGCCTGCTTGTCCCACTCTAGTTCCAGCGGTGCCGCGTGACACTGGCTGCAACGCATTGACCGCAAGCCATGGAATCGAACAGCCAGGATCGCAGAGCAACCGCGTCACAGCGCAAGCCTGGGCGTGAGTGGCCTCCAGAAACTCCAGGGCAACCCGGGATGGCGCAAAACTCTGCGGGGCCGCCTTGCGGTACCAGAACAAGGCCTCTTCCAGGTCGCGTGCGACGCCATGGCGATTCGCGGCAACCAGTTTGCCGAGCCTGAAAAACGCCTTTGGATGCCCCTGTTCCGAGGCCTTCAAAAGCCAGAGCATGGCCTTGTGGTCGTCGCGCTCGGTGCCGGCGCTGCCCGCATAGCGGGTGCCCAGCAGAAACTGGGCCGCCGCCAGGCCCCCATCGGACCCGCCCCGAGCGCAAACTTTATGAATGTGGACGGTCATCCACCGTCTTTTCAGTCTTTAGTTTGTGGACCACGTTGTGACAATTGCGGCAACCCAACAGCCCAAGTGCCATGGAATCAACCAGCCAGGATCGCAACCTGCCGGCGTCGGAGCGCAAGCTTCGCAAAGCCGCGCAGGACGGACAGGTAACACGTTCGCGTGACCTGTCGCACCTGGCCGTGCTGGGCACCGGCGCCGTGGCCTTGCTGGCGCTGTCGCCCTTCATGTTCGACCGGCTCAAGCTCAACCTGACGCGCCAGCTGTCGTTCGATGCCCTGGTGCTCATGAGCCCGCGTACCATGCTGGACCGTCTGCAGGAGATGGCCGTGGCGGGCCTGGTGGGCTGCACCGTGTTCGCGGCCATTGTCATGCTTGCGGTGGTGCTGAGTTCGGTCGCCGTAGGTGGCTGGATAACCAGCCTGAAGCCCTTGCTGCCGGACCTGAGCCGGCTCAACCCGCTGGCCGGCATGGGCCGGCTCTTCACCAAGGACAAGCTGGCCGAAGTGGCCAAGATGCTCCTTATCGTGACGGTGCTGGGCACGGTGGGCACGGTCTACATGAACTCCACCTCCCAGTTCGTGGTCTCGTTGACCATGCAGCCTTCGGTGGCGGCGCTGGCCCACCTCAACGAGTGGCTGAGCACCGGCATGGGGCTGCTGCTGCTGGTGGTCGTGCTGGTGGCCGTGATCGATGTCCCGCTGCAGAAGTTCCTGCACAAGTCACGCCTGAAAATGTCGCACCAGGAGTTCAAGCAGGAACACAAGGAGTCCGAGGGCAACCCGCTGGTCAGGAACAAGCAGCGGGCGCGGCAACGCGAGATGTCGCAGCGCAACAGTATTTCGGCCGTGCCGCGGGCAGACTTCGTGGTGATGAACCCGACCCATTTTGCGGTCGCCATCCGTTACGACGAGGCAAACATGCGGGCGCCCCAGGTGATCTCTCGCGGCGCCGACCTGCTGGCGTTAAAAATCCGCGACGTAGCGCGCACCCATGCAATTCCGGTGCTGCAGTCCCCGGTGCTGGCGCGTGCCCTGTACGCCCATGCGGAACTCGGTCAGGATATCCCGTCCGGCCTGTACACGGCCGTGGCGCAGGTGCTGGCCTATGTGTATCGGCTCAAGGCCGCCCTGCGCGGCGACGGGGCCATGCCCGACGCGCCACCCACGCCCGAAGTGCCGCCCGAGCTGGACCCGCTGGCCAAGGCACAGCCGGCGCAACTGCTGCTGAATTGACCATGGTTTTGCAATTCAAGTCCCTGCAGCGCTGGCTTGGCTCCAACGCGTCGTTCGCGCAGGGGGCGGCGGCGCCCATGCTGGTGGTGGCCATCCTCTCCATGATGGTGCTGCCGCTGCCGCCGGTGCTGCTCGACGTGTTCTTCACGATCAACATCGCGGTCGCCCTGATGGTGATGATGGTGGCCGCCTACATGCTGCGGCCGCTCGACTTTGCCGCCTTTCCGGCCGTGCTGCTGCTGACCACCCTGATGCGCCTGTCGCTCAATGTGGCCTCGACCCGGGTGGTGCTGCTCGAAGGCCATACCGGCGCCGGCGCGGCGGGTTCTGTGATCGAAGCCTTCGGCCATTTCCTGATCGGCGGCAACTTCGCGGTCGGCCTGATCGTGTTTTCGATCCTGGTGGTCATCAACTTCGTGGTGGTGACCAAGGGCGCGGAGCGGATTGCCGAGGTGTCGGCGCGTTTTGCGCTGGACGCCATGCCCGGCAAGCAGATGGCGGTGGACGCCGACCTGAACGCCGGCACCATCGACGAAAAGGAAGCCAAGCGGCGGCGCGCCGAAGTGGCCGAAGAAGCCGACTTTTTTGGCTCCATGGACGGTGCCTCCAAGTTCGTGCGCGGCGACGCGGTGGCCGGCATCCTCATCCTGCTGATCAACATTTTTGGCGGCTTCACCGTGGGTGTATTGCAGCACGGCCTGAGCGCCTCCCAGGCCGCCGACACCTACATCCTGCTGGCGGTCGGCGACGCGCTGGTGGCCCAGGTGCCAGGCCTGTTGATTTCGGTCGCGGCGGCCATGGTGGTGTCGCGGGTCGGCAAGGACCACGACCTGGGCCGCCAGATCGTGCGCCAGATGTTTGTGTCGCCCAAGGTGCTGGGCATCAGCGCCACCATCATGGGTGTGCTCGGGCTGATACCGGGCATGCCGCACATTGTGTTCCTGTCGATCGCCGTGCTTATCGGCTACGCCGCCTGGGTACTGGCGCACCGGCCACCGCCTTCCGAGGCACAGGCGGTGGAGACCGCGCCGGCCAACGACGGCGAAGCCAGCTGGGACGACCTGCTGCCGGTCGACCAGCTCGGCCTGGAGCTTGGCTACCGGCTGATCGCGCTGGTGGACAAGAACCGCCAGGGCGACCTGCTCAACCGCATCAAGGGGGTGCGGCGCAAGTTCGCCCAGGAGGTCGGTTTCCTGCCGCCGGCGGTGCACGTGCGCGACAACCTGGAGCTCAAGCCCAGCGGCTACCGCATCACGCTGCGCGGCGTGGTGGTGGGCGAAGGCGAGGCATTTCCCGGCATGCACCTGGCCATCAATCCGGGCGGCATCACCACGCCGCTGATAGGTACGCCCACCACCGACCCGGCGTTCGGCTTGCCCGCGCACTGGATCGAGGAACGCCAGCGCGAAACTGCGCAATTGGCGGGATTTACGGTTGTTGATTCAGAGACTGTAATGGCCACGCATTTGTCACACTTGATGCAGGTGCAGGCATCGCGTCTGCTGAGCCGCACCGAGACCCAGCAACTGGTAGACCACGTGAGCAAACTGGCACCCAAATTGATTGAGGAAGTTGTCCCCAAAATGGTTTCCATCGCCGCGTTCCAGAAGGTGCTGCAGCTGCTGCTGGACGAGTCGGTCCACATCCGTGACATCCGCACCATCGTGGAGTCGCTGGCCGAACATGCGCTCACCACCACCGACCCGGTGGAACTGGCCAAACGCATCCGGATCGCGCTGTCGCCGGCTATCGTGCAGCAGATCTACGGGCCCACGCGCGAGCTCAACGTGATCGCCATCGACCCGGCCCTGGAACGCCTGCTGGTGCAGGCGCTGGGTGGCACGTCCGGGCCGGCGCTGGACCCCGGCGTGGCCGAAATGTTTACCCGCACCGCCGCCGAAGTGGCGCACAAGCAGGAGGAGCTGGGCGTACCCCCCTGCCTGCTGGTGCCGGACCAGATCCGCGGCGCCATCTCGCGCCTGGTGCGCCGCGTGGCGCCGCGGTTGCAGGTGCTGGCGCACAGTGAGATTCCGGAAACCCACACCATCCGTATCGGACCTATTCTTCGAGGTGCTACAGCATGAACATCCAGCGATTTACCGGGGCCACCTCGCGCGAGGCACTGGCCAAGGCCCGTATGGCCTTTGGCGAAGGAACGCTGATCCTGTCGAACCGGCCCACGGCACTTGGCGTGGAGGTCATGGCCACGACCGAAGACACGCTCTCCAGCCTGGACCAGCGCCCGCGTGCGGCCAACCCGGCGGCTTCAAAGATGCCGCAGCGGGCCGTGCCGGTGCTCACCGCAGCCGTGGCCCCCACCACCCACCAGCAGGTGGAAGAAGACACGGCGCAACTGGCCATGAGTACCCTGTCGTTCCAGGACTACGTGCGCGAGCGCATGCTGCGCCGGCGCCAGACCGAGACACCGGCGCGCAGCGACGAAGTGCTGGCGCGGCCGGCGCCGGACAGCCGCGTCCAGCAGGCGCCGGCCGCTGCGGCCCGGCCGCCGGCAACCGTCTCCACCCCGCCCATTGCTGCCCCGGCGCCGGCATTGGCACACACCGATCCAGCCCGGCAGGCCGTGGTGGGCACACGCAGCATCGTGGACGAGCTGCAGGCCATGCGCGACCTGATCGAAGACCGCTTCAACACCTTTGCCTGGCTGGGCCAGACCCGGCAGCATCCGATCCAGTCCAACCTGATGCTCAAGCTGATGCGTGCCGGGTATTCGCCGGTGCTGTCGCGCGCGATACTGGAGCGTATGCCCGAGGCGCTGTCGGCGCCCGACGCCATGCAATGGATGATGGATGCGCTGGAACGCAACCTCAAGACCAGCGCACCGGCACAGGCTGTCCACGACGAAGGCGGCACCTATGCACTGGTAGGCGCCACCGGTGTCGGCAAGACGACCACCGTGGCCAAACTTGCGGGTCTGTGCGCGGCCGCCTACGGCGCCTCCAGCGTGGGTTTGATTACCCTCGACACCTACCGCGTCGGCGGCCACGAGCAACTGCGCGAACACGGCCGCGGCCTGGGCATCGTGGCGCACCTGGCGCACGACCGTGCCGCCCTGCAGGATCTGCTGGGCCTGCTGGCCGGCAAACGCATGGTGTTGATAGACACCACCGGCCTGGCACCGCGCGATCCGCGCAAGGATGATTCCCAGGGGGTGCTGGAGTTGCCAGGTGTAAAACGCCTGCTGGTGCTTAACGCCGGCACCCATGGCGACACGCTGGACGAAGTGGTGGCCGCCTTCAAGGTGGACGGCACCCAGCACGCGGTGTTGTCCAAGATCGACGAAGCCGTCAAGCTGGGGCCGGCGCTGGACGTGGCAATACGCCACCAGCTGCTGCTGCGTGGTGTGACCACCGGCCAGAAGGTGCCGCAGGACTGGGAGGCGGCCGACGCGGGCGATCTGGTGCGGCTGTCGATGCGCGGCGCAGGCAAGTCGGCTTTTGACCCCAAGGCTTCGGACCTCGGATTCTTCTTCATGCATCCCGAGCAGAGAACGGCAGGCCGGGGGCAACTCCATGCCTGAGACCACCGTGCCCCCGGCCTGCATTACCATCATGCTTCGCCCGGCCGCCCGCTCCCTGGTGCGGCATACCTGCGTGGAGGCTTATTGATGTACACCGCCAAGGGCCAGCTGGACCGCGACGACCTGATCCGCCAGTACCAGCCGCTGGTGCGCAAACTCGCGCACCACATGATGGCCAAGCTGCCCGCCAGCGTGCAGGTGGACGACCTGATCCAGGTCGGGCTGATCGGCCTGTCGGAGGCGTTGGCGCGTTACGAGGTGGCCCAGGGCGTGCAGTTCGAGACCTTTGCCACCCAGCGCATACGCGGCGCCATGATCGACGAGCTGCGCGAAAACGACTGGATGTCGCGCGGCTCGCGCAAGAGCCAGAAAGACATCGAACAGGCCTTGCGCCGGCTCGAGCACCAGCTGGGACGCAGCCCGCTCGAGTCCGAGATCGCGCGCGAACTGGGCATGAGCCTGGCCGACTACCAGGCCCTGCTGGGCAAGGTGCGCGGCACCCAGCTGGTGTATCTGGAGGACATGTCGCACGGCGGCGACGGTGAAGACGGCTTTCTGGAGCGCCACGACACCGACGACAAGCAAGGCGACCCGATGCAGGTGCTGCGTGACCAGCGCCTGCGCGAATCCCTGGTGGGCGCCATCAAGACCCTGCCCGAACGCGAGCAGCACATCATGAGCATGTACTACGAGCAGGACATGAACCTGAAGGAAATAGCGGCCGTGCTGGGGGTGACCGAATCCCGCGTATGCCAGTTGCACAGCCAGTCCATAGCGCGCTTGCGCGCCAAGATGCGGGCGCATTGAAACATCAGGGTCCAGTTTGCGAACTCGGAGAGAACCCGGTAAATGCTGGCCGCCAACTTGCCGCAGGTTCAGGAAAACGCCCTGAAAGCTCCGCTCCGGCTACCAGTGCGCGCATACGTCCCCACGGCACCGGCATAGGTGGACGGGCGGGTGGACGGGATGACCGAATGCAGTGATCGCTCCACCACGGCCAGACGGCGCACACAGGCTTCGCGGTGCATGGCCATGCCGTGGGCGAGTGCCGCGAGGCGGTGCCTGCAAGCCTGGTCCAAAGCCGCCTTGCCTTGCTCGCCCTGCAGCACGGCGGACAATTGCCGGGCCGCATCCTGCAACTCGCGTGCCGCCACTTCCAGCCGGTCCGGCTGCCCCTGCAGCAAGGCTTGGGAAACCACGGCAACGCAATGTTCGGCCAGGGACAGCGAGGCTGGGAGTTGGAACACAGTGCCGGGGTGTTGCATAAAAACAGCAGTTCAGCCTGGCGTTCCGGTTGTCAAGACTTGCTCCGGTTCAGCATTTCGCGCGCGTTGGCGAGCAATTTATCGGCAATCGCTTCCGGGTTGACCTGGAAGGTGTTCTGCTCGATGGCCTGGCGCATGGCGTTGACCTTGTCCAGATCGACGTCGGCCGTGTCCCCGGTTTGCTCCATGGCGCGGGCCAGGCTGGAAACGGTCACGCCTACCCCGGACGCCTTGCGCTCGCTTTTAGCAGCCGGTGCAGCCGTCTGGGCGGTTTTGGCCGTCGCAGCCTGGCTGATTGGCACGACGGCGGGTGTTACATCGGAAGGCTGGCCAATTTTCATTCTGTTCCCCAAGGCTGCTGCATACACAGCATCGTAAGGTAGCTATCGGCCAAACGGGGGGAAACTTGAGGCATGTCGGAAGCCGGGCGCTGAGAGTCAGAGATCAACGCGGACGGTACGCATGTCCAGCACCACGCCGGTCAGCACGCGCCCGCTGTCCATGCGCACCCGCGCCTGGGCTCCGATCACACCGGGCGACAGCGCCTGGCCGTCCGAAGTCACCACAAAACCCGGGCCTTGCGCCTGGATCCGCACCATGGCCCCGGCCTGGAACACCTGGGCCGGTTTGACCATGCCCTGGCGCAGCGTCTGGCCGGTAGTCAGCTTGCGGCTGGCCGTCTGGCCAAGCCACATGGCGGGGTCGGCCAGCACCGAGTTGCCTTCTTGCGCCCAGTCCACTTCGGCCAGTACGGCATCGTCCTCGCCCAGCACGGCACCGGTTGCGACATCGCCTTTGATCACCCAGGCCTGGCCGAAGGCCTGCACCTGAACCGGCAAAAACACGTTCCAGCGCACCGTGCCGTCGGTGCATCGCAGGCCGAGCCGGGTCTTGCCCCACAGACGCATGCCGGGCGGAATATAGGGCTCCACCGTGGCGCAGGGGGCCAGCGCCAGGCGGCTGTCCAGCGCCCCAACACTGACCACCATACGCAGCGGCGCAGCGCCGGACGGCCGGGCCGCCGCCACCGCCTGGTCCAGCCAGGCCTGCGAGTCCCGGACCAGCGTGGCGCCCCCCATATCCTGCGGCTGCGCCTGCGCCGTGGCACAGGCCACCAGCACACCGGCCGCCGCCAGCCGGGCAGTGTGCATGTATTGCCGCCAATTGAGTGTTGTCAAAGTCGCGCCCTGAAAATATCCGGTGATCAATCAAGTTACGGGTTACCACAAGCCGTACTGTGACTTTAGTCCGGTGCGCGGCGGCCAAAGCACTCAAGTGCTGGCGTAAATCACCGTTATTCCAGTGATCGCCGCGCTCAAGCTTTCCCATAATCGTTTCACGCCGTGGGCCGTGCCGCGCCATGGCGGCAAACGATAAAGCGGAGGTGTTGTTCCATGTTTCCACAGTTAACCAGCGGACTCGATTTCCACGCGAACGCCCTGGTGGTGCGCGCGGAACGCCAACGCGTCATCGCCAGCAACATCGCCAATGCCGACACGCCCGGTTACGCGGCACGTGACGTCAACTTCAAAGACGCCATGGCCGCCGCCAGCGGCGAGCAACGCCTGGCGCCCAGCCGGCCAGCCCTGCCCGGCAACGGCACCCCCCATCCGGCCCATATTCCGCTGGGTAACGCCCTGGGCGGCGCAGGCGGCTCGGGTTCCAGCCTGGGCTACACCATCCAGTCGCAGCCGGCGATGGACAACAACAGTGTGGACCTGGACCGCGAACGCGCCAACTTCGTCGATAACGCGGTCCGGTACGAAACCACCCTGCGTTTTATTAACGGCAACGCCAAGACAATCTTGAGCGCCATCCAGGGCCAGTAGCCCATCTGCCCCGAGGAAATCTTCCATGTCCATGTTTTCCATCTTCGGTGTGTCAGGCAGCGCCATCAGCGCGCAGTCCCAGCGCCTGAACGTAGTGGCCAGCAACCTGGCCAACGCGGACGCCGTGGCCGGGCCGGACGGCCAGGGTTACAAAGCCAGGCAGGTGGTGTTCGAAACGGTGGCGATGGGCTCGCAGGACGCTTCGGGCGTGCGCGTGAATGCCATCCTGGAGAGCAATGAGCCGATGCGCAAGATTCACAACCCGAGCCATCCGCAGGCGGATGCACAGGGTTACGTGACCCAGTCCAACGTGAACCCGGTGGAGGAAATGGTCAACATGATTTCGGCCTCGCGCTCGTACCAGAACAACGTCGAGGTCATGAACACGGCCAAGACGCTGTTGCTCAAGACCCTGCAAATCGGCCAGTGAACCCCCAGGAGCCCCATCCATGATCCCCGCCACCGAATCGACCTCCTCCGCTGCAGCGGCCGCCGCGGCAGCTGCAGCGGCAAGCGCCGCCGCAAACTCCTCCAAGGCCGGCACGGCGGCATCCTCGGAAGACCGGTTCCTAAAGCTGCTGGTGGCGCAGCTTGGCAACCAGGATCCGATGAACCCGATGGACAACGCCCAGATGACCTCGCAGATGGCGCAGATCTCCACCGTCTCGGGCGTACAGCAGGTCAATGACACTCTCAAGAGCCTGGCAGCGCAACTGTCTTCCATGCAGGTGCTGCAATCCGGGTCGCTGGTTGGGCACAACGTGCTGGTGGGCGGCTCCAGGCTGGCGCCGGCCAACGGCACGGCCGGCGGCGCGGTAGACCTGGACACGCGCGCCGACAGCGTCAAGATCGACATTCTCACGCCGGGCGGCCAGTTGCTTGACACCATCGACCTGGGTGCGCAAGGCCCGGGCCGGCACCTGTTCGAGTGGGACGCGTCCAAATTCCCCGGCGTCGTCAACCCCAGCTACCGGGTAAGCGCAAGCCTGGCGGGCGCCAAGGTCGGCGCTACACCACTGGTACGCGACAAGGTGGTGTCGGTCGGTTCCGACAACGGCGTCATGAGCATCCAGCTTGGCGGTCTGGGCAGCGTGGCCTACGACGCGGTCAAGGCCATTCTCTGACATCGGCCATTCCCCCCCTTCAACCCCACGACCCACTTTCAGGACATCCACCATGTCATTTCAAACAGGTCTCTCCGGCTTGAACGCCGCCAGCCACAATCTCGACGTGATCGGGCACAACATCGCCAATGCCAACACGGTGGGCTCGAAAGTGTCGCGCGCTGAATTCTCGGAGCTGGTCGCGGCCTCCACGATCGCCGGCAACGGACGCACCGCCGGCATCGGCGTGGAGGTGGCGACCGTGTCACAGCAGTTCACCCAGGGCAACGTGAACGTGACAGGCGGCAACCTCGACCTGTCCATCAACGGCGCAGGATTTTTTCGCGTCACGCTGCCCGACGGCTCGGCCGCTTACACGCGCGCAGGGGAGTTCAAGCTCGATACCGGGGGCAACATCATCACCAATGCGAAGGCGAACCTGATGGGGTTTCCAACCACCATTCAGGGCACATCGACCAGCAGTACGCTGCAAAAACTCACGTTGCCGACCTCCACGCCGATTCCGGCCAGCGCCACCACGGCCATCAAGGCCGAATTCAACCTGAACTCGCAGGCTGTTGTCTGGAACACGCCGCTGCCGACCACGCCGCTTACCACCTATGGCACGTCGATCACCACCTACGACTCGCAGGGTGCGCCGATCAGCACCTCGTTTTACATGCGCAAGACCGCCAACGACACCTGGGAAGTATTTACCGACCCGAGCTCGAACGCCACGGCAACAGCGACCCTGGCGGCCACCCTGACCTTCGGTGTCAACGGCCAGTTGCTGAGCACCGTGCCGGCAACGCCGACCATCAGCCTGACCTCGCCCAACCCGACCATCGGCACCTTCACGCCGACGCTGGACATGACGAAGGCGACCCAGTTCGCCACCGCGTTCGCGGTGTCCGACCTGACGCAGGACGGTTACGCGCCGGGCGAGTTCCTGTCGCTCAAGATCTCCGACAACGGCACCATACTGGCCAGTTATTCCAACGGCCAGAACCAGGCGGCAGGCAAGGTGGCGCTGGTGGATTTTCGCAATGTGCAGGGCTTGGCGCCATCGTCGGGCGACGCCTGGACCGAGACCATCGCGTCGGGGCAGCCGATACAGGGCACCCCGGGCGAGGGCAAGTTCGGCCTGCTGCGTGCCGGGGCGCTGGAAGACTCCAACATCGACCTCACGTCCGAGCTCGTCAACATGATGACGGCGCAGCGCAGCTACCAGGCCAACGCGCAAACCATCAAGACCCAGGACCAGGTCCTGTCCACGCTCACCAACCTGCGCTGAGCACGGCCACTGCGATGCACCTTCTACCTGAACCGGCACCCCCATGGACCGCCTGATCTACACCGCCATGACCGGCGCCAATGCGGCGGCGCACCGCCAGGCGCTGTTGTCCAACAACCTCGCCAACGCCTCCACCAACGGCTTTCGCGCCGAGCTGGCCACCTACCGCGCAGTGCCACTGCGTGGAGACGGCGCCACCACGCGCGTGTTTGCGCTGGAGGCCACGTCCGGCTACCTGGACACCCCCGGCTCGGTGCAGCGCACCGGGCGCGGCCTGGACGCGATGGCCAAACGCAATACATGGTTCGCGGTGCAGGGTCTGGACGGAACCGAGGCCTATACGCGCAATGGATCGTTCGAGATCGGGCAGGACGGTACGCTGCTGACCGGCAATGGCCTGACCGCGTTGTCGGACGGCGGCGCACCGATCTCGGTGCCGGCGAACGCCGAGCTCAGCATAGGCTCCGACGGCACGCTGAGCGCGAAAGTCGCCGGCCAGAAGTCCTCGGTCATAGGCCGCCTCAAGTTGGCCACACCCACGCCCGAAGACCCGCTCAAGCGCGGTGACGACGGCCTGTTCCGCACTGCCTCGGGCGACCCCATGCCGAACGACGCGAGCGCGCAGTTGCAGGTCGGCGTGCTGGAGGGCTCCAACGTCAACCCGATAGAAACCATGGTCGGCATGATCCAGACCGCGCGCCAGTTCGAGGTCCAGATGCGGCTACTGCAGACCGCCGAGTCCAACGACCGCTCCGCCGGGCAGTTGCTGGGTCTGCAAGGCTAAGAAATATGGCCCCCACGCTCATTCACTTCGTGTATTCACTGCCCCCCGAGGGGGCTGTGCCCGCTTGGGAGCGGCCCGGCGCGGGCACGGCACCGGCCTCACACATTGGACATTCCTCATGATCAATTCGCTCTGGATCTCGAAAACCGGCATGGAAGCCCAGCAAATGCAGCTGGACGTGGTGGCGCACAACCTCGCCAACGTTTCCACCACCGGCTACAAACGCGAAAACGCGGTGTTCGAAGACCTGATGTACCAGAACCTGCGCCAGGTCGGCTCCAACAGCACCGACCAGTCGCAGTTGCCTACCGGCCTGCATCTGGGCCTGGGCGTGCGTGTGGTGGCGACCAGCCGCACGTTTGCACAGGGCACCATCCAGCAGACCGGCAACAACCTGGACGTGGCGATCCAGGGCAATGGTTTCTTCCAGATCACCAAGCCCGACGGCACCATCAACTACTCGCGCGACGGGTCGTTCCAGATCGACAGCACCGGTCGCCTGGTTACCGCATCCGGCCTGCCGGTGGCCAACGGCATCACGGTGCCGGCCGGCGCCAAGAGCATCGCGATTTCCTCCGACGGCACGGTAACGGCCAACGTTGCCGGCCAGACGGCGCCACAGCCCATAGGCACGATTTCGCTGGCCAACTTCATCAATCCGGCCGGGCTGGAGCCGCAGGGGCAAAACCTGTTCGCGGAAACCACGGCGTCGGGGCAACCGAGCACCGGTGTACCCGGAAGCAACGGCCTGGGCGTGGTGTCGCAGGGTTTCCTGGAGGCCTCCAACGTCAATGTGGTGCAGGAGCTGATCACCATGATCCAGACCCAGCGCGCCTACGAGATGAACTCCAAGGCCATCCAGACCTCGGACCAGATGCTGCAGAAGCTGGGGCAGCTGTGATGCCCAACTTTCAGCTGCCGCGGTCCGCAATCGCCCTGCTGGCGGCAAGCTGCCTGCTTGGCGCCTGCGACGCGATACCGCAAAAGGTGCAGGTCGATTTCGCGACGGCCCCGCCGGCACCCGCCGCCGCCGCGGTCGCGCCGCGACCCGCCAACGGCAGCCTGTTCCAGAGTGCCAGCTACCGGCCGTCGTTCGAAGACCGCCGGGCGCGCCTGGTGGGCGACTCGCTGACCATACAAATCATCGAAAACATCAGCGCCAGCCAGAAGTCGTCATCCACCGCCAACCGCAGCTCAACCATGGACGCATCGGTTTCCGCCTTTCCGTTTGCCAACGTGGCGACACTGGGCAAACTGGGCGTTGGAACATCATCCGCGAACGATTTTTCGGGCAAGGGCGGCACCGAAAGCGCCAATACATTTTCAGGCACGATCACCGCCACGGTGGTCGAAGTGCTGCCCAACGGCCACCTGGTGGTGACCGGCGAGAAGCAGATCGGCGTCAACCAGAACGTGGACGTGCTGCGTTTCTCGGGCACGGTGGATCCACGCGCCATCCAGCCGGGCAGCATCGTCAGTTCCACCCAGGTCGCCAATGCACGCATCGAGTCGCGTGGCCGCGGCGCGCAGGCGGAAGCGCAGACGGTGGGCCTGCTGGCACGGTTCTTCATGGCCTTGCTGCCGTTCTGAAAACACGCCATGAGCCTCCATTTTCCGCTGCGCCGCCACCGCCTGCTGCCTCGCGCCCTGGCGCTGCTGGCGTTGCTTGGCGCCCTGTTGCAGGCCGGTACGGCGTTCGCGGCCCGCATCAAGGAAGTGGCCGAGATCGAAGGCGTGCGCAGCAACCAGTTGACCGGTTTCGGCCTGGTGGTGGGGCTGGACGGCACCGGCGACCAGACCACCCAGATGCCTTACACCTCGCAGGGCCTGAGCAACTACCTGCAGCAACTGGGAATCACGCTGCCGGCGGCCACTGCCTCTTCGCTGCAACTCAAGAACGTGGCGGCGGTGCTGGTCACCACGCAGCTGCCGGCATTTGCGCGGCCCGGGCAGACGCTGGACGTCAACGTCTCCTCGCTGGGCAACTCCAAGTCGCTCAAGGGCGGCCTGCTGATCAGCACCGCGCTGCGGGGCGTGGACGGCGAGATCTATGCGCTGGCACAGGGCAACCTGATCGTCGGCGGCGCCGGTGCGTCGGCCGGGGGCAGCAAGGTGCAGATCAACCACCTGAGCGCCGGCCGTATCCCGAGCGGCGCCCAGGTGGAGCGCTCGGTGCCGACGCCGCTGCAAGAGGGCGACACGATCAGCCTGGGGCTCAATGCCACCGACTTCCAGACCGCGCGGCGGGTGGCGCAGGCCATCAACCGGCGCTTCGGCGACGGATCGGCGCGGGCGCTGGATGGCCGCACGGTGCAGGTCCGTGCCCCCACCGACCCGAACGCCCGCGTGACCTTTGTCGCCGAAATGGAAGAGTTGCCGCTAGAGGCGTCGATCCCTTCCGCCAAGGTGGTGATCAATGCGCGCACCGGCTCCATCGTGCTGAACCAGGCGGTGACCCTGGGTCCCTGCGCCATTGCCCACGGCAATCTGTCGGTCAGCATCAGCACCACGCCGGTCATCAGCCAGCCAGCCCCCCTGTCGGGCGGCCAAACCGTGGTGGCCGAAAAATCCAATATCCAGATCAGGCAGGAACCCGGCATCCTGATCCAGGTGCCGGCGGCGCCCCAACTGGCCGACGTGGTGCGTGCGCTCAATGCGCTCGGTGCCACACCGCAGGACCTGCTCGCCATTTTGCAGGCGATCAAGGCCGCCGGTGCTTTGAACGCCGAACTCGAAGTAATCTGAAATGGTGGCCTACACGCAGATCAGCAATAGCTCCAACGCGCTGGCGGCGGACGCGCGGTCGCTCAATGCGCTCAAGCTGCAGGCCGGGCAGAACACGCCAGCCACGATCAAGGAGGCGGCGAAGCAGTTTGAATCGCTGTTCATGCGCGAGCTGATCAAGAGCATGCGCGACGCCACGGCCAAGTCGGGCCTGCTGGACAGCCCGGGCGGCGACCTGAGCCAGGATCTGCTGGACCAGCAACTCGCGGTCCACATGTCGGGCATGCCGGGGGGACTGTCGGACCTGATCGCCAGGCAGTTGTCGCTACAGACCACTCCTGCCGATGGCGCTGCCCTGCCGGTCGCCGCCCGGCCGGTTCCGTTTGCGGTCTCGGTTCCGGTTCCCGCCACCCAGCCGCTGGGCGCGCTGCGCTCCGCCAGCAACCAAAGCGAATTTGTGCAGCGCCACGCCGCCGTCGCGGCCAGTGTGGAGCAGTCCAGCGGTCTGCCTTCGGGCTACATGCTGGGCCAGGCCGGCCATGAGACGGCCTGGGGCCGGCACGAAATCAAACTCAAGGGCGGAGCCCCATCGTTCAACCTGTTTGGCATTAAGGCTGGAGCCGGCTGGACCGGCAAAGTCGCCGAGGTCGGCACCACCGAGTTCGTCAACGGCGTGGCGCACAAGGTGGTGGCTAAATTCCGCGCCTACGACAGCTACGAAGACTCGTTTCGCGACTACGCGCAGTTGATCACGCAGAGCCCGCGTTATGCCCAGGCAAGCCAGCAAACCGCGTCCGTGCAAGCTTATGCCAGCGGCCTGCAGCGCGCCGGCTACGCGACCGACCCCGACTACGCCGCCAAGCTCAGCAAAGCCATCAACATGACGCTGCGCCTGCAGCGCGCCCAGACATGATCGCCGCGGCGTCAAGCGTGGGGGCCGTGCGCCGCGCCGGGCCGCCCCAAGCAAGCACAGCCCTCTCGGGGGGCAGCGCCGTACACGCAGTGACAAGCGTGGGGGCCGTGCGTCGCGCCGGGCCGCCCCAAGCAAGCACAGCCCCCTCGGGGGGCAGCGCCGTACACGCAGTGACAAGCGTGGGGGCCATACCATGTCTATCCTGAACATCGGCACGCGGGCGCTGACGGCCAACCAGCTGGCGCTGCAGACGGCGGGCAACAACATTGCCAATGTCAACACGCCGGGTTATTCACGGCAGACGGTGGTGCTGCAAAACGTCGAAGGCCAGTATTCGGGCAAGGGGTATTACGGCAACGGGGTCGAGGCGGCGACGGTATT
>JANLPN010000335.1:0-6797 GCA_031367285.1 Betaproteobacteria bacterium | reverse complement strand
CGCTTGAGGCGGTCGATCTGCTCGTCCGTCATGCCCTGGGCCAGGCGGCGCAGCTCCTCGTTCTGGCCGAAGAAGTTGTCGCGGTTGAAACGGCCGTCCTTGGCGGCAAAGGTCTGCATCTGGCCGTCCACCGTGTCGCTGAAGGCGCGGGCCAGCGCGCCCGTTACGTCGCGGGCAAACAGGCCGTCCCAGTCGCTGCCCCAGACCAGCTTGATGACGTTCCAGCCGGCGCCGGCAAACAGCTTTTCCAGCTCGTCGATGATGCGGCCATTGCCGCGCACCGGCCCGTCCAGGCGCTGCAGGTTGCAGTTGACCACCCAAACCAGGTTGTCGAGTTTTTCGCGCGCGGCCAGCGTCAGCGCGCTCATGGACTCGGGTTCGTCCATCTCGCCATCACCAAACACCCCCCAGACCTTGCGGCTGGCACAGTCCAGCAGACTGCGGTGCGTGAGGTAACGCATAACACGCGCGTGGTAGATCGAGCTGATAGGCCCGATGCCCATGGAGCCGGTCGGGAACTGCCAGAAGTCTGGCATCAGGTACGGGTGCGGGTAGCTGGAGAGGCCGCGCGCACCCTGCGCCACGCCCGCCAGCTCCTGCCGGTAATGCGCCAGGTCGGCTTCAGTAAGGCGCCCCTCCAGGAAGGCACGCGCATAAACGCCGGGTGCGCTATGAGGCTGGAAAAACACCAGGTCACCGCGGTGCTGGCCCGCGCCCGTGCCTTCGCGGGCGTGGAAGAAATGGTTGAAGCCGGCCTCGAACAGGTCGGCCGCGCTGGCGTAGCTGGCGACATGACCACCCAGGTCGCCATAGGCCTGGTTGGCGCGTACCACCATGGCCAGCGCGTTCCAGCGCATCAGCGATGCCAGGCGCTCCTCGATCGCCAGGTCGCCCGGGAACGGTGGCTGCTTGTCCACGTCTATGGTGTTGACATACGGCGTGCACAGGTCGGGCTTCCAGTCTATGCGCTGCTGGTGCGCCAACCGCACCAGTTCGTCCAGCATCTGCCGCGCACGCTGGGTACCGTGCGCCTGCACCAGCGATACAAATGCATCGCGCCACTCGGCGGCTTCTTCGGGATCCAGGTCCAGCAGTGCCAGAGCGCCCAGGGCGCGCATCTGCTCGGGCGTGAGATGGCCCCCAGCCCAGCCGCAAGCGTCTGGCCCCCCAAGGGGGTGCGAGAAAACTTGGGAGCGGCCCGGCGTTTTCTCATGAGAGGTGTTCATGCCCACAACTCTACCCAAGAACGGGCGGAACATGGTGCCGAATTACCGCCGCGACGACCCTGCTTACAGCACAATGTGCTTCCGGCAAACTCTTTACCAACACATGGCGCTCGATTCGGTTGATCTGAGAATTTTGAGGGAGCTGCAGCAGAATGGCGCCCTGTCGAATGCCGACCTGGCCCGGCGCGTCCACCTGACGCCTTCACCCTGCCTGGCCCGGGTGCGCGCGCTGGAGGCCAAGGGTGTCATAGACCGTTATGTCGCGCTCGCCAACCCCGCGGCACTGGGCCTGGGACTGAACGTTTTCATATCCATCAGCCTGCGCGCTCAGACCAAGGAAGCGCTCGCGCTGTTCGAGCAGCGTATTGCCGAACACGACGAAGTGATGGAGTGTTACCTGATGACGGGCGAAAGCGACTACCTGATTCGCGTGGCCGTGACGGACATCTCCGCGTTGGAGAAATTCATTCTCGACCAGCTGACGCCTATCCCCGGTATCGAGAAAATCCGCTCGAGCTTCGCCCTGAAGCAGGTGCGCTACAAAACGGCGTTGCCGCTGCCGGAGCGGGACCGCTGAGGCATTGCGCCGGCGCGGGCGGAGGGCCCGCGACTCAATTGATACAAACCAAGCGATCCTGAAACGCAGCGGAAACACGCGCTGGCCACAATTTGACCGTTCGCTACCCCACACCCTGCAACGTCAAAGGCCACCCATGAACACCAGCGCATTCTTCCACGCACCCTTGTATTCGCGCGCTCAGGGCAGCGGCGCCACCGTGGTGTGCCTGCACTCAAGCACCGGCAGCCATGCCCAATGGCGCGGGCTGGGCAAGGCACTCGACGGGCGTTGCCAGATGCTGGCCCCCGACCTGCTGGGCCACGGCCAAAGCCCGGCCTGGCCGATCGGCCAGGCCAATACCTTGCAGGTGGATGCCGACGCCGTGGGCGCGGTGATACGCGGAGCCAACGGTGGGCTGGTGCCCGGTGGCATCCATCTGGTGGGCCACTCCTACGGTGCCGCGCTTGCTTTGCAGTTTGCCCTGCGCTACCCGCGCCTGGTGCGGTCACTCACGCTGTACGAACCGGTCGCGTTTGGCGTGATGCGCGCCATGTCGCCCGGCGACGCGGCACTGGAGGAGATCGAAGACATCGCCCATTCGATCACAGCCATGGTGCGGGGCGGGGACCTCGAAGGCGCGTCACGTGTCTTTGTAGGCTACTGGGGCGGCGCCGGCACCTGGGAGTCACTGGGCGAAGCCCAGCGTGCCAGCCTGACCGCGCGTATTGTCACGGTGCCGCGCCACTTTGACGCCTTGTTCGGAGCCACCTGGAACGCGCAGACGCTGGGTCGCCTGACCATGCCCATGCTGCTTCTCCAGGGTGCCAACACCCGCCTGCCGGCGCGCCGCGTGGCAGAACTGCTGGGGGCCGCCTTGCCGCGGATGCAACGCGTGCAGATCGCCGACGCGGGCCATCTTGGCGCCGTCACGCACGAGCCGATCGTGACCGCCAGGATCGTTGCGCACCTGGCATCCGCCGTCTTGCTGCCACACGCCACCCAGCACACCAACGCCCAATTCGCCTGAACCGTCAAAGCTGCCACCCTGGCACGCCGGTGTACGGCGTGCCGCAAAACCCTTGGCCGGCTTTCGTACAACTTGTCCGCGCATAAGCCGGGGTCGGACACGCGGATTCTCAGGATGAGACGCAAGGCGCAAAATCCAGGCCATGGCAGAACCCCTCAAGAACCACTTCGGTGCCGACGTACCCAGGGCCATTGCAGCCATGGTCGCGGCGGTGTTTCCGGCCTTCCCCAGCAAAGTTTTTTTGCACGACGTTCAGGCGGGTTACGACGCGCTGGAACTGATGCCGCGCGGCCGGCATATCGCCCGGGCATTGCGCCGGCATCTGCCCGCCGACTATCCGCAGGCGGTAGAGATACTCGTGGCCTCAGCGTCGCAGCCCAGCGGCCGCGACCCGGCAACCGGCCTGGCCAGTTTCCTGTTCATGCCGCACTGCTTTTTTGTCGCCGAATACGGCCTGGAGCATTTCGAGCCGTCGATGCAGGCCCAGTACCAGCTGACGCAACGCTTCACGGCCGAGTTCTCCATCCGCCCGTTTCTGATGCACCACACGCAGGCCACGCTGGACCGGCTACGGCTGTGGGCAAGCGACCCGAACGAGCACGTGCGCCGCCTGGTGTCCGAAGGCAGCCGGCCGCGCCTGCCCTGGGCACCGCGCTTGCCTGCTTTCCAGGCCGATCCGCGCCCGGTGCTGGAACTGCTGGAATTGCTCAAGGACGACCCGGCGCTGTATGTGCGCCGCTCCGTGGCCAACAACCTGAACGACATCGGCAAGGACAACCCGAAGCTGTTGATGGAAACCGCGCAACGCTGGCTGAAAGACGCCACGCCCGAACGTGAATGGGTGGTACGCCACGCGCTGCGCTGGGCCGTCAAACAAGGCGACCCGGCCGCCCTGAAAGTGCTTGGTTACGGCAAAACCGCCCAGGTGGAAATCCGCAACGCCGGTATCAGCCCCCAGCGCGCGGCCATGGGCGGCTCGGTGACCATCAGCTTTGAGGTTCACAACCCCAAGCCACGCGCGCAGGACGTGCTGGTGGACTTTCAGGTGCACTACATCAAGTCCAACGGCGGCACCAATGCCAAGGTGTTCAAGATGAAGTCCCTGCAGCTCGCCGCCGGGGAAACTGTGCTTCTCAGAAAGAAGCTGTCGCTGGTGGAGATGACAACGCGCAAGCACTATGCGGGCACGCACCTGGTGGAAGCCCTGGTCAACGGCAAGCTTATTCCCTTGGGCAGTTTCGAGCTGCTACCGGCACCCATGCCGAAAACTAAATCTTGAACGCCTCCAGCGATTCCGGCGCAAACAGCTCCTTCGGCTCCAGCAGGCGTTTGGACAGCCCTTGCTCGAAGTGGTAGCGCAGAAAAGTGCGCAAGGTGGCCTCGTTTTTCTCGAAGCCGTAAGGCCAGAAGTCCTCCCCCATTTCACGCCTGACCTGCTCCACATGCGAGGTCAGCCAGGGCAGCATGGTCTTGAGCGCAGCTGTCTCGTACAGGTCGTCGTAGCTGCGCCGCTGCGCCGCCCACATGGCTTTCATGAGTGACTGCGCGATCCAGCGGTTTGCCTCGTACACGTCGCGGCGCATGGCCACCGTGTGCATGATGGGGAAAATCCCGGTTTCCTTGAAGTAGTTGCGCTCCACCTGCTCGTAGTCCTCGAACAGGCGCTTCACCCGGCCCCCGCCTTTGAGGAAACTCGACGGCATACGCGCCGTGTACAGCGCATCGATCTCGCCGTCCAGCAGCATCTGCGCCAGTGTCTGCTCTGGGCCTATGGCCTGCACCTTGATATTGGGCGGCAGATCGAGCTTGATTTTTTCCGAGCGGCCCGGTTCTTCTTCGCCGCCCGTGAAGTAGGTGACGCCGTCGACCGGCACGCCGTAGTGGTCCGACAGGATGCCGCGTATCCAGACCGGCGCGGTCATCTGGTATTCCGGGTTGCCGACGCGTTTGCCTATCAGGTCCCGGGCCTCGCGGATGCCGGCCTTGGCGTTGACGTAAATACACGAGTGGCGGAAGAAACGTGACGGAAAGGCCGGAATCGCCACAAACGGCCGCTCCGGCCTGAACAGGGACACGGTATACGACGACAGCGACAGCTCGGCCACCTCGAACTCCTTGTGGCGCAACATGCGGAAGAAGGTTTCCTCCACCGGCATGTTGAGGTAGTTCAGGTCGATGCCGTCGGGCTGGACGCTGCCGTCCATGAGCGCACGCGTGCGATCGTAGTTCCAGCAGCCGAAGCTCAGTTTCAGTCGGGACATAAGGCTTTCAACGGGTTTACTCCGGTTTGATATTGGCTGCGATGACGGCCTTGGCCAAGCGCTCGTTCTCGGCCAGTATGGCTTTGCCGTAATCCGCCGTACTGCTGCTCAGCGGGTCTATGCCGGCAATGTTGAAGGTCTCCATCAGCGCCGGGGTCTTGGAGACCGCGGTCATTTCGGCATTCAGTTTGTCGATCGCGTATTGCGGCGTGCCGGACGGGGCCAGTACACCGACGATAGGTGCAAAGTCAAAGCCCGGGATGATGTCCGCGATCAGCGGAATGTTCGGCGCCTGGGTGGAGCGCTGGGCCGCATTGGACGCAATCAGCTTGACCTGCCCGCTCTTGACGAAACCGGCCAGCGAAGGCAGCGCCGAAAACAGCACGTCCACCTGCCCGCCGATCAGGGCCGGCACCGCCTGGCCGGTGCCCTTGAACGGCACATGCGTTATCTCCAGCCCCAGCAAGGACTTGATCGCCTCCATGGTCAGGTGGTGCGTGCTGCCGATGCCGGATGAGCCGTAGTTCAGCGTGCCGGGCCTGGCCTTGGCCAGCGTTATGAATTCCTGCAGGGTATTGGCCGGCACCTTGGGGTTGATGGCCATGTACAGGGATGCCCGGGCGGCCAGGTAGACCGGCACGAAGTCCCGCTTGAAGTCGTAACCCAGGTTCTTGTAGACGGCGGGGTTGATGGAGAACATGGAGCCGTCGGTGACCAGGAAGGTGTAGCCGTCCTTGGGCGCTGCCGCCAGCGCCTGCGCGGCCACCACGCCGTTCGCGCCGGGACGGTTGTCCACCACCACCGACTGGCCGAGCCGCGCGGTCAGCTGCTGGGCGTATACGCGCGCCACGGTGTCGGGGAAACCACCGGGTGCATAAGGCACGATGAACTTGATCGGCTTGTCGGGGTAGTTGGCCTGGGCCAGAACCGGCGCCGGAAGCGCCAATGGGCCGACAGCAAGGGCCAGCGCGGCAAGTACAAGGCTGCGGCGTGTTGTCATGAAGGTCTCCAGTGTTTTCAGATAGGTGGTGCCGGCGGAACCTTGCATGAAGGAGCTGCGGGTTTGCCGTGGTTATTGCGCCGAAGTCGAATACGAAGGCTCGAGCACCGGCGCGCTGCTGTCGTCCCACACGTACTTCGCCGGGAAGCTGCGCCAGTCGGTGGTCTTGGGAACAATGGCCTGGAACGAACAAACGGTGGACGGGATGCTGGCCGCACCGGTGCCTATTGCCGCTTCGCCGCTCTGGAACGCGCGCACCGCGTCTAGCATTTGTTTGCGGAACTCCACGATGGCCAGGTCGCTGGCTCCTAGCCTTTCATGGCTGCGGTCGGCAATCGGCCCCATGGTTACCCACATCGCGATGTCCTGGTTCGGAAACCCGGTGATGCCGGTAAAGTTGCCCGCCTTCATGGCGCCACGGTCCTGCCAAAAATGGTTGGTACGGTTGCGCAGCGGCACGTATTTGCCGTCCAGGTCCACCCCGACGGTCTGGCCCAGGAATTTTCGCCAGGCCGCGGTGTCCGGTGTCTGCGAAGGGTGGCCCCAGGCGATGAAATAGAACGCCGTGTTCGTATCGTCCAGGGGCACGTTGATGTTGGCCACGTTGTACAGGTTGTTGGGAGGAATCAGCACCGCGGTCGGGGCCACGAACACGGTGGAACGCACATAGTCGTTCACCGCCGCGTTGCTGATGGGCCGGCGTATGGCCGCATACCGGAACCCA
>JANLPN010000319.1:0-2565 GCA_031367285.1 Betaproteobacteria bacterium | reverse complement strand
ATAGCCGGCGGCTCCAGCGGCGGTGCCGGCGCGGCCGTGGCCAGCGGCATACTGCCGGCCAGCCACGCCACCGACAGCGGGGGTTCGATCCGTATACCGGCGTCCTGCAACGGCCTGGTCGGGCTCAAGCCCACGCGTGCGCTGCTGGCCTACGGGCCGCACCGGGGCGACGCGGCACACGGCATCAGCCATGAACACGCGGTGACGCGTTCGGTGCGCGACTGCGCCGCCATCCTGGATGCCACCGTGGGGCCGGACGTGGGTGCGCCCTACTTCACACCGCGCCCCGTAATGTCGTATCTGGACAGCCTGCAGCTTGCACCGGGGCGGCTGCGCGTGGCATGTACGACGCAGGATTTCGAAGGCAAGCCGGTACACGCCGAGTGCCGCGCCGCCGTGGAATACACGGCCAGGCTGCTGGCCGGCCTGGGCCACACGGTGGAAGAACGGGCTCCGGTGTTTGACCATGCCGCGCTGCTGGACGCCGTGTTGACCATCATGCTCACCGGCCTGGCGGCCAATGTGGACATGCGTGAAAAGCAGCTTGGCCGGCCCGCCGCGGCCGATGAACTGGAGCCCGTCACCCAGGCAGCCGTCGCTTACGGCCGCACGGTATCCGGCATGTTGTATGCGTCGCAGTTCGGGCGCATCAATCGGGAGGTTCGCCGCATTGGCCAGTTCTTCGAGAACACCGACATTCTGGTCACACCCACCATGTCCGCGCCCCCGCCGCTGCTGGGCACACTGTCCACACGTACCACCGACCTGGCCGCCTTCACGGCCGCCACCTATGGGCTGGCACCGTTTACCACCACCTTCAACGCCACCGGCCAGCCGGCCATCAGCCTGCCGCTGCACTGGAGTGCTGGCGGCTTGCCGGTGGGCGTGCAACTGGTGGGCCGGTTTGGCGCCGACGACCAGTTGCTGCGCCTGGCTGCTCAGCTTGAGCAAGCCGCCCCGTGGTTTAACCGTGTGGCGTCTGTATAAGGCTCTTGCCCCAGTGGCGGCCGCAAAGGCCTTGCCAGCGAGCCGGAAAAAAAACTGCCATACTGCCTGCCCTTTGATCCGGAAGTACGGCCTATGTTGAAGTTCACATGTTGCGACGCGGTGGGACAGTTTTCGAACCGCGTGCAGGCGCAGGTGCTGCGTGGCATACAGCGCGGTTATGAAAAAGAATGCTTGCGTGTGGACGCCAATGGCCACCTGGCGCAAACCCCCCATCCCAAAGCCCTGGGCTCCAAACTCACCCACCCCTGGATCACCACCGACTATTCCGAAGCCCTGCTCGAATTCATCACGCCGCCCAGCGCCGACCCGGCCCATCCACTGCAGTTTTTGCGCGACGTCCACCGCTACAGCACCCCCCAGCTCGGCGGCGAGACCATGTGGGCCGGCTCCATGCCCTGCCTGCTGGGCGACGACAGCAATATTCCGCTGGCCGACTACGGCACGTCGAACAAGGCCAAATTCAAATACGTTTACCGCGAGGGCTTGAGCCTGCGCTATGGCCGGCAAATGCAGACCATCGCCGGCGTGCATTACAACTGGTCGCTGCCGGCCGACTTCTGGGCCGCGCTGCATGCCTGTTGTGAAAACGAAGACAAGTTGCAGGACTTTGTGAGCACACGCTACTTTGGCCTGATCCGCAACTTTTTGCGTTATGGCTGGCTGGTGCCCTACCTGTTTGGCGCCTCGCCGGCCATTTGCCAGTCGTTCCTGCAGGGGCGCAAGGCCGACTTGCAGGAGTTGGTACCCGGAACCCTGTACGGCCCCTACGCCACCAGCCTGCGCATGAGCGACCTTGGCTACCAGAACCGGGCCCAGGCCAATCTGCACGTGAGCTTCAACTCCCTAGCTGAATACACGCAGGCACTGGAGTCGGCCATCCGCACGCCCGACCCGTATTACCAGGCGCTGGGCGTGAAAGACGGCGAGCACTGGAAACAGCTCAACGCCAACCTGCTGCAGATCGAGAACGAGTTTTACGCCGCCATGCGCCCCAAACGCGTGGGCCGCGAACGCCCGGCCAAGGCACTGCAGCTACACGGCGTGGAATACGTGGAGATGCGCCTGTTTGACCTGAACCCCATGGTCGATATCGGCATCACGCCCGAGCAGGGCACGTTTGCCGACGTGTTGCTGCTGATGTGCCTGTTTCGCGACAGCCCGCCCATCAGCAGCCGCGAGCAAAGCGAAAACGACGAGAACAAACGCCGCATCGTCAACCGCGGCCGCCAGCCCGACCTGCACCTGCTGGTGCACAACCACGAGCAACCGTTCCGGCCGATGGCGCACGAGCTGTTTGACGAAATGGCCCCGTTTGCCGAGATGCTAGACAGCGCTTATGGCGGCACGCGTTACGCCAGCACCCTGGCCGCGCTGCGCCAGCGTATTGACCGCCCGGACCTCACCCCCTCGGCCCAGGTGCTGGACGCCGCGCGCGAACACGGCGGCTTTTTCAAATACGTGATGTTTGCGTCGCAGCAGCACAAACAGGCCCTGCTCGCACAGCCGCTGGAAGGCCCGACGCTGGAGCGCTTTCTGACCAGTGTGCAGGACTCGCTG
>JANLPN010000300.1:0-6806 GCA_031367285.1 Betaproteobacteria bacterium | reverse complement strand
CCATTGTTTATTGCCCAGGCAGCGATTACGCCGCCAACATGGAAAAGGCGCAGGCGCAGGCGCCGCAGGCTGGGCGCCGGCCGCCATCGCAAGCCATGGCGAAGACCGCGACACCTGGCAAAAGCACCTGTGCCGATGTTGCGCAGTACCTCGGCGTACCTCTACAGCAGACCGTGAAATCGCTGGTTGTGACGACCGAAGAAAAAGATGCCCAGGGCGCGGTCGTCAAGACGCAGGTCTGGCTGTTGATGCTGCGTGGAGACCACGACATGAACGAAGTCAAGGTCAACAAACTCCCCGGCATGGAAGGGGGATTTCGCTTTGCCACGCTGGAGGAAATCGCCGGGCACTTTGGTTGCAAACCGGGTTACCTGGGCCTGATCAATATGCGCAAACCGGTGCGTGTTGTCGTGGACCGCGACGTAGCGGTGATGAGCGACTGGATTTGTGGTGCCAATGAACCCGATTTCCACATCACCGGGGTCAATTGGGGGCGTGACTTGCCCGAGCCCGAGCGGGTGGCCGACTTGCGTAACGTGATGGCCGGAGATGCGTCACCGGACGGCAAAGGTTTGCTGGCGATTGAGCGTGGCATCGAAATTGGCCATATTTTTTATCTGGGCACGAAGTACAGCCGGGCCATGAACGCAAGTTTCCTGGACACGAATGGAAAACCGCAGTTCATGGAAATGGGCTGTTATGGAATAGGCATTACCCGTCTGCCGGCTGCTGCCATCGAACAAAACCATGATGAGCGCGGCATCATCTGGCCTGATGCGCTGGCACCGTTTACCGTGGTGTTGTGTCCTATCGGTCCGGACCGCTTTCCGGATGTCAAGGCAGCGGCGGACGCGCTGTACGATAAGTTGCTGGGTGCAGGAGTTGACGTGATCCTGGATGACCGGGGTGAGCGCCCTGGCGCCATGTTCGCGGATTGGGAACTGATTGGCGTGCCGCACCGTGTCACCATTGGCGATCGGGGTCTCAAGGAAGGCCAACTGGAATACCAGCACCGCCGGGACACGACTGCGACCAAACTCGCAGTCGACGAAGCCGCCGGTTTTATCATTTCCAGATTGGGGCAATGACCTTTATTCAAGGCCGCAATACGCTCAAGTCGGGCTTGGCAGCGCGGCGGCGCTACCTGCTTTCTGCGGTGTCTGGTCTTGCAGTGTTGTCGTTCCATCCCTGTGCCAGGGCTGGTGGGCAGTTGGAAGAGCCCCTGATCGATTCAGTCCGTACAGCGCTCAGCGCCGCAATTGCCAGCGCCGCCCCACCGGTCCCCGAGTTTGCCGATACCGCTTCGCGCATTCATTACCTGCGTTGGCTGGGCGCCATGAGTGAACGGCTACGACGCCGCAAGCCGGATCTTGAAACCAGAAAAGAATTTTTGCAGACGGTCTGGTACGAGAGCCGGCGGGCCGGACTTGAAACTACCCTGGTACTTGGCCTGATACAGGTCGAGAGTGCGTTCCGCAAGTTTGCCGTGTCCAGTGTTGGCGCGCGCGGGTACATGCAGGTCATGCCATTCTGGACCCGAGTGCTGGGTGACAACGACGCCTCCAAACTGTTTCACATGCAGACCAACCTGCGTTTTGGCTGTGTGATCCTGCGCCACTACCTTGACCGGGAAAACGGAAACATTTTCATGGCTCTGGGGCGCTACAACGGTTCACGCGGCAAGGCGCCCTATCCGCAAGCAGTACTGGAAGCTACCAGACAATGGGAATTCGGCCCTGCCTGACCGGTGGCAACGCGGCAAATGCCCCGGTGAACGCTACTGCAGAAAACCGATAGAGCCTTTCTTGCTGCCGCCCTTTGGCAGATCAGTCAGCGCAATCGCATCACGATGGTCCAACTGGGCGTTGCCAAAACCGGTCATCAGTGCACGGCGCATTTCCCTGGGGGCGAGCCCACCCAGGTGGTCCAGCAGGTCGTCCCCGGGTTCGGCGTCAAATCTTTCGCCCCAACCGTGCTCGCTTCGGATGGAGCAGTACAGATTACGCGCAATCCGGCGTGCCGCCTCGGGGGATGGCGCCTCCACCGCAAATACGTTCATGCGATTCAAAATAGGTTCGGGAATCGCACTTTCGTCGTTGGCCGTGGTAATCCAGATAACCTGGCTGGCGTCGATCGCGACCTCGGCGAACTCGTCGGTGAAGTTCTGCGCCGTGTCGTACTCCAGCAGGCTGTACAAGGCGCCCAGTGGGTCGTACTGCGCGTCGGCACTGGCCTTGTCGATTTCGTCAAGTACCATCACCGGATTGGAATATTCGCCCTCGACCAGCGTCTCAAACACCTTGCCGGGCTTGGCGCCTTTCCATTGTGATGATGAACCGGACAACAACCACCCGGCCGTCATCGAACCCATCGATACCAAGCTCATGCCGGTGCCCAGCAAGTCCGCCAGCTTGCGCGCGAAATGGGTTTTTCCGATTCCCGGTGGGCCCAGCAGCAGAATCGGTGTTACTTCGAGCCCGTCACGGCTGTCCTGCGCCAGCGCCACATGGCGTTTCACATCGTCCAGCACATCGGTGAAGTTTGGCAAGGCCTCGTACAAAGCGGCCATGTCCGGCACGCCGGCCGGTTTGACCTGAAAACGCTGCGGACCGCGCTCCAGCATACGCTGGTAAGTGGCACGCAGGTTGTCATGGTCTCGGTCCTGCAGCCTGGCCAGCTTGCGTTCCACGTCGTCCGGTTTGAAAACGCGGCGCATCTGCGCCACCGGCAGATGGAAAGATGAAGACCGGGGAACAGAATTGCGGGATTCCATTGTTTCCTCCGTTACGACAAGCCACCTGTTCATTCAAACACAGGACGCGTCTTGCGCAAAGGGCAGAAAAGCCGGGCGTTGCATTTTTGTTGCATGGCAACAAAAAAAGCCGCCATAAGGCGGCCAGGAGATACGCAGCCCAGTCTCGTGCTACGAGGCCTGTGCTCGTGCCGGCGCAAGCGTCGCGCGGCTCAGCCCTGTTTGGTCAGAACTTGCAGCAGCTCGCCGTTTTCGTACATCTCCATCATGATGTCCGAGCCACCTATAAATTCGCCTTTGACGTACAACTGCGGGATAGTAGGCCAGTTGCTGTAGTCCTTGATGCCGGCCCGGATTTCAGGGTCTTCCAGTACGTTGACCGTCTTGATGGCCTTGGGCTCGACGCCGCAGGCCTTGAGAATCTGGATGGCGCGGCCCGAAAAGCCGCACTGCGGAAAACTGGCGTTGCCCTTCATGAACAGCAAAACCTCATTCGATTTCACCAGTTCGTCTATCCGTTGCTGTGTGTCACTCATATCCATGCTCCTGAGGCTTCAATTGCCAGATTATTTCACCTTCACGGCGATGCGAGGTGCGGTGCTACCAATTCCCGCGTTTGCGCACTGCTGACGACGGGCACAATTTCAAAAGTGACGCCTGCTCCGCGCCATTGCAGTACCCATTGTTGCAATAAACGCAGGTCATCACACTCCATCAATTGGAAACAGCGGCTGAAATTGGGTTCTACCCAGCTATCTATGTATTTCAGGCCTTCCGGAATCATGCGCCCGCCATCACGCACGCGCTGATAAATCGGGACCATGTCGTTGTCGCGAAAGCGTTCAATGACCATAAACAGCATGAATTTTCCTCGCAACAGGGTTAAACAGGCAGTGGCGAATCACCCGCAGTGTATTGCGCCAGGCATCCGCCCGCCGCTGCAGCGCTCGTGGCCCCCGAGATCGCGTCGGGACGCGATGCCCTGGTAGCCCGCCGCATTGAGCAGGGTGCGTACGGCCGCAGCCTGGTCGTAGCCATGCTCCAGCAGCAGCCAGGCGCCTGGATAGAGGTTTTTGCTGGCGCTATCGACGATCTGGCGGATGTCGTCCAAGCCATCAACACCTGAAACCAGGGCCTGCGCCGGCTCGCAGACCAGTGCCGCCAGGTGGGGATCCTGCGCCGCCACATAAGGTGGGTTGGAAACAATGCAGTGGTAGCGGCGGCTAACGTAGTCCAGCCATGAACCATGGCTGAACCCGATCTCCAGACCCAGCGCCCCGGCATTGGTGCGTGCCACCGCCAGGGCTTCGAGGCTGGCGTCCACCGCGTCCACGTGTAATTTCGGCATGCTGTGTTTCAAAGCCAGTGCGATGGCGCCGCTGCCCGTGCCCAGGTCCAAAGCGGCATATTGCGCGGCGACCGGTTTTTCCGGCAGTTTTGCCAGCAGCTCCAGTGCCCATGCCACCAGCGTTTCCGTGTCGGGACGGGGCACCAGCACACGCGCATCCACATGCAGCGCCAGGCCGAAAAACTCCTTGCGGCAGGTGATGTAGGCCAGTGGCTCACCGGCCGCGCGGCGGCGTACGTATTCCTCGAATAGAGGCTGCACCAGTGCCGGCATCTCCTCCTCGCCGTGGGCCAGCAGCCAGGCGCGTTGTGCCCCCAATTTCGCCGACGGTTTCGCGAGCGCCTGCAGCAGCAGAAGCTGGGCGTCCAATCTGTCCACGCCGCTGGCGCAGGCGTTGACCAGTGCTTGAGCGATGCTCGGCATAGGGATGTCAGCCGGCAGCACCGACCTCCAAGGCCGCCAGTTGCTCGGCCGCCTGCGCGGCTTGCAGCGCCTGCACCACGTCGTCCAAGTCACCTTCCATGATGGTCAGCAGCTTGTACAGCGTGAGGTTGATGCGATGGTCGGTCAGCCGGCCCTGCGGGAAGTTGTAGGTGCGGATGCGGTCGCTACGGTCGCCGCTGCCGATCAGGCTCTTGCGTTCAGCGGCATCCTTGGCCGCGCGCTCGGAACGGTCCTTCTCCTGAATCCGGGCCAATAACACCTGCATGGCTTTGGCCTTGTTGCGATGCTGGCTGCGGTCGTCCTGGCATTCGGCCACGATGCCGGTAGGAAGATGCGTGATACGTACCGCGGAGTCGGTCTTGTTGATGTGTTGGCCACCCGCGCCGCTGGCCCGGTACGTGTCTATGCGCAGGTCGGCCGGATTGATCCGGACCGCGACCGATTCGTCCGGTTCGGCCAGCACCGCCACCGTACATGCGCTGGTATGAATGCGCCCCTGCGTTTCCGTGGCTGGCACACGTTGTACCCGATGGCCCCCCGACTCAAACTTGAGGTCGCCATACACGTGTGTACCCACTATCCGCAGCACGAGTTCCTTGTAGCCTCCCAGTTCACTGACCGATTCGCTGATAACCTCGGCCGTCCAGCCGCGCCGCTCGCAGTAACGCGTGTACATACGCGAGAGGTCAGCGGCAAACAGGGCCGACTCGTCGCCGCCGGTGCCGGCCCGAATCTCCATGAATGCGTTGCGTACGTCGTCCGGATCTTTGGGCAACAACATGCGCTGCAGCTCCGCGTCCAGTTGCCCCAGCTCGGCAACCGCGGCATCGATCTCCTCTTGTGCCAGCAGCGCCATCTCAGGCTCCGAGCCGGAGGCCTCCAGCAGTTCCCCTGCCGCGGCAAGATCCTTTTCGCGCCGGCCGTAACGCGCCCAGCGACCGGCGACCGCCGCGACATCCGAATGCTCGCGCGACAACACGAGAAACTGGTCCATATCCTGCATGATGTCCTCACGCGACAGCAGGAACTCCAACTCCCCCAGGCGCACCGTGTACCGGTCAAGTTGTTGTCGGAAAAAGTCTTTCATCGGGAGGAGAGCTCACTGCAAAACAGGGGTTGATTTACCGGGTGGTACACAAGGCAATGCGCCTGCTACGGCGGGTGTGGCCGGGCATGCCTCGGCCGCGGCGGCTACCAGCGTCGCTAACGCTCTTTGCGCAGGAAGAACTGCTGCACGGCCGAGCTGGCCTGGGCACGTGCATTGGCATCACCAGCATGCAATTCGGTCATGGCACCGTGCAGCATTTTCTGGGTCAATCCCCGGGACAGGGCTTCCAGCACGGCCTCCACGTTTTCCCCCTTGGCCAGCAGCTTGCGCGCGCGACTGATCTCCAGGGCGCGCCATTCGTCGGCCTGCGCATTGAGTTGCCGGATCAGAGGTACGGTCCCACGCTGGTCCACCCAATGCATGAAACTCTGCACACCGGCTTCAATGATGGTTTCCGCCTCGGCGACTGCCGCCTGTCGGATGGCCTGGCCGGTCTGCACCACGCCCGCCAAATCGTCCACCGTGTACAGGTAAACATCCTGCAGCGCCTTGACTTCGGGCTCGATGTCGCGCGGCACTGCCAGGTCCACCATAAAAATGGGCCGATGCCGCCTGCGCTTGAGCGCCCGCTCCACCGCACCCAGACCAATAATGGGCAGCGTGCTTGCCGTGCAACTGATCACCACGTCGAATTCATGCAAGCGCTCCGGCAGATCGCCCAGCCGCATTACGTCGCCACCGAACTGCGCCGCGAGTTTTTCGCCACGCTCCAGCGTGCGGTTGGCAACCGTGATTGATCGGGGTTTCCTGGCGGCGAAGTGCGTGGCGCAGAGCTCGACCATTTCACCGGCCCCGACAAACAGCACTTTGACGTCGCCCAACTTTTCGAAAAGCTGCCCTGCCAGCCGAACCGCCGCCGCCGCCATGCTGATGGAGTGCGCGCCGATTTCAGTGGACGAGCGCACCTGCTTGGCAATCGAAAACGAGCGCTGGAACAACTGGCTCAGCGTGGTACCCAAGGCGCCTGCCTGTTCGGCCGCGCGCACCGCCTCCTTAAGCTGGCCCAGGATTTGCGGCTCGCCCAGCACCATGGAGTCCAGGCCGCTGGCAACCCGGAATGCATGGCGCGCCGCCAGCCCGTTTTCCAGTGTGTAGGCATGCGAACGCAACAACGATGTGGATACACCACCTGAATGCGCCAGCCAGTCCAGCGT
>JANLPN010000250.1:0-2504 GCA_031367285.1 Betaproteobacteria bacterium | reverse complement strand
GCGCCTGCAGCTCAAGGCCACCGAACTCGGCCTGCAGATCCACCCCATGAGCCAGGCACCGCAGGAGTTTGACGAGATGAAACCGCATTACGACAAGCTGCACCAACTGCTGCTGGGCAAACCCGCCAGCGAAGAAACCGTACAGATGTTTTGCCGCGTGGGTTATTGCGCCGACCAGCAGCACACGCCGCGGCGGGAACTGGGAGGGTTTGTAAGGGCGTGAAGTCCGGACGCAGGTGTAATGGCCGAAAGCAAGGCGCAGACGATTCGCGGGAGTAAACTGGAGCGATGGGACATTCAAGCAACAGAATCCTTGCGCGTCAGCGGTGGAACGGGTCATGAATGCCAACGTAGACCACCTGATTAATGAAGCCCTGGCCTTGCCTGCGGACGAGCGATCCGCGGTTGTGCTGGCGTTGATCGACAGTCTTGATGGCGCAGATGAGGCATCAGTCGCGGAGACCTGGGCAGCAGAAATTCAGCAGCGCAAGGCAGACATCCGGTCGGGAGCTGTGAAGACCGTGCCCTGGAGCGAAGCGCGTGCCCGAATAAGCGCCTTGTGAGCAAATATCTTGTAGAGATCGCTGAGGTAGCCGAGAGCGACATACGAGACGCCTTCTTTTGGTACCACGAACGGAGCGCTCTTATTGCAGACGCCTTTCGGGCCGAAGTACTGGACGCTATTGACCGCGTTGGGAAGGCACCTCTTGGCAAGGCGGCAGATGATGCGGGGAATCGAAGGCGAGTGCTCCGCCGATTTCCCTATTCCGTGGTCTACGATGTTCAGGTAGACACCGTAACGATAATTGCGGTCTCCCACCACCGGCGCAAGCCAGAGTATTGGCGCAAAAGCAAAACTTGATGGATCCCGCGCCGTGGACTTTATGCCCGCCTGATCTCCACGGTTGCCTTGATGGTCAGCGGCACGCCATTACGCAGCGAACTCACGCCTATGACCGAACGCGCGTGTACGCCGGCCGGGCCAAACACCGCCACCAGCAGATCGGAGGCCCCGTCCAGCACTTTGGCGTGTTCCTCGAACTCAGGCACGGCATTGATGGAACCCTGCAGCTCCACCACCCGCGCCACCCGGTCCAGCGAGCCCAGCTCTTTGCGTATGACAGCGATCAGGTCCGTACACGCCGAGCGCGCCAGCGCATAACCCTGCTCCGTCGAATACTCGCGCCCGAGGCGGCCTTTGGGCAGTTTGCCTTCAACCGGAAGCGGCGCCTTGCCTGAAATAAATAGCAGATCGCCAGATCGCACCGCCGACGCATAGTTGCCCGCAGGCCCACTGCCGGGAGGAAGTTCGAGGCCAAGGTCCTTGATTCGTTGTTCTGCACTCATGCTGCTACACATCTCCTCTCGTATTCACAGGTGATCACCCTTGGTCTTCGGTCAGATATTAGCCCACCCAAGCCAAGCGGGGCTTGGTATTCACAATCTTTGAGCGCCAACCATGCATCGGCAAAGCCATGGGCGGGTCGCTGGCGGCGCGCCTCTGCGCAGCCGAGAAGCGCAGGGAGTCGGGGTCGGGCCGCTTGCGGCCCAAGTCGATGCTGTTTGAGGGCCGTACCCGGCCCGAGTTCATCGACTTGCCCCGATTCCCGAGCATCGCAGGGCAGTCCTGTAGCGAAGCGCAAGGACCCAGCAGTGAAGCGACGACGGCGGCCCGCCCATGGCTTTGCCTATAGAAGCATTCGAACGAACAGCCTTGCAAAACTATCCTGAAGTAGCACGGCAGCACCGCAGCACTGCAGTACCGCCGTATAGGGACGCCACCCCAGTGGGGCATCGCAGTCCTGCTAAGCTTTTGCCATGGATACCTACGACGTCGTGATCGTGGGCGGCGCGGCCGTTGGCAGTGCCGCCGCGTATTTCCTCAAAGCACACAGCGGCTTCACGGGTTCGGTGCTGGTGATCGAGCAGGATCCCAGTTACGAATGGTGCGCCACCACACGTTCGGTGGCGTCGATACGGCACCAGTTTTCCACGCCGGGCAATATCCGCATGTCGCAGTTCGGCACGGAATTTATCCGCTCGGCGGCGCGGCATCTGGAGGTCCATGGCGAGACGCCCGATGTGGGCTTCCACGAAGCGGGTTACCTGTTTCTTGCCACCGCCAGCGGAGTCGATGTGCTGCGCAGCAACCACCAGACGCAAATCGCCTGCGGCGTGGACGTGGCCTTGCTGGACCTGGCGCAACTCGCGGCGCGTTTTCCGTGGCTGTGTACCGACGACCTGGCCGCGGGTTCGCTGGGTCTGTCGGGCGAAGGCTGGCTGGACGCGCACAGCCTGATGCACGGCTTCCGGCGCAAGGCGATTGCCTTGGGTGCCAGTTACCGCAAGGCGCATGCCACGGGTTTGCAGCGTGCGGGTCACCAGGTCGTGTCGGTGGCGCTGGACGATGGCAGCACGGTGGGCTGCGCGGCGCTTATCAACGCCGCCGGCACCGGGGCTGCGGCGCTGGCGCAAACGGCCGGCATTGTGTTGCCGGTGGAGGC
>JANLPN010000207.1:0-1734 GCA_031367285.1 Betaproteobacteria bacterium | reverse complement strand
CCCAAGCAAGGCCAGCCCCCTCGGGGGGCAGAGAGTTACGCGAAGCGAACGAACGTGGGGGCATGTTCAGGCGGCAAGTTTTTCATGCGCCAGCGGCTTTGCGGGTGGCAAGACCTTAGCCATGACTTTGCTGACAACGGCGTCGGCAGACAGGCCCTCGGACAAGGCCTCATAGGAAAGCACCAAGCGGTGGCGCAGCACGTCGGGCACGAGGTCTGTCATGTCTTCCGGCAGCGCGTAGCTGCGCCCGCGCAGCATGGCCAAAGCGCGCGCGCCTTCCGTCAGGTTGATGGTGGCGCGCGGGCTGGCGCCGAAGGTGATGAAGCGCGCCAAGTCCTTGATGCCGTGCTTTTCAGGATTGCGCGTGGCCGCTACCAGACGCACGGCGTATTGCACCAGTGACGGGTCAACGTAAACGCGGCGACACTCCGCCTGGAGGGACGCGAGCTGCTTAGTCGTCGCCACCGCCGACACGGTGACCGCCGGGCCGGTAACGCGCTGAACAATAACGAACTCTTCTTCCTCCGTCGGGTAGTCCACCAGCACCTTCATCATGAAACGGTCAACCTGCGCTTCAGGCAGCGGATAAGTGCCTTCGGTTTCAATCGGATTTTGCGTCGCCATGACCAGAAAAGGCGAGGGCACCTTGTGGGTGATGCCCGCAATCGTTACCTGGCGCTCCTGCATCACCTCCAGCAAAGCGCTCTGCACCTTGGCTGGCGCGCGGTTGATCTCATCGGCCAGCAGCAGGTTGGTGAAGACCGGGCCAAGCGAGGTGCTGAAGTCGCCGTTTTTCTGGTTGTAGATGCGCGTGCCGACCAGGTCAGCCGGCACCAGGTCGGGTGTGAACTGGATACGTTTGAAATCGCCGCTGATGGTGTTGGCCAGTGTTTTGACCGTCAGGGTTTTGGCCAAGCCCGGCACCCCTTCGACCAGCAAATGGCCCTGCGCCAATATAGCCACCATGACGCGTTCAAGAAAGCGGTCCTGGCCTACCACAACGCGTTTGACTTCGTAGAGGATTTGCTCCATGAGCTGGGCGGTATCGGGGGTGGGATTGGTGATGGGGTTCATGGTTTGCGCCTTTCCTCTGTCTTTGGCAATTCGGGAGATCTCAAACGGTTGGGGACCGAGCAGGTTCGGCTTTTCCGTAACCTGGTCCGTCCCGCAAGGAATTAGAACGGCGGCATGCCCGCAGCGGCGGCGGCGTTCTCTATCGGCACCGCAAAACCGATGCCGACAAAGGTTCGCTGTTGATTGGGGTTGTAAATGGCGGTGACTATGCCAATCACCTCGCCTTCCATGGTGACCAGCGGCCCGCCTGAGTTGCCTGGATTGGCGGCGGCGTCGAACTGAATCAAATTGCTCATTTGCTGCTTCCCTTCCGGGGAACGGAAGGTGCGTTTCAGCCCGGAAATTATCCCGGCCGACGCAGACGGACCGATGCCGAAGGGGAAGCCAACCGCCATCACTTGTTCGCCGGGTACCAGGTCGGCGGTGGAGCGCATGGTGGCGGCAATCATGTCGTCCGGAATAGTCTTTGCCTGCAACACGGCCAAATCGTTTTCAGGCTGCACGCCGGTGATGGTCGCGGTCGATTCGAGCCCGTCTGCAAAGGTGATCTGGATGGTGTCCGCGCCCTGAACCACATGCAGATTGGTCAGAATAATGCCTTTGTCGGTGATGACCACGCCCGTGCCTACACTTCGATTGCGCTCGTCCTTTTCCTCGGCG
>JANLPN010000193.1:0-2120 GCA_031367285.1 Betaproteobacteria bacterium | reverse complement strand
AAAGGCAAACGCATCCTGGTGGTGGACGACAACGCGACCAATCGCCGCATCCTGGCGCTGCAGACGGCCAAGTGGGGCATGGTGGTGCAGGACACCGAGTTCCCGGTGCAGGCGCTGGAAATGCTGAAGAACCAGGTGCCGACGCAGGCCTACGACCTGGCCATCCTCGACATGCACATGCCGGGCATGGACGGTGCCATGCTTGCCGCGCGCATCCGCGAGGCCGGGCATACGCTGCCGCTGGCGCTGTTCAGCTCGCTGGGCCGCCGCGAGGCGAGCGACAGCGTCTTTGCCGCCACTCTGGCCAAACCATTGCGGCAAAGCCAACTTTTCGACACGCTCGTCAGCCTGCTGGCCAGCGATGCCGACAGCGCGCCCCGACCGGCCGCCTTGCCGGCCAAGCCGCGCATCGACGCGCAGATGGCGCAGCGCCATCCGCTGCGCATCCTGCTGGCCGAAGACAACGTGGTAAACCAGAAGCTGGCGCTGCGGCTGCTGCAGCAAATGGGGTACCGCGCCGATCTGGCGTCCAACGGCATCGAGGCCATCGAAAGCATAGAGCGCCAGGCCTATGACGTGGTGCTGATGGACGTGCAGATGCCCGAGATGGACGGCCTGGAGGCCTCGCGCAGGATCACCGCCAAGTGGACGCCTTACGAGCGCCCACGCATCGTGGCCATGACCGCCAATGCCATGCAGGGCGACCGCGAGGAGTGCCTGGCCGCGGGCATGGACGACTACGTGACCAAGCCGATCCGCGTGGACGCGCTGGTCGAGGCATTGAACCAAGTAAGGCTACGCCATGCAGACTGAAACACCGAGTCAGACCACACGTGCGTTAGCCAGCCTGGCGCCGATGCGCTCAAACTCAGGCAACGGCCTTGAAGCGCCCCAAGGGCAGGATCAGCTGTCTTTGCGCTTCGCCATACGGCTCAAAACCATGGTGCCGGTAGAAGCGCTCGGCGGCGGCGTCCTTGGCATCGACCACCAATGCGTAGACGGCCACCTCCGAACGAGCACTGCGCAGAACAGCGTCGGCCAGCAACGCGGCGCCAAGTTTGCGACCTTGAAAAGCCTGATGCACCGCCAGACGGCCAACCCTGGCAACCGGCACCGAGGGGTAACGCGGAAGCCGCTTTGCCAGAGCGGGGGGAAGGTCGGTCAAGGGCACGCCACCTGCGGCCAGCATGTAGTAGCCGGCTACTGTGCCAGCGTTGCCCGTGGAGGGCGAAACCGCCTCAACCGCGACGTAACATGCACTGGCGCGGCGCCGCACATCCTGGGTTGCCTGATGTTGGAAGTCCCAAGCATTGAACCAGGTAACACCACGCCATGAGCGCCAGAAAGCCAGGCCCTGCGGCTCCCAAGCCCACACCCACCGCAAGCACGGTGAACACTGCCCAGGCGCTGCAAAGCCTGGAGCGCAAACTCGCCGAGTGCACGGCAGAACTGGCGCGGTGCGAAAGCGAGTTGTCGGTCATCAACGGCATTCAGCAGGGCATGGCCGCGGCGCTGGGTTTCCAGGCCACCATCGACCTGGTGGGCGACAAGCTGCGCGAGGTGTTCCAGACCGGCGACGTGGACATCCACTGGCTCGAACCTGCCGCCGGCCTGGGCCACCGCCTGTATGCCTACCAACACGGCAAGCGGCTGAGCCTGCCGCCGTTCCGGCGCGATCCGGGAGCCCCGGTGGACAAGGTACTGGCAAGTCGCCGGCCCCTGTTGCTGAACACCGTGGCCGAGGCGCTGCAATGGGACATGGCGGCCCCTCCTGGCACCCAACAGGCCAAGTCGATCGTCCGCGTGCCGTTCTTCTCGGGTGACCGGCTGCTAGGCTCCATCGGCTTGAAGAACCACGAACGCGAGCACGCCTTCGGCGAAGCCGAACTGCGCCTGCTCAGCACCATCGCCGCAAGCCTGGGCGTGGCGCTGGAGAACGCGCGGCTGTTTGACGAGACGCAGGAAGCCTTGAGCCGTGAGACTGCCAGTGCCGGGATTCTGCGCGTGATCAGCAGCTCACCAACCGATGTGCAACCGGTGTTCGACGCCATCGTTGCCAGCCTGCTGCGCCTGTTCGGCACACAGTTCGCGGCCGTGCAGTTGGTGCGGGATGGACGGGT
>JANLPN010000146.1:0-6183 GCA_031367285.1 Betaproteobacteria bacterium | reverse complement strand
AAAAATGTCTTTGCGAAAACCGACGAACAAGACGCGGTTGCGCTTCTGCGGCGCGCCATAGTCCGCCGCATTGACCGGTACCACCTGCAGGTGGTACCGCGCGCTTTCTCGATGGGATTCAAGACGCGCCAGATGTGACTCGTGTGATTCATCCGGCTTACGCGTAAGCATGGGGTGCGCGAGATACGCCGCGATCCAGTTCACGTAGTCGGCAAACCGCGGCCTGAGCAGCCCCTTCACGTTCTCAAACAGGAACGCTCTAGGCAGCGTCTCTCGAACCGCGCGTACCGCCTCGGGCCACATATCGCGATCATCTTCATTGCCGGCGGCCTTGCCGCCAATCGAAAAAGGCTGACACGGCGGGCCACCCGCTACCAGATCGAGCCCATCCGCAAAGGGCGTCCAGTCGATGGCGCGTACGTCGTCTGACAAAACGTGCCAGTGCCTGGCGTGGTTTGCCTTGTGATTTTTGTTATGCGCCAAGGTGGCGCACGCCTGCGCGTTGCGCTCGACCAGCAACTCGTGCGAGAAGCCCGCCAGGGACAAACCCATGGCCAAGCCACCACAACCGGAGAACAATTCGACGCTGCGCCGTGACTTCGGTCGGTCTGGTGAAACAGCGGCGGCGGACGACATTGAACTATTTGGAATGGAACGGCAAAAAGCTGTCCAAATATACAGCCTTTTGATTGCAATTCACGCGTGGACCGAATAAACATTTTCAGGTCGCAATGCGAACGTGTGTCCGGCCGGGGGTGTGCTACCTTGTGCTCCATTCTCGACAGCGCGCTCCAGACCCTTCATCGACAACAAAGGTATTTCACTTGGGCAAACTACTGTTACCGCTAGCCTCCCTGCTCAGCGGCGTAGGCATGCTGGTGGTGGGCACCGGCCTGATGTTTTCGGCTATTGGCGCGCAGGCCGGGGGCGCGAAATTCTCCAGCCTGGTCACCGGGCTCATCATGTCGGCCTATTTCGCCGGCTTCATTTTCGGCACCTATGCCTGCCCGGCCATCATCCGCCGGGTCGGCCACATCCGTGCCTTTGCGGCCATGGCCTCGATCGCGTCCTGCCTGCCCATACTGCATGCCTTGTGGCTAAACGCATGGTTCTGGGGTGGCCTGCGTTTTGTCACCGGTGTATGCCTGGTGGGCCTGTACATCGTGGTGGAGAGCTGGCTCAACGTGGTGGCCACCACGCAGCAGCGTGGCAAGGTGTTCGCGGCCTATATGGCCGTAAGCGGGGTGTCGATGGCGCTGGGCCAGTGGCTGATCCTGGTGGGTGACCGATTTGGTTTTGTGCCGTTTGCGCTGGTGTCCATCCTGTTTTCCATGGCGCTGGTGCCGATCACTCTCACGCCGGTCAGCGAACCCGAGCCGACCGACGCGCCCACACTCGGCCTGTTTGAGCTGTTTTCCATTTCGCCGATTGGCGTTGTGGGCGCCATAGGCTCCGGGTTGCTGAGCGGCGCGTTCTACAGCCTGGGCCATGTGTTCGGGCAGGGCGTGGGTTTCAGCGAGCGCGGCATCGCCACGTTCATGGCGGCCACCATCCTGGGCGGTGCCGTGATGCAGTGGCCGGTCGGGCACCTGTCGGATCGGCATGACCGGCGCTGGGTGCTGTTCGGTGTCTGCGCCAGTTGCGCCGCCGTGGCCGGCACCGGCTTTTACCTGGCGCGCGAATACGAGGATTCGCTGATCTTCCTGGGCATCCTGTACGGTGGCCTGGCTTTCACGGTGTACGGCCTGAGCGTGGCGCACGTCAACGACCTGATAGACCGCTCCCGCGTGCTGGAGGTTGCGGGTGGCTTGCTGTTGTTGCATGGCATAGGCGCCACGGTGGGGCCCACGCTGGCCGGCGCGGTGATGGACTGGCTGGGTGCCGAAGCCCTGATGCTGTATTTTGCCGGCGTGCTGACGCTGCTGGCGCTCACGGTATGGCGCTTCACCAGCATGCACCCGTTCAGCCGTGGCGAAGCCGGCCACAAGGATGGCTACGTGATGATGGGCGGCGGTTCGCAGGCGGTGCTGCAGATGGACCCGCGCCGTGGCGAGGTGGCGCGCGAGGGTGCCTGACGGTCGCCTTGGCCGCGCCGTATTTATTCGGGTTTGGGAGAATGCGTCAGTGGTTGCCAGCCGGCGAATTCGGGAAAGCGGCGCAACACTACCGGACCGTTGAAGTCCCAGGACATACATTTACCCAGGTGGTGCGGCGGCCGGCCAGGGATCGGGTCGGGAAGGCCGGCCAGCTTGCGCCGCTGTACCCGGAACGACGCCATCGTCTGGTACGCGGCCGTGGCCATGTTGAACAGCAGCTCGCGCAGATGGGTGCAGCCTTGGATACCGCCCAGTGCCTTCTCCACCGAAAACCGCCACCCCGGACCCATGGTCACGCCAACCATTTTTTGCATCGGATCTTCAGCCTGCGGGCATTCGGCAAACGGGCTGCTGTCCATGGAAGCCAAAATCGCCACAATGGTCATCGCGTCGTCCAGCGTGACGCGAATCGCCATATCGTGTATAGGCGTGCCGGGCGGCAGGGCCCCCCGCTCAGGGCTGTTCTGCACATAGGTCTTGGTATCGCATACCTCGGCCTCGATGTCCCACAGGCCGTCCTCGCGCTCGTAGCCGCGAAAGCTGACTTCGCGCGTGTGCAGGTGTTTTCGGGGTTGGGGGGCGGGTAGGGGCACGGAGGACCTTTCTCGATTCAAACGAAGCCAATGCAGGCAGCCGTCCCGTTTTCAGGCGCCGGCATTGCCTTGATTTTCAGCCAATACGGGCAAAGGGGTGCGGCGTCAATTACTTGCATTGACCGTGCCGCGAGACGGCCGTACGGCCTCGGGGCCTGCCCTACACTTTGCGCCAGGCTCCTTGGCAAGGCGAACAGCAAATTGGTGGATCAGGAATACGACTACATCGTTGTCGGCGCGGGATCGGCCGGTTGTGTGCTGGCTGATCGCCTGAGTGCGGACGGGCAAGCCACCGTGTTGGTGCTGGAAGCCGGTGGCCACGACCGGCGCCTGTGGATCAACATGCCTATCGGCTACGGCAAGACCTTCTACGACGAAGCCGTCAACTGGAAGTTCGAGGCCCAGCCGGACGCCGGGCTCAACAACCGGCGCATCTATTTTCCGCGTGGCAAGGTGGTAGGCGGGTCAAGCTCCATCAATGCCATGGTGTACTGCCGCGGCATGCCGGGCGACTTCGACGATTGGGCGGCGGCCGGCAACCCGGGTTGGGCCTGGAACGACGTGCGCCCGGCTTTCGAGGCTTTCGAGCGCCGTGTCGATGCCAACGGCCGGGCCGCACCGGGCGGCGCCCTGTTTGTGAGCGACGTGCGCACGCAACTGCATCCCATGGAGCGCCACTTCTTCGATGCGGCCCGGCAGGCCGGCCTGCCGTTTACCGAAGATTTCAACGGCCCGCGGCCCGAGGGTGTGGGGCGCTACCACATCAATACGCGCCACGGCATGCGCTGGTCAGCGGCGGACGCCTTTCTGCGCCCCGCATTGCGCCGGAGCAGGGTGGAACTGCAAACCTCGGCCATGGTGGACAAGCTGCTGTTTGAGGGACGCACGGCCGTGGGTGTGGCGTACCGCCTGGGTGGTCGGGCGCTCACCGCGGGTGCGCGCCGCGCCGTGGTGCTGAGTGCCGGCACCGTGCAAAGCCCGCAATTGCTGCAACTCTCCGGCGTAGGGCCGGCCGATCTGCTGCAGCGCCACGGTGTGCCGGTGCTGCTGGCACAGGCCCAGGTGGGCGCCAACCTGCAGGACCACCTGGCCATGAGTTACTACTTCAAGGCCACCGAACCCACCTTGAACAATGTGCTGGGATCGACCTGGGGCAAGCTGCGGGCGGGTCTGCAATACGTCACCACCCTGGGCGGCCCCTTGAGCATCAGCGTCAACCAGTGCGGCGGCTTCGTGCGCTCGCACGCGCAGGCGGGGCGGCCCGACACGCAGCTGTATTGCAACCCCATCACCTATACCCTGGCGCCGTCCAAAGGCGGTACCCAGATCGTGCCCGATACGTTCGCCGGTTTTATCCTGTGTTTCCAGCCCTGCCGCCCCTTGAGCCGGGGCCGCATAAGCATCGCAGGCAACGACGCTTCGGTGCCACCGCATATCGAACCGCATTACCTGTCGCATCCGCAAGATGTTGCGCAGGCCTTGCGTGGTGCGCAGCTGGTCCGGCGCCTCAGCCAGACGGCTGCCATGCGCGGCCTGATCAAGGCGCCCATCGCCCCGGTGCTGGACACCATGGACGACGCGGCCATGGTGGAAGATTTCCGCCAGCGCGCCAGCACCTGTTACCACCCGGTGGGCACCTGCATGATGGGCCCTGACGCGACCACCTCCGTGGTGGACGCCAACCTCAAGGTACATGGCCTGGACCGGCTCTACGTGGTGGATGCCTCGGTGTTCCCCAGCGTGACCTCCGGCAACACCCATGCGCCCACCACCATGGTGGCGCACAAAGGCGCGCAGGCCATCCTGGATGCGCGCCACTAACCCCATCCAACCAGGAGCACCCCATGCAACTCGAATCCATCAAGACCTTTGTGGTCGGCAATCCCCCGCCCGGTTTTGGCGGGCGCTACTTTGTGTTCGTCAAGTTGCGCACCCAATGCGGCATCGAAGGCGTGGGCGAAGCCTATGCCGCCACCTTCAGCCCGCACGTGATCGCCGCCATGGCCGAGGACTTGTTTGCACGGGTGTTCGAAGGTGAAGACCCAATGCAGACCGAAACCCTGTGGCGGCGCGCTTATGGCGAGGGTTATTCGCTGCGCCCGGATATCTCGCTCATGGGCGTGCTCAGCGCGCTCGAGATGGCATGTTGGGACATCACCGGCAAATCGCTCGACAAACCCATTTACGCCTTGATGGGCGGCCTGGTCAACCCGCGCCTGCGCAGCTACACCTACCTGTACCCGGGCCCGGACGAGGATGAATCGTTCTACGGCGACCCGGACCGTTCGGCCGAACGCGCCGCGGCTTATGTGAAACAGGGATTCACGGCCGTCAAGCTGGACCCGGTGGGCGGTTATTCGGTGTTCGACCCGCGCCAGCCCACGCTGGAGCGCATGGCCTTGTCGGAGCGCTTCTGCAAACAGATACGCGAAGCCGTGGGCGACAAGGCGGACATACTGTTCGGCACCCACGGCCAGTTCACTGTATCTGGCGCAAAGCGCCTGGCGCGCCGGCTCGAAAAATACGACCCGTTATGGTTCGAGGAGCCGGTACCACCCGAGCGCCCCGACCTGATGGCGGAAGTGGCGCGCTACACCTGTATCCCGATTGCCACCGGAGAACGCCTGTGTACCAAGTACGAATTTGCGCAGGTCATAGAGTCCGGCGCGGCGACCATACTGCAGCCTGACCTGGGGCGTGTGGGTGGGCTGCTGGAAGCCAAGAAAATCGCGGCCATGGCCGAAGCGCGTTATGTGCAGGTGGCGCCGCACCTGTACTGCGGCCCGATAGCAGCTGCGGCCAACATACAGCTCGCCGCGTGTATCCCCAACTTCCTGATCCTGGAGAGCATCCAGCAAATGGGTGGCTTCCACGCCAAGCTGCTCAAGACAAAGATCGAGTGGGCCGACGGGTATGTGATTCCCAGCAAGGAGCCGGGCCTGGGTGTAGAGCTTAATGAAGACGTGGCCCTGGCCCACCCGTACACGGGCAAGGGCCTGCACCTGGATATGGCGCAGCACCCGCTAGGCTACTTTTAGGTGTCCGTGAATCCTCCATTGCGCGAGCCAAGATGAAACACTACCTGAACTTCATCAACAACGAGTGGGTGGCCTCCGGCAACGGTGCCACCTTCGATGTAGACAACCCTGCCACGGAGGACATCGTTGCCACGGTCAGCGCAGCCAGCAAGGCCCAGGCCCTGGCGGCCTGCGACCACGCAGCGGCGGCGCAACGCGGCTGGCGCAAGACAACCAGCATAGAACGCGGCAACTACCTGCGCCGGCTGGCCGACGCTATCGACACCCGCAAGAACGAGATCGGCAAAGCGCTGGCGCTGGAGTCGGGCAAGAGCCTGGAAGACGCTACGAACGAAGCTGTGTATGCGGCCGAGGTCACGCGTTACCACGCCGAGTGGGCGCGCCGCATCGAAGGTGAAATTATCCCCAGCGACTCGCCGCGCGAGAACCTGATGCTGTACCGCGAGCCGATTGGCG
>JANLPN010000106.1:0-29805 GCA_031367285.1 Betaproteobacteria bacterium | reverse complement strand
TCCAGACTCATCACGCAGCCCAGCGGCTGCTGGTGCGAGGGGGTAACAAAGGCCAGCCGGAAACGCGGTGCGCGCTGCAGGCCGTCTTCCACGCGCAGGCCGTCTGCGTCCACCGGTATGGGCACCAGCTCGGCGCCGCAGGCGATCAGGCTGTTGCGCGCACCGATGGCGCCGGGGTTCTCGAACCAGACCTTGTCGCCCGGATTCAGCAGCGTGGCGCCGATCAGGTGGAAGGCCTGCTGCGCGCCGCCCACGACGAATAGCTGCTCCGGGTCGCAGGCGATGCCGCGGTTGGCGCGCAGGTGCGAGGCCAGCGCGCGGCGCAGCATGGGCGCGCCGTCCGGGTCGCCATACCCCATGACCTCGTCGCGCGCGCCACGCAGGTACTTGGCCGACAGGCGCGCCCACTGCGCCATGGGGAAAGCGTCGAAGGCCGGCAACGCGGTGGTGAAGGCGCGCGGCGCATGCGGCAGGCGCTGGCGTTCGCCAAAACGCTGCACCGCCTGCGCCATCACGGTCGAGAGGCGCGGCGCGGTCAACGGCCGCGCGGGCCGGTCGGGTTGCGGCGGCAACGGGCGCTGGGCCGCCAGCGCCTCGCTCACGAAGGTGCCGGCGCCGGTATGCGATTCCACCAGCCCCTCGGCCACCAGCCGGTCGAACACTTCGATGATGGTGGTGCGCGACAGGCCCAGGTCGCGCGCCAGCGTGCGGCTGGCCGGCAGGCGCTCGCCGGGCCGAAAGCCGCCCGTGAGTATCAGGTCGCGCAGTGCAATGCTGAGCTGCGTGCTCACCGGCTGCGGCGCCGCGCGGTCTATCTTGATCGACAACAAAAGCGAACCACCGGCGCGTTTGACCATAAATAATGGTATCACCCATTGTTCAAAATGGACCTGTCTGGCATGCCACTTTGCTTCGATCATTGCTCCATGATAAGGACGGCCCGCCCACCATGAAGATCCAGCGCATAGAGACTTTCTGCAACCCCTTCGTCGGTTTTGTGCGCGTTACGGCGGACGACGGCGCGCAGGGCTGGGGACAGGTCTCGGCCTACCACGCCGACCTCACGGTGCAGGTGCTGCACCGCCAGGTGGCACCGTGGTCCATAGGCCAGGACGCTCTCGATATCGAAGCCCTGATGGAACGTATCCCCGAGCGTGAACACAAGTTTCCCGGCTCGCACCTATACCGTGCCATGGGCGGTGTGGACACTGCCTTGTGGGACCTGCGCGGCAAACTCGAAGGCAAACCGGTGTGTGAGTTGCTGGGAGGCAAGGCACGCCCGATTCGCGCCTACGCTTCGTCCATGAAACGCGACATCACACCCAGGGACGAAGTACGCCGGCTGCAGGCGCTGCGCGACCGCTTTGGTTTTGATGCGTTCAAGTTCCGAGTGGGCGCCGAATATGGGCACGACGCCGATGAGTGGCCGGGCCGCACCGAGGAAATTGTTCCCGCGATGTACCAGGCCATGGGCGACGGCGTGGCACTGCTGGTGGACGGCAATAGCTGTTATTCGCCCCGGCGCGCCATCGAAGTCGGCCACTTGCTGGAGGACAACGGCGTCAGCCACTTCGAGGAACCCTGCCCGTACTGGGAACTGGAACAGACACGCCAGGTACGCGAGGCGCTGTCGCTGGACGTGACGGGAGGCGAGCAGGACTGCTACCTGCCGATGTGGAAACACATGATTGACATGCGCGCCGTGGACATCATCCAGCCCGACATCTGTTACCTGGGCGGCATGGCACGCTCCAGGCGGGTTGCGCTGATGGGGCATGCGGCCGGCCTGCCCTGCACGCCGCACAGCGCCAACCTGTCCATGGTCACACTGTTTACCATGCACCTGCTGTGCGCCATTCCCAACCCGGGCAAATACCTGGAGTTCTCGATCGAGGGGCCGGACTACTACCCGTGGCAGGACGGCCTGTTCGTGCGTTCACCCTACGAGGTGCGGGACGGCCGGGTGCAGGTCTCGTCCGAGCCCGGCTGGGGCGTGGAAATCAGCCCGGACTGGCTGCAGCGCGCCAGTTACCAGGTAAGCGAGGCAGGATGAGTGCCGCCAGACCGCTCACAAGGCGCTCGCTTCTCCGCAGGCAGACCGACGCGCCGCGGCGTTAGGGGACGCCCATCAAGACGACCACATGCGTGCAGCAAGACCAAAAGCGTGGCGGCGTGTTTATCAGCCACCCACTCGGGTAAACAATGGTATGGCGATGTTTTGAAAATGGCCCTACTGGGGCGACCACCTATTTCCTACAGTGGGTAGCCTGGGGGTCAAGCCCGCAACCAAAGGAGTATTTGCAATGGTGAATCAACGAGTCTTGAACCGTGTCGTGGCCCTGGCCGCGCTGGCCGTGGCGGGTTTTGCAGGCGGCGCGTCAGCACAGCAGCTGACCGTGGTGTCTTTTGGCGGTGCCTACCAGGACGGCCAGAGCAAGGCCTTGTTCCAGCCCGCCGCCAAGGCGCTGGGCATCACCATCAAGGAAGAAACCTACTCCAGCATTGCCGACCTGCGCCTCAAGGTCAAGGCCGGTGCCGTGACCTGGGACGTGGTGGCCAGCGGCTCGGGCAGCGCGGCGCGTGCGGGCTCGGAGGGCTTGCTCGAAGCGCTGGACTACAAGACCATAGACGTGTCGAGTTTTGCACCTGGCCTGGCGCAGGAATTTTGCGTCGGCGGCGACGTGTTCTCCACCGTGATGGCCTGGAACACCAAGACCTATGGCGACAAGGGGCCGCAAAGCTGGGCCGACTTCTGGGACGTGAAGAAATTCCCCGGCAAACGCTCGTACCGCAAGGGCGTGGCGGGTGCGCTGGAGCCGGCGCTAATGGCCGACGGCGTTGCGCCGGCCGACGTGTACAAGGTGCTTTCCGCACCCGGCGGCATAGAACGCGCCATCAAGAAGATCAAGGAGCTGAAACCCAATATCGCGGTCTGGTGGTCGTCGGGTGCGCAACACGCGCAGCTCATGAAAGACGGCGAGGTGGACATGGTCACGGGCTGGAACGGCCGCTTCGACGTGGTGGCCAAGGACGGCGCCAAGGTGGCCTATACCTTCAACCAGGCCCTGCTCGACTACGACTGCTTCGGCGTGCCCAAGGGCGCACCCAACAAGGTGCTGGCCATGAAGTTCCTGAACGAAATCAGCAAGCCGCAGTACCAGGCCGAGTTCACCAAATACATCACCTACGGCCCGACCAACAAAAAAGCTTACGATGGCCCGGCGATCAGCGCCGCTTACGCCAAAACCTTGCCGTCCCACCCGGACAATGCGGCCAAGCAGTTGCCTGTCGATCTGGACTGGTACACCAAGTTTGAGGCGCGGGCGAACGAGCTGTACCAGAACATGTTGACCGAATAAGAACGGAGAATTCCACACCACCATGCCGCGCAATGCGTCGCTTCCGATCACGATTGCGCAAATCACCAAGAGTTATGGCGAGACCTATGCGCTGGACCATGTGGACCTGGAGATACGCAGCGGCGAGTTCCTGACCCTGCTCGGCCCCTCGGGCTCGGGCAAGACCACCTTGCTGACGGTGCTGGCCGGTTTTACGCGGCCCGACGGCGGCAGCCTGAAATTTGGCGACACCGAGATGGTGGTTGTGCCACCACACAAGCGCGACGTAGGCATGGTGTTCCAGAACTACGCCTTGTTCCCCCACATGACGGTGGCCGGCAACGTGGCGTTTCCGCTCAAGCTGCGCGGCGTGCCCGCGTCGGAAGCAGCCGCTCGCGTGGAGAAGGCGCTGGAGATGGTGCGCCTGGGCGGGTATGGCAGCCGCGGAGTGGACCAGCTGTCGGGCGGGCAGCGCCAGCGCGTGGCGCTGGCGCGGGCCAAGGTGTTAGAGCCGCGCATCATGCTGATGGACGAGCCGCTGTCGGCGCTGGACAAACAACTGCGCGAACACATGCAGATCGAGCTGCGGCAGCTGCACGACAAGCTGGGCATGACCACGGTCTACGTTACCCATGACCAGCGCGAGGCGCTGACCATGTCGGACCGCATCGCCGTCATCAACGGCGGGCGCATCATGCAGCTCGATACCCCGCGCGCCATCTACGAGCGGCCGCTGAACCGCTTCGTGGCCGAGTTCATAGGCGAATCCAGCTTCCTGCCGGTGCTGGTTGCAAATGGCAGGGTAATGCTGGGAAACCAGGCGCTGCAAACGGCTGAGCCGGTGCCCGCGGACGGACCGCAGTTGCTGATGCTGCGGCCCGAACGCCTGCGTATCCTGGGTCCCGGGGAAAGCGCTGACGAATCGCTCAACATACTCGACGCCACCCTGGTCGCGGCGGTCTACCAGGGTGACAGCTCCCGGCTGCAGGTGGCGCTGGCCGACGGAACCCCGCTCAGTGTTCGCAGCGCGTCGGCGGGCCTTGGCTCCGGCAGCCTCATGGCCCCTGGCGCGCCACTGCGTCTGGGCCTGGCCCGGCACGACGCCGTCCTGCTGCCCGGCCCAGAGCCACGACCGGGCAGTGTTGTCGGAGGGTCCGCGTGACGGCCCTGCCCAACACGCGTGCACTGCAACGCAGCGCCTTGTGGGAGCGGCTGGGGTTGCTGGGCCTGGTGGCGCCGGCGCTGCTGCTGATCCTGGTCACCATGCTGCTGCCGGTGGGCTGGCTGTTTTACCTGTCCGTATTGTCCGATGCCGGTACCTGGAGCCTGGAGCACTACCGGCGCATGTGGGAGCAACCCTCGTATGGCCGCACCTTCTGGACCACCTTCGAGGTCAGCCTGCTCACCACGGGTATCTGCCTACTGCTGGGTTATCCGCTGGCCTACTTCCTGTCCGAGCTGCCCAAACGTATCGCCAACCTGTGTTTGATTGCGGTGCTGCTGCCTCTGTGGACCTCGCTGCTGGTGCGTACCTACGCCTGGCTGGTGCTGCTGCAGCGCAAGGGGCTCATCAACCACTGGGGCATTGAACTAGGGCTGTGGGATGAGCCACTGGCGCTGGTGCACAACCTGACCGGCACGCTCATAGGCACGGTGCATGTGATGCTGCCGTTTCTGGTGCTGCCGCTGTATTCGGCCATGCGGGCGATGGACCGCAACACCTTGCGCGCCGCGGCCAACCTGGGCGCGAGCCCGATGCGCAGTTTCTGGCTGGTGTTTTTCCCGCTGGCCATGCCCGGCCTGGCCACCGGCGCATTGATCGTTTTTATCCTGTGCCTGGGTTTTTACGTCACACCCGCCGTGCTGGGCGGCGGCAAGGTCATCATGGTGTCGAGCCGTATTGCGAACGACATCGAGATGTCCTTCAACTGGGGCGCGGCAAGTGCGCTGGGCGTGGTCCTGCTGGTACTCACCGCCGTGCTGATACTGGCGGCATCGAAACTGCTTCGCATCGACGGCGCCCTGGGCCGCCAGGGGACCCGATGAGCCGCCGGGCCGTTCCCAAGGCTCATAGCACCGCAATGCGTGGCATGGAGGTGTTCCGAATGAGCCGCCGGGCCGCTCCCAAGGCGCATACCGCAGTGCGCAGCACAAAGGCCACCGTATGAGCTGGCTTGAGGAACCCGTCACCGACACGCAGATCACGCGCCGTGGCAGGTTGTGGCTGTATGCGCTGGCCGTGCTGGTCATGGTTTTCCTGGTCATTCCCACGTTGCTGGTCATCCCCATGTCCTTCTCGGCGTCGCAGTACCTGGAGTTCCCGCCCCGGCAGTGGTCGCTGCGCTGGTACCAGGGCTACTTTGCCTCCACGTCCTGGATGCAGGCCACGGCCACCTCGCTCAAGGCCGGCATCATGACGGCGCTGCTCGCCACGCCCGTGGCCACCATGGCGGCCTACGGACTGCGCCAGTCGCGCTTTCGGCACACCAATCTGCTCACCATGCTGCTGCTCACGCCCATGGTGGTGCCGGTGATCCTGATCGGCATCGGCGTTTTTTACGCCTACGTCAAACTCAAGCTCGTCAACACCATGCTGGGCTTGGTGCTGGCGCACAGCATGCTGGCGATACCGGTCGTGATGCTGGTCGTGGGTTCGGCCCTCAAGACCTTCGACATGGACCAGGAACTGGTGGCGCGCAGCCTGGGTGCCTCGCGCCTCAGGGCCTTCCTGATGGTCACGCTGCCGCAGGTCCAGTTTTCCGTCATCACCGGCGCCGTGCTGGCCTTTCTGACCTCGTTCGACGAAATCATCGTCTCGCTGTTTGTGTCGGGTGGCGACAACTCCACCCTCACGCGCAATATGTTCAACGCACTGCGCGACCAGGTGGACCCCACGATAGCGGCCATCTCCACCCTAATCATCGCGGTCACGACCTTGCTGCTGGTGTTCACGCAGTTTGTGGGGCGGGCCAAGGAGGACTGATCCACCGACGGCTTTTTTTGGGCGCATCGGGCCGCGCTGTCCAGGCCAGGCATCAATGGCGGCCGCGATATGCATCAATTTGCGCGCCGGGACCGGCTAGCATGCTGCTTTGTCCAACCCGGGACGAGCTTCGCGTTTCCAGCGCGATGGTTGTCCCGCAAGCTTCAGGAACACCATGCTCACACTCTACATCGGCAACAAGAACTACTCGTCCTGGTCCATGCGGCCCTGGGTACTGCTCAAACAGGCCGGCATCGCCTTCGACGACGTGATGGTGCGCTTCGACTCCTTTTCAGCCGACTCGCAGTTCAAACAGAGGCTGGGGCCCATCAGTCCGTCCGGCCGCGTCCCGGTGCTGGTGGACGATGGTTTTGTGGTGTGGGACACACTGGCCATCGCCGAATACCTGGCCGAGAAGTTTCCCGAATTGAAATTGTGGCCTGGCGCCGTCCATGCACGTGCACGGGCCAGAAGCATCTGCGCCGAAATGCATTCCGGTTTCAGCAACCTGCGCGGCGCCTGTCCGATGAATATAGAGGCCGATCTGGCGCAGGCCGGCCAGCTGATCTGGCGCGACAAGGCTGGCGTGCGCGAAGACGTGGCGCGCCTGGTGCAGATGTGGAGCGAGTTGCTCACCGAACACCAGGGCACTATGCTGTTTGGCGCGTTCTCGATCGCCGACGCCTACTTTGCACCGGTGTGTATGCGGCTCAAGGCCTATGGCCTGCCGGTACCGGCGGCCATTGCCGCCTATGTGGACCGCGTACGTGCTCTGCCGGGTGTACAGGCCTGGATCAGCGACGCGCTGGCCGAGAAGGACTTCCTGGACTTCGAGGAGCCCTACCGGCTCAAGCCCTGAAGCTTGCGATCCGCCAGCCTGCCAATGCGCAGGCGCCGCCAGGCCCTAAACTCCGTGCCATGCGGATGTACATGGTCGGTGGTGCAGTACGGGACACCCTGCTGGGCTTGCCGGTCAAGGATCGCGACTGGGTGGTGGTGGGGGCCACACCGCAACAAATGGTGGACCAGGGGTTCATGCCGGTGGGCAGGGACTTTCCGGTCTTTCTGCACCCGCGCACCCGGGAGGAGTACGCGCTGGCGCGCACCGAACGCAAGACCGCTTCGGGTTACCGGGGTTTTGCAATCCATGCCGCACCCGATGTCACGCTGGCGCAGGATCTGGCGCGGCGCGACCTGACCATCAACGCGATGGCGGTTGCGGCCGAAGATCTGGCAGGCGATGGCAGTTTCGACCTCAGCCAGGCCAAACTTTTTGACCCCCACGACGGGCGCGGCGACTTGCGGCACAAGCTGTTGCGCCACGTGAACGACGCCTTTCGCGAGGACCCGGTGCGTATTCTTCGGGTAGCGCGGTTTGCGGCACGATTTACTGGCTTCGAGGTTGCCCCGGAGACCACGGATCTGATGCGTGCCATGGTGGCCGAAGGCGAAGTCGCGGCCCTGGTTCCAGAACGTGTCTGGCAGGAACTGGCCAGGGGCCTGATGGAAGCCGCGCCCGTGCGTATGTTCGAGGTGTTGCATGCCTGTGGCGCCTTGGCCATTTTGTTGCCCGAACTGGGGGCTGCCGCAGCGAACCCGGACTCCAGCTTTGCGGACACCCATGCAATGCGGGTGCTGGCACAGGCGGCATATCTGCACGCGGTGTTGCCGGTGCGTTTCTCCTGTCTGTGTTTGCACCTCGGTCCTGCTGGGGGTGGCGCTGCGAGCCAGACCGCTACGCCGCCTTTGGCACCGGCAGCCTCCGCCCGGTTGGCCCGGCAACTGTGCCAGCGCCTGCGTGTGCCCACCGAGTGCCGGGAACTGGCCGAGCTGGCCGCACGCGAGTACTCCGCCGTCCATGGCTGTTGCGCGCTCAGCGCCGCCGGGCTGGTCACGCTGCTGGAGCGCTGCGACGCGTTTCGCAAGCCGGCACGGTTTGACGAGTTGCTGCTCACCTGCGAATGTGACGCCCGGGCCCGGGCTGCGACGCCAGATGCGACTTATCCCCAACGCAGGCATTTGATGGCCGCGCTTGCGGCAGCGCAAAGTGTGGAGACCGAACTTGTGGCGGCACGCGCCCATGCCGCCGGTATCAGCGGCAAACAGGTAGGCGAAATGATCCATGCCGAACGCGTGACGGCGGTCGCGGCTATAGCCTGACCAATACCCGTCGGGCCCCCGGCGCGGTTGATGCCATCGATCACCGTGGCGGCGATTCCCCTGCGGTGCGCCAGTTCGGTCAGGATGTATTGGTTTGCCTGTCAGGCTCTCACTTACAAGCGCCGGACGCGGCCCCTGTTTTCCTTTGCCGTGGCGCGCATGGCCGTCTCGACGCGCTGGATCAGCATCTCCGCAGGCTCGGTCGCGTCCCGAAACCGGGCCACGCCTATGCTGGCTGAAATCTCCAGATCTTCTCCATGGAGCGGGAGCGGGCGGCGCAATGCATCGAGCAGCTTTTCGCCCACCGCCAATGTTTCCATCACTCCCGACTCCTTGGAAAGCAGCACCACAAACTGGCGGCCATCCAGGCGCGCCACCGTGTCGCTGTCACGCACCAGAGCCGTCAGGCGCTGGCTGACGGCCAGCAATACCGCATCACCCACGGCATGGCCAGGCAGGTCGCCAATCTGTTTGAACGGGTCGAGGTCAATCAACAGCAGCGTGCCGGAAGAGCCGTCGCGCGCGCAACGTTTCATGGCAAGCGCCAGCCGGTCCAGCAGCAAGCGGCGCCGTGGCAGACCGGTCAAGCCGTCGCGCAACACCCGCTCCACGATTGCGGCTTCGATACGTTTGCGCTGGCCTGCATACTGCAGGGCGCGCGCCAGCATGCCGGCATCACAGCTGCCCTTGATCAGGTAATCCTGCGCACCGGCAAGCACCGCCGACAAGCCGCGCTCCTCGTTGCCTGGTTCAAGCAGCACGATGACCGGCACTTCCAAAGGATGGTTCCCGAGGGCGTTCAGACTTTCGAGGCCCTGCGCGTCCGGCCGGCCAAGGTCCATCAGTACAGCGGCGCAGTCAGGCTTCTGGTCAAGCCTGCGCAGTGCCGCTTCCACGGTCGGCACCAGGCATATGTCATGGGCCGCCATGCCAGACGGCTCCCGCAGCATGGACTGGAGCCACACACTGGTGTCGGAATCACAGTCGACCAGCAGGATACAGACTTGGGCTGTCATGGGCGCCATTTTATGGGTCAGCCAGTCATCCGCACCATGCGCCCCCGTCCCGGCGTTTTGCCTCGCGGCGAAACACCAAGGGCCGCAGGCCCTTGGTGTTTTCACCAATACCGGGCGGCATCGGATTCTGCAACACTTGGTTTTCCGTCCGAACTAAATAGCCGCCAAGGCATGGGTATCGGCGGGAAATGGCCAAGCCACGTACATGGCCACCCCCACTGCTGGAATCAACTGGAGACACCTATGCAATTCAAACGTACTGTTACCGCCCTCGCCCTCGCGATGGGCACGGTCGCCGCCTTCGCGCAAGCCACGGTCGGCGTGAGCTGGTCCAACTTCCAGGAGGAACGCTGGAAAACCGATGAAGCCGCCATCAAGGCCGAGCTGGCTAAAACCGGCGCCAAATACATCAGCGCCGACGCCGCCGGTTCGGTCGAGAAACAACTGGCCGATATCGACGGCCTGATCGCCAAAGGCGCCAAGGTGCTGATCGTGCTGGCCATGGACAAGGATGCCATCCTGCCGGCCGTGAACAAGGCCAACCAGCAGAAGATCCCGGTCATCGCCTACGACCGCCTGATCGAAGCGCCGGGCGTGACCTACATCACCTTCGACAACAAGGAAGTCGGCCGCATGCAGGCGCGCGCGGTGCTGGCCGCAAAGCCCAAGGGCAATTACGCCATGATCAAGGGCTCGCCGATCGACCCCAACTCGCAGTTCCTGCGCGATGGCCAGCAGGAAGTGCTGGACGCGGCGATCAAGAAGGGCGATATCAAGATTGTTGCCGACGAGTTCACCGATGGCTGGAAACCTGAAGCCGCGCAAAAGAACATGGAGCAGATACTGGCCAAGACCGGCGGCAAGGTCGATGCCGTGGTGGCCTCCAACGACGGCATGGCCGGTGGGGTGGTGGCCGCGTTGTCCGCCAAGGGCATGAAGGGCATTCCGGTGTCGGGCCAGGACGGCGACCACGCGGCGCTGAACCGTGTTGCCTTGGGCACGCAGTCGGTGTCGGTCTGGAAAGACTCACGTGACCTGGGCCGTGAAGCGGCGGCGGCGGCGGTGGCGCTGGCCGGCGGCAAAAAGCCCGCAGGCGCGGCGGCCTGGGCCGGTGGCGAGAAAAAGGTCTCGGTACAGGCCCAGTTCCTCAAGCCGGTGCCCATCACCCAGTCCAACCTCGACCTGGTGCTCAAGGCCGGATGGATCAAGAAAGAGGTCTTGTGCAAGGGTGTGACGGACGCAAAGGTCACCGCCTGCAAATGACGCAGGAGCCGGGCGAGCCCCAGGGCGTTGTTGCTGCGCGCGTTGTGTGCGTAAAGCACACTGCCTTGCGCGCGCCTAGCCCTGCGGCCCGCGCGGCCCCTGCGTCGGCCGGTCGCCTTAGCTGAGTCCGGTCCTACCCATCCTCTGGAGAACGTGATGAACCAGGCTTTGCAGTCGATCCGGCACGCCTCGGTGGATTGGCGCATGGTGCTGATGGCCGGGGTACTGGTGGCCATTGCGCTGGTCTTCAATGTGTTGTCGGGCGGCATTTTCCTGTCGCCCGAGAACCTGTACAACATTGCGCAGCAGACGGCGGTGGTCGGTATTCTGGCCACCGTCATGGTGTTGATCATCGTGGCGCGCCATATCGACCTGTCGGTGGGCTCCGTCATGGGCTTCGTGGGCATACTGATCGCCACGCTGATGTACAGCTTCAACTGGTCCTGGCCCATGGCTTCGCTGGCCGGGCTGGGTGCGGCCATCGCGGCGGCCATGTACCAGGGTGGACTGACCGCCATGGTCGGCGTGCCGTCCTTCGTAGTCACCCTGGGTGGCTTGATGTCGTTTCGGGGTGCCGCTTTCCTGGCCGCCGACGGCCGCACCCAGCCGGTCAGTGATCCGTTTTTTCTCAAGCTCGGTGGTGGGTTCGAGGGTGCCATCGGCACCAGCGCAAGCTGGGTGCTGGGCCTGTTGATGTGCCTGGCTTTGGCCTGGTCCAAGCTAAGCCAGCGCCGCGCCAAGACGGCTTACGGCGTGCCTGTCAATCCCCTGTGGGTGGACGCCCTGATGGTGATCGTCCCGATCGCCATCGTGCTGGGCTTCGTGGCCGTGATGAACGCCTACCAGATACCCAACAAGGACGCCCCGCAAGGTATTCCGGTGCCGGTCCTTATCTGGGCCGCGGTCGCCCTGTTTGTGTCTTTCCTGGTACACCGCACACGTTTTGGCCGCTATATCTTTGCCATGGGCGGCAACCCGGATGCCGCCGCGCTGGTGGGTATTCCGGTGCGTCGCGTTACGCTGATGCTGTTCCTGCTGCTGGCCGTGCTCACCACCATCGCGGCCATCGTGTCGATTGCCCGCCTGAACGCCGGCACCAACTCGGTTGGCAACAACATGGAACTGCTGGTGATCGCGGCCACCGTCATCGGCGGTACGGCCCTGTCGGGCGGCAGCGGCTCCATCATCGGCTCGGTGCTCGGGGCCTTGATCATGCAGTCCATCGACAGCGGCATGTTGCTGCTCGACGTACCTATCGGGTACCGCTACGTCATCATCGGCCAGGTGCTCATAGCCGCCGTCGTGTTTGACGTGGTGTACCGCAAATGGACCGGAGACATTCTGTGAGCGCCGTCATGGCACCGGCCGGCGCCGCCAGGGCAGCGGTAGACACCTCGCGCTGCCTGGTTGAACTCAAGAATATCCGCAAGGCATTTGGTGGTGTGGTTGCCGTCGATGACGTGAGCCTCAACCTTTACCCCGGCGAAGTCGTCGCGGTGCTGGGCCATAACGGCGCCGGCAAATCCACCCTCATGAAGATGCTGGCCGGCGCCTATCCAATAGACAGCGGCGAAGTCACCATCGCGGGTGAAAAGGTCCACGTGCGTACGCCAGCCGATGCACAGCGCCTGGGTATCGAGTCGATCTACCAGACCCTGGCGCTGGCGGACAACCTGGACTCGGTGGCCAACCTGTTCCTGGGGCGCGAGTTGCTGACCGCCTGGCGCACGCTGGACGACCACCGCATGGACGCTGACGCGCGCAAGGTGTTCCAGCGCCTCAACAAGAACTTCACCAATGTGCGTACCCCGGTGCGCCGCCTCTCGGGTGGCCAGCGCCAGGTGGTGGCGATATCGCGTGCCATCTATTTCAACGCCCGCATCCTGATCATGGACGAACCGACGGCCGCGCTCGGGCCGGAGGAAACCGCCATGGTCGGCAACCTGGTGCGCCAGCTCAAGGATGAAGGGGTTGGCATCTTTCTGATCAGCCATGACATGCACGACGTGTTTGCCTTGAGTGACCGCCTGGCCGTGATGAAAAACGGGCGTCTGGTGGGCACCTACCGGACCCAGGACGTGACCGAGGACGAAGTGCTGGGCATGATCATCGTGGGCAAACAGCCGCCGGGCAAGACACAGACCGAACGGCCGGCGCGTTGATGCCGCGCGCAAGCGATGCAGAACACCACCGGCGACCAGCAACTGGTGAAACGCATCAATCGCAGCGTGTTGCTGCGTCTGCTGCGTGCGCAGCCGGGTTTGTCGCGTGCCCGCCTGTCGCTGCAAAGCGGCTTGACCAAGTCCACCGTGAGTGCGCTGGTGCGCGAGTTGCTGGACGAACACTGGCTCAGCCAAGCCAGCGTGCCGGTGGCGCAGCAAGGCATGGGACGGCCTTCCACGCCACTGCACATCAACGGCGAGGTGCGTGTTCTGGTGGGCGTGGAGATTGGCGTGCAGCAAATGCGCCTGGTATCCGTATCGCTGACCGGCGAGGTACTGGCCACCGCGCAGGAGCCGCTGGCGGGCACGCAGGCGCAACCGGTCTGCACGCAGGCGGCACGCATGGTCAGGCGGGCCTGCCGCGAGCTCGGAGCCCGGAATCTGCGGCTCTCGGGTATCGGTGTTTGCCTGCCGGGCGCGATCAACGAGGCTACCGGCCTGGTGCAGTTTGCACCCAACCTGGGCTGGCGCGACGTCAAGTTCCTGTCCATGTTTACCAAGGCCCTGGCCCGGGCCGGCTTGCCCGATGTCGGCATACACCTGCACAACGACGCTGATGCAGCGGCACTGGGTGAGTACGAATTTGCCGGCGGCGAGAGCACGGACCCCTTGATATTTGTCAATTGCGACGTCGGCGTGGGTGCCGGCATCGTCCTTAACGACAGGCTGTTTACCGGCGCCCGGGGCATGGCAGGGGAAATCGGCCACAGCATCATGCAGATGGGCGGCGCATTGTGTTCCTGCGGCCGCCGGGGCTGCGCCGAGACCTTTATCGGCGCACGCGCGCTGGGCAACGCCGAGGGCGTCCAACGGGCTGCCAGTTACCTGGGAGTGTTGATCCAGAATCTGGACGTTATGTTCAACCCACGCGTGGTGGTGGTGGGTGGGCAGTCCTGCAGCACCCACGCCGGCTTGCTGGAAGGTGCGGCCCGCACCGCGCAGACCTATGCCCGCAGCGCCGGCGTGTCCGCGCCGGTCGTGCGCGGCGCGCGTTACGGCCTGCTTGCGGCCGCGGTGGGCGCCGCCGCCGTGGCGCTGCACCGCTACCTGCGCCCCATGCACAGTACCAATACCACGGAGAAGCCATGAAAAAAGTAGCCTGGGGAATCCTGAGTACCGCCAAGATAGGCCGCGAGAAAGTCATTCCCGCGATGCAGGGCGCACAGTGGTGCGACGTACAGGCCATCGCCTCGCGGTCGCTGGAGCGGGCGCGGCAAACCGCCTCCGCCATGGGCATACCGCGCGCCTACGGCAGTTACGAAGAGCTGTTGGCCGACCCGGCCATCGAGGCGATCTACAACCCGCTGCCCAACCACGAACACGTGCCGCTGACCCTGCAGGCGGCACGCGCCGGCAAACACGTGTTGTGCGAAAAACCCATGGCGCTCAACGCCGATGAGGTGGCCCAGTTACGTGAAGTCGCGGGGCAGGTGCACATCATGGAAGCTTTCATGGTGCGTTTTCACCCGCAGTGGACGCGCGTGCGGGAACTTGTGCGCTCCGGCGACCTGGGGCCGGTGCGCTCCCTGCAAACCTGGTTTTCCTACCTGAACCGTGACGCCGCCAATATCCGCAACAAGGCGGATATCGGAGGTGGTGCCCTGTACGACATTGGCTGTTACGCCATCGTCACGGCGCGTTACCTGTTCGAGGCCGAGCCGCTGCGTGTGGTGGCGCTGATCGACCGGGACCCGCAATTCCAGACCGACCGCACCGTCAGTGCACTGCTGGATTTTGGTGGCGGCCGGCGGCTGGATTTCACGGTCTCCACGCAATCGGTGCCGTACCAGAGGGTGCAGGTCTGCGGCGAGCACAAACGTATCGAAGTACATATTCCCTTCAACGCACCGCTGGGCGGCTCCACCGACTTGCTGTTTGACGATGGTTCCAACCTGAATGGCAGTGCCATCACGCGCGAAACCATTCCAGCCTGTGACCAGTATGGCCTGCAGGGCGACGTGTTTTCACGCGTGGTACGGGGCGAGATCACGCTGCCGTTCGGGGTGGAAGACGCCATCCTGAACATGCGCGTCATCGACGCATTGTTCCAGTCCGAAAAGGCCGGTGGCTGGGTAACGCTCTGATGGAGGCTTCGCGATGGACGGCAGACTGAGTTGCACGCACCTCTGGCAAGGCGGCGCAACGCAGCGCACGGGCAGGCCACTGGCCGTTGCGGCTGCGTTGCTTGCGTGCTGCTGGGTACAGGCGGCTGATACCCCGTCCATCCCGCATTTCGTCGAAGAGACCGATAGCGCCGGGCTGCAAAGCCGCTTTGAAGGCGAGTTCGAATTCCAGGTCGGCGGCGGTGTGGCTACCTTCGACTGCGATGGCGACGGTTTGCCCGAGGTGTATGTGACCGCGGGCGTGAACAAGGCCAAGTTCTACCGCAACCGCAGCACCCGCGGTGGCCCCATCAAACTGCAGGAAGAACGCTCCGGGCTGGAACTCACCGGAGCCAACGGCGCCTATCCGCTGGACGTGGACGGCGACGGCCAGATCGACCTGGTGGTGCTGCGGGTGGGTGAAGTACAGGTGTTTCGGGGCCTGGGCGGCTGCAAGTTCGAACGCGCCAACGACAAGTGGGCGCTGCAGACCAGCAATGCCTGGCACACGGCATTCTCCGCCACCTGGGAGCGTGGCCAGCAATGGCCAACACTGGCTTTCGGCACTTATGTGGACCGTGGCAAACCCGATTTCCCCTGGGGTAGCTGCACACCAGGCAGTTTGCTGCGGCCGGCACCAGGCGGCAAGGCTTTTGCAGCGCCGACCGAACTTGCGCCCGGGCATTGCGCCCTGTCGATGCTGTTTTCGGACTGGAGCCGCAGCGGCGAGGCGGGATTACGCGTGAGCAACGACCGCGAGTACTACAAGGGCGGGCAGGAGCAGCTGTGGAAAGTGTCGCCCGGCCAGACGCCGCAGCTGTACACCGCTGCCCAGGGCTGGAAGCCGTTGCAGATATGGGGCATGGGGATAGCCAGCCTTGACCTGGACGGTGACGGCCACCCCGAGGTGTTCCTGACCAGCATGTCCGACAACAAGCTGCAGAAGATAGAGGGTGATGGCAGCAAGCCGAGTTACGGCGATGTGGCTTTCAAACGTGGCGTCACGGCACACCGGCCTTATGTGGGCGGCGACATTCACCCCTCCACCGCCTGGCACGCCCAGTTTGCCGACGTCAACCAGGACGGCCTGGCCGACCTGTTTATCGTCAAGGGCAACGTGGCCAGCATGCCGGACTTTGCCACGCTGGACCCCAACAACCTGCTGCTGCAGCAACCCGACGGGCGATTTGTGGAAGTCGGCCAGCAGGCCGGTATCGCAAGCTACAAACGCGGGCGCGGCGGCATGCTGGTGGACCTGAATGGTGACGGCCTGCTCGACATGATCGTCGTCAACCGCTGGGACAAGGCCCAGCTCTGGCGCAACGTAGGTGGAGGCAGTGCCGACAAACCCGCAGCCATGGGCCAGTGGCTGCAGTTGCGCCTGCGCCAGGGCGGTGGCAACCGCGACGCCATTGGCGCCTGGGTCGAGGTGGACCTGGGCGAGCGCACGATCCGCCAGGAATTGACGGTGGGTGGAGGGCACGCCAGCGGGCACTTGGGCTGGATGCATTTCGGCCTGGGTAAGGCCAGCACCGTCAAGCTGCGGGTGCAGTGGCCCCACGATGGCTGGGGCCCCTGGCAAACCGTGGCGGCGGACGGGTTCTATATCGTGGACAAACAGGCCGGCGTCAGCGCCTGGAAAATGCCATGAAACCCCGCCAGCACGGCGAGCGCGGGCCGACTCCGGCGCATAAGGCCGGTCGCCGGCCCGGTGCGATGTTGGTGGTCGCCCTGGTGCTGGGGAGCATGGCCGCACAGGCGCAGACAACTTCGCCACCCGCCGCTCAAGCGGCCACTGCCTACAGCGCCGGCCTGGCCACCGACTGGTTCGGCCTGGCGCTGCAGCTGACACAACAAACCCCCGGCTTCAGCCCGCCGGTGGCGTCCCGCGCACTGGCCTACTTGGGCCTGGCGCTGTACGAATCGGTGGCGCCGGGCATACCCGGCAACACCAGCCTGGCCGGGCAACTCAACGAACTCGACTCCCTGCCCTGGGCACAACCCGACGAGCCCCTGCACTGGCCCACGGTAGCCAACGCCGCGCTGGCCACCATGACCCGCATGATGTTCAGCAGCGCGAGTGCCGAGAACAAGGCACGAATCGACCTGCTGGAGCGCAATATGGCGCTCAAGTACGGACAGGATTTCGACCCGGCCACGCTGACCGCAGAGATCAGCAACCGCTCCGAGACCTTTGGCAAACTGATGGCCATGGCCCTCATGACCTGGGCCCGCACCGACGGCGGCCACGAGGCCTGGGGGCCGCTGCGGCGTGACCAGCAAAACTACGTGCCGCCCAGCGGCGCCGGGCAGTGGAGCGCCACGCCACCTGGTTTCGCGCGCGCGCTGCTGCCGCGCTGGGGGTATAACCGCCCGTTTGTGCTCCGCGGCGCGCAGGATTGCCCGGCACCCCCGCCCCCGCCCTACTCGGAGGAACCATCGTCGGTGTTCTACAAGGATGCACAGGAGGTCTACCGCATCAGCAACCAGGCGACGCAGGAGCAACGCCAGATTGCCTTGTACTGGGCCGACGATCCGGGCAAGACCCCTACACCGGCCGGCCATTGGGTGTTTATCGCCAATGACCTGCTCAAAGTCCGCAGGGCCAGCCTGGCCGATGCCGCCCAGACCCTGGCACGGCTCAATCTGGCGATGGCAGACGCTTTTATTGCCGGCTGGAGGACGAAGTACACGCTGAACGTGCTGCGCCCGGTGACCTATGTGCAACTGGTGATAGACAGCAACTGGGTGCCCTCGCTGATGGACACGCCGCCGTTCCCGGAGTACCCGTCCGGCCATTCGGTGCAGTCCAGCGCTGCCGCGGAAGTGCTGTCTGCGGTGTTTGGCGCGGAAACAACTTTTACCGACAATGCCCATAACGACCGCGGCTGGGGTCCGCGCACGTTCCGGAGTTTTCAGGTCGCGGCCGACGAGGCTGCGCGCTCGCGCCAGACTGCGGGCATTCACTTTGCTTTTGGGGTGGCCGGCGGCCAGGTGCAGGGGCGTTGTGTAGCGGCAAAGGTGCTCGCGTTGAAGTTCCGCGGCCCGTAAGCCGCGGTGCACCGGAGCCGCCCGCGATGCCTTAACGTACCAGCGCCAGGGCTGCGTAGTCCCCGACTTTTTCTCCCAAACCCGCGCTGACGAGTTCGAAGCCATGGGTCAGCGCACCCAGCTTGCCATCGATATGCGAACGCAACTTGGGCAGCAGGAAATCACGGTGGTGCCAGAACACGCTGCCGCCCATGCTGATGCGCTGCAGGTCCAGCGTGACCACCAGGTTGTACAGGGTGCGGCCCATCACGCGGCACAAGCCGTCCACAATTTCCAGCGCCGGTTGCGCGCCGGCGTGCGCGGCATTCAGCAAGGCCGCGGCATCGGCATAACCCTGTTGCCCAAAACGCCTCGGCAAGGCGTTGCCGGCAATCAGCCCCTCCACGTCGCCGATATTGCCGCAGCCGCACAAGGCGTCCAGGTTGTCGCTCACGAACATGTGGCCGGCATGGCCGGCGTTGCCGTTCTTGCCACGCAGCACCTGCCCGTCCACACACAGGCCCACGCCGATGCCGGTGCTCCAGGTGACGTAGGCGCAGTGGTCCAGGCCTTGCAAGGCGCCCCAGCGGCGCTCCGCCTCCAGCGCCGCAATACCGTCGTTGGCAACCCGCACCTGGCCAAAGGCCGCGCGCAGGGGCGCCTCCAGGATGGCGCTGGTCCAGTCGTTGGGCAAGCCACGCGCCGGCCCGGCCAGGCCACCGCAGATATTGGGCGCCGCCAGTTCGACGCAGCCGTCGCGCAACACAAACGGACCGCAGGATGAAACACCTACGGCCGAAATATCGGCCATGGCCAACCCGGCGCTGGCACAACTCTGGCCGATGAGCCGAATTACCTGCCGACCCAGGGCATCACTGGCACCCTCCTTGGCCGTAGGCTCCGCGGCCCGGCCCTGGAAGCCGCGTGTGTCGGCCACACTCACTGCGACCTTGGTGCCGCCCACGTCCACGCAGGCTTTGACACCGACCATGCCCTCGAATACGCCGGATCGCACAACACCCGAATCAGCTTGCTTGTTCAATTTGCCATCCTGTACAAAACCATTTCGGCCACCAGCCCAAATGTACCGGCCCTGGCAGCAGAGAATGGATCGTATCTTGAGTAGCTGCAAGGCAACCCGGGCACCTGCACCATTGTTTTGCGGCCGGCGCGAGGTCCGCCCTCCGGCAGGTCAGGACCGGCCGTAGTCGTCCTGCAGCCGCACGATATCGTCTTCGCCCAGGTAAGCACCAAACTGCACTTCCACAATTTCCACCGGCTGGTCGGTCAGATTGGTCAGGCGGTGCACTTCGCCAACAGCGATATCCACATGCTGGCCGGCCACCAGGTCCACCACACGCTCACCCACGGTGACACGCGCGTTGCCCAGCACAACCACCCAGTGTTCGGCCCGTTGGTGGTGTTTTTGCAGGCTGAGTTGCTGCCCCGGGTGGACCCGGATGCGCTTGACCTTGTTGCCCGGTGCTTCGGACACGGTCTCGTACCAGCCCCAGGGGCGTGCGGTGCGCTCGATGGTTTCGGCGCGTAGGGTGGTGTTCATGAAATACAGACTCCATAGTGGGGTGCCCCGATGCTACCGCGAGGCTCAGCTCACCCGGTCCAGGCACCACGACAACAGCAGCAAAACCAGCAACGCCGCAAACACCACCGGCATGATCGCGCCCAGTCCCCACCATGCGCCGAGCAGGCCAAGCATGGCGGGCCCCAACGCGCCGCCCATGCAGGCAAAGCCGACCTGCCGTCCGACGACCTTGCGTGCCGTTTCGGCGTCAAAACGCCGCGTGGTTTCGTGCATCAGCGACGGGTAGATGGGCGCGCAGCCCAAGCCCAGCAGCACCAGGCCGGCCAGCGAGACCGCCTGCGGCAAACCTGTGACGCCAAACAAGGCGGCGCCGACCAGGGCGGTGGCCAACCCGCCCCGTACCAGGCTGCGGTTTCCCAGGCGCGCCGCAAACAAGCCAGTCACAAATCGGCCCACCATGATGGCGCCAAAGAAACAGGCCACCCAGAAACCCGCCGTCACCGCCGCAAGCTGCCGGTGGTCCACCAGGATGCTGGCCGCCCACAGGCCGGTGCCAACCTCGACGATTGCGTAGACCAGGTACAGCGATGGCGCCAGCCATGCCGCCCAAGCCGGGGCGGATTTACGCCGGATCCACGCAGCACGGGGATCGGGCTCCGGTTGCGGGGTGGCATGCTCGTATTGCCATAAACGCTGGCTCAGCAGGAACAGCGCTGCCAGCGCCAGCTGGATCAGTCCAATCGTGTGGTACCCGGCCTGCCATCCGGCGGCACCAGCCATGGCGGAACCCATGATGAACGGCCCGATCGTGGCGCCGATGCCCCAGCATCCATGCAGCCAGTTCATGTGGCGCGCCGAGTAATGCTCGGCCACAAAATGGTTCAACCCGGCGTCCACCGAACCGGCGCCCAGCCCCAGTGGAACCGCCAGCAGCACGATCCAGACAAACGACGGAGCCAGCGCGAACCCGTACAGCGCCAGGCCGGTCAGAAAACCGCTGACCATCACCACCGGCCCTATGCCCCAGCGCTTCAGAACCGCGCCACTGGCAAAACTGGACACGGTCGAACACGCGGTCAGTATGAAGGTGACCAGACCCGCCGCCTGCAGGGGTTGGCCCAGCGATAAACGCATCGATGGCCAAGCGGCTCCCAACACGCTGTCGGGCAAGCCCAGGCTGACAAAGGCCAGGTAAACAAGCGCAAGCAGGGCGAAATGCCTCACAGGAAGTACCGCCGGAGGTGTTCCGGCCAGAGCATGTCCGTCACGAGGCCGAAGCTACAGCAGTTTCGCCACCACGCTGGCCACGAAACTCAGCAATACGGTGGTCGTGATAGGCAAAAAGAACTCGCGGCCGAATACCTTGAAACGGAAATCCCCCGGCAATTTTCCAAACCCGAGCTTTGTCAGCAAGGGCGAAAACCAGTTGATCAGCATAAGGGCCAGAAAGATGACGATAAGCCAGCGGAACATGGCTACAACGTGTGGGTGCGGTCACCCTGGGAAAAACCGATGGCGTCCCAGGGCTCGCCCTTGAAAAATGCCATTACCTTGAACAACTCGCCCATTTCATGCTCCATGACCAGTTTTTGTGCCATCGCCCGGTCCTGCACCGAGGCGTTCTCCAGCAGCGCCAGCATGCCGCAATTGATCAGGAAACGGCCCTGCGTGGCATAACCGAGCACTCCAAGCGGGCCGCTTGCACCCGGACCGGTTTGCGCGCCCGCCTCCTGGGCGGCCAGCGCAAGCCCGGTGAAATTGACGTGTGCCGTGATGTCCTTGAGCCCCACATCCGACAGCGGGTCGGTATCCATGCGGTGGGCCCGGTGGCACATCACCGTGCCCATTGCGCGCTGCGCATGGTAGTACTCGCGCTCCGGAAAACCATAGTCGATAAAAAACGCCGCGCCGCGTTCCAGCCGCTGCGCCAGCGTGCGTATGAAAGCCTCCGCCACCGGATGCACCTCGGTCAGGTAATCGTGTTCGCCGGCAATTTCAAACGGCGGGCGCAGCGCTGTCGGAACATCGCTCCACACAAGCTCGCCGCCTTCGCCAATCGACACACCACGCTCGTACCAGATACCGCCTTGGCGCGACAGCAGTTTTACCGGCATCGCGTCCAGCACCTCATTGCCCACCACCACACCACGCATGGCGGTCGGCAGCTCGGTGACCCATCGCACCTTGCTGCCATGGGCAGCGAGGCCTGCCCGCTGGCGCTGTTGCAGCGCTCCCGACAAGTCCACGATGGTGTAGCGCTGCACCTGCTCACCCAGCGCCTGCAGCAATTGGTTCGCCAATGCGCCTGAGCCGGCGCCGAACTCCCACACCTCGCGCGTATCCGTAATCTGCAGGGCTTGCGTCACCTGCACGGCCAGCGCACGGCCGAAAAACGGGCCGATTTCCGGTGCGGTCACGAAATCGCTGTGAACTCCGTCCGTACGGGACGGCAAGCTGCCGAATATGGTGTCGCCACGGGAGTAATAACCAAGCCCCGGGGTGTATAACGCCAACTCCATGAAGCGCTCAAAACCGATCCAGCCACCATGGTCCTTCACCGTTTGCGCCACGCGGGATAGAAGGGTGGTCGTTAAACTCGGGGGTGTTGACATCACAAGTCGAATTGTCCCCGAATGTCCGTCCCCTCCCCCATCCGCACCGTGCTCGTCACCGGCTCCGCCAAACGGCTCGGCCGCGAGATCGCACTGGCATTGGCGCGTAGCGGCTGGCAAGTGGCCGTGCATTACCGCGATTCGCTGGCCGACGCGACCCTGACCAGCGCCGAATGCAGAGAGCTGTCGGGCAATAGCGCGGCCTTCCGGGCCAACCTGGGCAACGAGGCCGCCGTTCGCAACCTGCTGCCACGCGTGGTGGCCCACTTTGGCCACCTGGACGCGGTCGTCAACAGCGCCTCCACTTTCGAGCACGATACGGCGGCCACGTTCGGATTTGCGGCGATGGAAAAACACATGCGCAGCAATGCAGGCGCGGCAATCCTGCTGGCGCAGGCCCTGCACAGCCATGTGCAGCAGCGCCGCATGGCCCAGAGCGCGGACGCGAAGGCGTCTGCAATCGATAGTGACAAACACGGCCACGGCGTGGTGGTGAACCTGCTGGACCAGAAGCTGTGGAACCAGAACCCGGACTTTTTCAGCTACACCCTGTCCAAAGCCGCGCTGGAAGCCGCCACCACCATGCTGGCGCTGGCGCTGGCTCCGCGTGTGCGGGTGGTTGGGGTGGCGCCGGGGCTGACCACTACCAGCCCCTTGATCACCGAGGAGCAGTTCCGGGCCCGCCACAAGCTGGCCCTGCTGGAACAATCCTCCACGCCGGAAGATGTAGCGTCCGCCGTGCGTTTTGCACTGGAAAACCGCTCCATCACTGGCACCACGCTGCTGGTGGACGGTGGCCAGCATCTGATGCGGTTTGAGCGCGATTTTTCGCTCATGTAATTGCAGCCGGCCTGCCAAACTATTCCAGGGCTCACGATGAATCCTCGCGGCACGCAGATACTTACGCTGACCGGACTGCGCTTCAACGCCGGCCTGGGCATTCTCGACATCGAAAAAACCGGCCCGCAGCCGATCCAGGTGGACGCCGAGCTCAATCTCGGCACACAGGCGCTGCACCCGGTGGACGATGAGATCAACCATGTGCTGGACTATCGCAAGATCCGCCAGATCATCATCGACGAATGCCGGTCCGAACACGTCAACCTGCTGGAGACCATGATAGGCAAGCTGGCGCGGCGCCTGATGCTGCTGCCGGGCGTGGTCGGTGTGCGGGTAAAGATTGCCAAGCTGGAAATTTTTGACGACTGCGAAGTAGCGATTCGCGTGGAAACGGGGCAGTGGTGATGGAACAAGCATGGATAGACCCCGAAGTCGCGGTGCGCAAGCCGGACTTCAAGATTGAACGCGAGGCCCACAAGCTGGAAAAGCGCCTGTGCCGCCAGGTCGGCCAGGCCATCATCGAATTCAACATGATCGAAGAAGGAGACAAGGTCATGGTGTGCGTGAGCGGCGGCAAGGACAGCTACGCCATGCTCGACATACTGCTCAAGCTGCGCGCCCGTGCACCGGTGCATTTCGACCTGGTCGCCGTCAACCTGGACCAGAAGCAGCCGGGTTTCCCCGAGCATGTGTTGCCGCGGTACCTGGGCGAGCTGGGCGTACCGTTCCATATCGAGAACCAGGACACCTATTCCATCGTAAAACGCGTGATTCCCGAAGGCAAGACCCTGTGCAGCCTGTGCAGTCGCCTGCGCCGGGGCATCCTGTACCGAGTGGCGGACGAACTTGGCGCCAGCAAGATCGCCCTGGGACACCATCGCGACGACATACTGCAGACCTTTTTTCTCAACCTGTTTTTTGGCGGCAAACTCAAGGGCATGCCACCCAAGCTGGTCAGCGACGATGGCCGGCACGTGGTGATCCGCCCGATGGCCAACGTGGCCGAGAAGGATCTTGTCCGGTGGGCCGCACAACGCGCGTTCCCGATCATCCCGTGCACCCTGTGCGGCAGCCAGACCAACCTGCAGCGCAAAGTAGTGGGGCAGATGTTGCGGGACTGGGAAAAGAACCACCCGGGCCGGATCGAGAGCATGTTTTCAGCGTTGCAAAATGTGGTCCCGTCGCACCTGATGGATGGAACGCGCCACGATTTCAAGGGTCTAAAGGCCATGGGCGTGGCTGACCCCGATGGCGACAAGGCCTTTGACGCCGAACAGTTTGCAGTTGCCGCCATGCCCGCGCTGCAGGTGGTCAAGTTCGATTTCTAGTTGTTTGCCGTGCAAGCCTGCAGCCGCGCGGACCGGGCAACAACACGGCCGCTTTTTGGGAGACTTCAATGCGCATGATTGCAACTGGCATCGCTCTGGCCGTGCTCCTGCTGACCGGATGCTCCGGCATCCGGCTGGTGGATTCCGACGTGAATGCCTTTTCCAGCGCATCGGCGCCCGCCCTTGCGGTACCGGCTAGCTACCGCTTCGAGCGTTTGCCCTCCCAGCAGGCGCAGGCGCAGCGGAGCACGGCACTCGAAGCCCTGGCGCAAACCGAGTTGGCCAAGGTCGGCCTCAGTCTTGACAACGCCGCACCGCAGTACAGCGTGCACATCGACATGCATATGTTCCGCGATCCGCAGGCGCCCTGGGACGACCCACGCTATGTAGCGGGCTACTTCACCCCTTTTCCGGTGGTGACGCGGTTCGGCACGGTGATGCAGTACCCGTCGCTGACGATGCATTTCGACTTTCCCTATTTCCGGCGCGAGATCATGCTGGTGGTGCGCAGGATTTCCGATGGGCAGGTGGTGTTTGAGACCCGCGCCAATCACGATGGCCGGTGGCCGGACGACGCGGCGGTCCTGCCAGCCATGTTCCAGGCAGCCCTGCAAAATTTCCCGAATCCCCCAGCAGGCCTGCGGCACATCAGCATCGAAATTCCGCGCTGACCGGCCTGGCTTGTGACTCCGTAAAATCTGGCTGTGCAAGCCACCCAAATCATTGCTGTACGCCACGGAGAAACGGCCTGGAACGTAGACGCCCGGATTCAGGGTCAGCTGGACATCGCTCTCAACGAAAAAGGCCGCTGGCAGGCGCAGCGGCTGGCCCGGGCACTGGCCGCGCGTGAACCGATGGCCGCCCTGTACTCCAGCGACCTGCTGCGGGCCTGGGACACGGCGCAGTCGATAGCCGATGCCACCGGGCTGGCGGTAACCACCGATCCAGGATTGCGTGAGCGCGGTTTTGGCTGCTTCGAGGGCAAGACCTTTGCGGAGCTGGAAACCCACTGGCCCCAGGAGACCGCACTGTGGCGCCAGCGCGATCCCGATTGGGCGCCGCCGGGTGGAGAGTCGCTGCTCGAAGTGCGCGACCGCGTAGTGCAGACCACCAACACCCTCGCTGCCCGGCACCTCGGAGAGCAGATCGTGCTGGTGACGCATGGGGGTGTCGTGGACGCGCTGTACCGGCTGGCAACAGGGTTAGACATCCGCGCGCCCCGAACCTGGACGCTGGGCAACGCAAGCATCAACCGCCTGTTGTGGACACCCGAAGGCATGACGGTGATCGGCTGGGCCGACACCTCGCACCTCGACGACGAATGGCAGGACGAGGCGACAGCATAAGAACCTGTCCGCGAATAAGGCGGCCACGGATTTCCGGCGAAGGCTCACCACTGCGCGCGGTGCTTGTTACGTCGCAGCCAATTTTGCCCTGGGAAGCACGGTTGCGCATGAACTGGAAGAGCACGCGTCAAGCGCCAAACAGGTCGCTTCCGGTCTGGGGTGGCGTCACCCCGAGATGGCGATAGGCAGCCAGCGTTGCGATACGCCCGCGCGGCGTGCGCTGAAGATAGCCCTGCTGTATCAGGTAGGGCTCGATCACGTCCTCGATCGTCTCGCGTTCCTCGCCAATACTGGCGGCGATATTGTCCAGCCCCACCGGCCCGCCGTCGAAACGGTGGATCACGGCTTCGAGCAGCTTGCGGTCCATCACGTCAAAGCCCTGGGGGTCCACGTCCAGCATGGCCAGCGCCAGGTTGGCAATCGTCAGCGTAATGTGGCCGCTGCCTTTGACGTCGGCATAGTCGCGCACACGGCGTAACAGGCGGTTGGCAATGCGGGGTGTGCCGCGCGAGCGCCGCGCAATCTCGAAGCCGCCCTCTTCGTCCATGGGCACATTGAGCAGCCCGGCACTGCGCTTCACGATTCGCGCCAGTTCCTGCGCGGTATAAAACTCCAGCCGCGCCACGATGCCAAAACGGTCCCGCAGCGGGTTGGTCAACATACCCGCACGCGTAGTGGCGCCGACCAGCGTGAAGGGCTGCAGATCGAGCTTGATGGAGCGCGCCGCCGGCCCCTCGCCTATCATGATGTCGATCTTGTAGTCTTCCAGCGCGGGATAGAGGATTTCTTCCACCACCGGGGAAAGGCGATGGATTTCGTCAATGAAAAGGACGTCGTTTTTCTCCAGGTTGGTCAGCAGCGCCGCCAGATCCTTGGGCTTTTCCAGCACCGGGCCACTGGTCTGGCGCAGGTTCACGCCGAGTTCATGCGCGATGATGTGCGACAGGGTGGTCTTGCCCAGCCCCGGCGGGCCGAACAGCAGCACGTGGTCTAGCGCTTCCCCGCGTTTGCGGGCCGCGCTGATAAATATCTCAAGCTGCTCGCGAATCTTGACCTGGCCTACATAGTCGTCCAGCAGCTTGGGCCGCAGGGCCCGCTCGACCGCCTCCTCGTTGGGAGAGGCGGGCGCCGCCGACACCATGCGTCGGGCTGGCGCCGGGGCAAAATCGTCGGTCTGAATACTCACGGGTGGCGCTACCGTCGGGTGCTTGAAATTGGATGACCGACTATAGCCTGCGCTGCCGTGCGGCCACCCGGCAATCCATTCAAGTAAGTGGCTGTTGTTGCCGATAGGCACAGAGGCGGCGGTCTTGTGCACCATGGTGCGTGCTCGACCGAACCGCGTTGTTCATTGAACTGACCCAACCCTTGTTTGCCATGCCACTGACCTATTGCGGTTCCCTCGCACGCCAACGTACATCGGCCTGGTCAGTTGTGGGTGCGTTGGTGGTCTTGCCTTTGGTGGGATTGCCGGCACCGGCCAGTGCGCAAGACCATGCGCCGGCCCAGCCCGCGATGGCCAAAAAGCCGGTAGCGCCGTCGGCCAAGGAAATCGGCGACCAGGTGCGCGAGGCAGTGGAAAACGGCGTGGGGATAAAAAAGGGTTTGACCTTGACGATCAATGGCAAGGAAAAAAAGTACATTGAAGTGCCTGAGGGCGCGCCCATGACAGGCAAGCCGGTAGCTGCCTCGGCACGCGGGGCCAGCGTCGGCGCGGCGGTGATGGCCCAAACACCACCGGTAGCCACGCCCCTGCATGCGCCGCCGGGGGCCATTCCCAATCCGATGGCCAGCCGGCAGTACATCCGCGCCAAGGCGGCCGCCATGACCGGGCACACCGGGCCCGAGGTGGTTGACGCCCACGGCACGGGCGAGGTGCACTGGAGCTACGAAGGCGCCAATGGCCCGCAGGCCTGGGGCCAACTGAAGCCGGACTTCAACCTGTGCGCGATCGGCAAGCGCCAGTCCCCGATCAATATCGAGGAATCCGCCACCTTGCGCGGGCCAGCGGAGGCGATCCAGTTCGATCTGTCGCCCAGCAGCGCCAGCGTGCTCAACAACGGCCATACGATACAGGTGGACGTGGTGGGCGACAACTCGATCACGGTACGCGGCTCCAATTTCAAATTGCTGCAATTCCATTTTCACCACCCGAGCGAAGAACGCGTCAACTTCCAGAGTTTTGCCATGGTGGCGCACCTGGTGCACCGCAATATCGAAGGCCAGTTGGCCGTAGTGGCGGTGTTGCTGGAACCCGGCGCCGCCAATCCGCTGGTCAACAAGGTCTGGACCTACATGCCGCTGGATGCTGGAGACCGTGTGCGCATGCCGGCGGGCATTCTGCAGATCGCCGAACTGCTGCCCAAGGACCAGCGCTACTACCAGTTCATGGGCTCGCTCACCACGCCACCGTGTTCGGAGGGCGTGTTGTGGATGGTGCTCAAGCAACCGGTGACCGTGAGCCGTGAGCAGCTGCGGCTTTTCGGGCAGCTGTTTCCCAACAATGCGCGGCCGGTGCAGCCCGTCAACGGGCGCGCCATTCGCGACGCCCAGTAAGCCACATGCGGTCGCGCGGCCCCGGCCGCGTCAAGCCCGCGACAAGGCCTTCAGGGCCAGCTTGATGCCGTCGCCCACCCCCACCCCCGCAGGCAGTGCCTTGAGCGACAGGGCCGCTTCCTTGTCGCTGTAACCCAATGCCACCAGGGCCTGCAGGATGTCGGCCTGGTTATCCGTGGCAGCGCCGACCGTGGCACCCAGATCGGCCCCCAGTTTTCCTTTGAGTTCCAGCAGCAGGCGCTCGGCGGTTTTCTTGCCTATGCCCGGCACCTTGACCAGACGCGCCGCTTCCTGCAAGGTGACGGCCTGCGCCAGTTCTGCAACACTCATGCCCGACAGCACCGACAAAGCGGTGCGCGGGCCTACACCCGATATCTTGATAAGCTGGCGGAACGCCTCGCGTTCGGACGCGGTTTCAAATCCATACAGAATCTGTGCGTCTTCGCGAACCACGAAATGCGTCAGCAGCGACACGGCCGCCCCCTTGGCCGGCAGGTTGTAAAAGGTGCTCATCGGCACCTGCACCTCGTAACCCACGCCGTTGCAATCGACCAGAACCTGCGGTGGATTCTTGTCGCCCAGCGTACCTGTCAATTTGCCGATCATTGCGTGGAGTCCTGCGTTCAGGACGCGCTTTGGTCCTTGCCTATGATGGGGGTCCCGAGTAGACCCTTTGCCGGAATTATCAACTTGATCCTCAGACACCTTTTTTCACCGCCCAACAACACCCGGCTGACGCATTTGTGCGGGCCCATGGACGAGCACCTGCGCAGCATTGAGCTGGCTTTGCAGGTGCGGATCGCGCACCGGCACGAGCAGTTCAAGGTAGACGGGCCGAAAGAGAAGGCAAGACGCGGTATGGAGATGCTGCAAGCCCTGTACGAAATAGCCGCCCGCCCGATTGAGGCAGCCACCGTGCAGATCATGCTGGCCGGCGACGTGGACATGGACAACAGCGGCGCGCCGCTGTTGCAGACCCGCCGTGCCGACCTGCGAGCCCGCACGCCCAACCAGGCCACCTACCTGGACAATATTGGCGGCCACGACATCACGTTTGGTATCGGGCCCGCCGGCACAGGCAAGACCTATCTGGCAGTGGCTTGCGCCGTGGACGCATTGCAACGCAGCGCGGTGCAACGGATCGTGCTGTCACGCCCGGCGGTGGAAGCCGGGGAGAGGCTGGGTTTCCTGCCCGGCGACCTGAGCCAGAAGATCGACCCCTATCTGCGCCCGCTGTACGACGCGCTCTACGACCTGATGGGCTTCGAACAGGTGCAAAAAGCCTTTGAACGCCAGGCCATAGAGATTGCGCCGCTGGCCTTCATGCGCGGGCGCACGCTGAACAACGCTTTTGTCATCCTGGACGAGGCGCAAAACACGACGCCCGAGCAGATGAAGATGTTTCTGACGCGCATCGGTTTCGGCGCCAAAGCCGTAGTGACCGGTGACGTGAGCCAGATCGACCT
>JANLPN010000068.1:0-2588 GCA_031367285.1 Betaproteobacteria bacterium | reverse complement strand
AGGTGGTGACACCACTGACACTTTTGCAGGGCGTCGCATCGACACAGATGTCCTGCCGCGTTTGAACACAACTCTTGGGCGACAGACTGGGTTGCGCCCAGGCGGACGCCGCAGACAGACACATAAGCAGGACCATCAGGTGTTTCATGATGGCTCTACTGCGCGGCGCGCATCCCGGCACAGCCGTCATTCCACAGCGTGGTGCAGACCGGTGCCACGTTGTAGATTTGACCGGTGACTGTCACGCCGCCGCCGCCATTGCCTGGCCCGGTGCCCCAGTACACCTGGATCTTGTTGGCACCACTGAGCAGTGGCATTTGACTGGAGAGGCTGGCGCCGGCCGCATCGTTGCCTTCGCGGCGATTCATCAGGAATTTGCCCTCCGGATTGCAGAAGAAGCCTGAGACGTTGTACGGGGTGTAGCCTTGAGGTGAGCCGGCATAACACTGGCCGTCGCCGACACATTCGATCGGGGCCAGCGCTGCCTGGGTGGTCGGGGTGTAGCCACCGGGACAAAAATCCAGCAGTTTGGTGTTGGCGTAAAAGCTCTGGTAAGTCATCGCGCCGTAAGCGCTGCAGACGCCGTCGGCATCGACGGCCACACAAGGGGCGCTGGTGGCTTCACTCCACGAATAACCAATCTGAAAAGCCGCCGTGTTCTGCGGAAAAAACCAGTCCCCGTATTGCGGTCCCGAATTGGGGTAACCCGCGTACACGGTGTAACCATTGACACCAATCGCGGCCGCATCGTCCAGCCCGCTCACGTTGACCGTGATGTAACCTCCCTGGTTGACGGTGTCCAGGCTGAAGTCAATCTGGGCCCAGCCATCATTGCTGTGCCCACCCCCAGCCAGGATGTAGTCATACAGGCCCGGTGTTCCGGTGGGCGTGATTTGAAGCGCGCTGAATATTCCGCTCTGGGCCGTCGAAGTGGACGCCAATGGGCCGCCTTGGTAAGCGCATTGCGGCACCAGGGTCTTGCTGCAACTGACGCTGTCGACCACCACCGATTGCACACAGGCTTCTGTGGTGAAGGTCGCAGGGGTTGTCACATCCACCACACGGCACTGCTGGGTGCTGGCGCCGGGAATGGCCCCCGGATTCCTGATCGTGGCGTTCGACCCAGTGAGGATTGGATCGGTCCTCTTGTCAATGATGAATTGGGGTCGTGTCCCGGGATTTCGGGACAGGAAGTTGACCGCATTACATTCCTGTTGCGCCATGCCCGTGCTTGCCACCGAGGTTTGGCAGTCGATCTGTTTGGCCGCTCCTGCCGCCCCGACCGGGCCAGTGCCACCGCCATAAAGTGAACTTTGAGGTGCGCTGGTCGAATAATTCGGGAGATTGGCGCTGCCCGCGATGGAATTGACCATGCCTCCAGCACTGGTCGCGCCGGCATTGCCCAGTGCCGCGCCCGCGTTGAAGGCCTCGGAGGGGGTGGTGATGGCTTGGGCCCAAGCGGCGGGGATACAAACACTCGCCACCAAGACAAGTAAGGACAGTTGACTGGATGTCACCGATCCCCCCTGACTTGATTCGCAAAGCGGGTGGCAACTTCAGAAAAACGGGCATCGCGACGCGCAATCGTGTCCAGGGAATAGTCCAGACTGACGTCTCCGACCACCGACGCATAGGTGTCGGGCAAGGCACAACCCTCGGCGTCAAGCTGGTCGCTGGCATTGGGTTTGATCAACACGACTGCCGGGACATTTTTGATTTTGTATTTGACGAAGGCATTCGGGTTGACCACCACGTGGCCACGGCCCTCGCCCAGGTTCTGGATGGCCTGTGTCGTCTCCTTCATCGAGTTGTTCTTGAAACCATTCAACACCACCGAGGCGCCGACTTGGCGTCCCTGCGCAACAATGCGTTTGAGCGAAGCCGCCGGCATGCTGAAACTCACAAAAATCATCAGGTCGTCGGTCTTGCGCGCCTGGGCCCGCTGCTCGTACCGTCGGGCCAGCGCCTGGATATCCACCCCGCTGGGTGCCGGCGCGGGTATTTGGGGAAAGTTGTTGCCGGGACTGAGAGTGGCCGGATAGGTCGGGGCAAACACCTCCTTGCGCTGTCGTTCGACACGTTCCATTTCCTGCTTCAAGACGGCATCCGAGGGCAAGGCGGCAGGTTTGGCTGGGCTGATCGGACGGGCCTCAGCAAACAGGCCGGTGCGCGGCGGTGCCTGTGGCGACTCGCCGCCAGGACCCGCTGCCGCAGCCATGGCCGCCATGGCATGAAGCAGCATGGCCGCCAATGGAAGGCATTTGTTTATGGCCGTCGCTGTGATCGATGTACAAGTCAATTGGTTGACCCCAGACAACAGTTTTTCTTGCGGAAAATCTCGTAGCTGAAATCCTCCCCTGCATAGGGGTAACTCTTGCCCGCACCCCAGACCGCTGTGGAGCGGCCATAGGGCTGGCAACACTTGCCATTGATCTTGCTGGTTTGAGCCACCGGAAACAGCATCTGGTACTTGTATTGGTCTTTTTTCATGACAGGTTGGGGGTAGACGCCACACATGCCGGCACTGCCCGCCGTGCCCCAGGTCACCAGCTCGCGGTGCATCTTGGCCGTCATGCGTTGCACCAGCA
>JANLPN010000060.1:0-5895 GCA_031367285.1 Betaproteobacteria bacterium | reverse complement strand
GCGACCCCGGTCTGATCGCCACCGTTGACCAGCAATTTCCAGTCGTTCATTTCCGCCTGCGACAAACCCGACTCCTTGAGCAATGCGCGCCCTTTCTTGAGGTCGAATGCGTACTTCGTGTTATACGACTTGTCGGCTGCCGGGCTGGCTGGCACCCAGGGCAAGGCAGTAACCTCGCCAAGACCGGCATAACCCACTTTCAGGATGGCGCTGCGGTCTATGAGGAAATTGAAAGCCTGGCGGAATTTTTCATTGCGGAATGGTCCTTGCGTGGTATTGATGCGGAACACCTGCACCAGCGGGCCAGGCCCCTGGATAAGCTGATAACCGGCCGCTCGAAGACGCAGCGCCGAACGGGAATCTCCGCCATAAATCATGTCCACCGCGCCAGATTCGAGAGCCGCGTTGGCGGCATCGTTGTCGCTAAAAAAGGTCAGCACCACTTCGTTCAGAAGAGTTTTTTCGGGCCGCCAGTATTTGGGATTCGCCACCAGACGTATACGCTGACCTAACACGCGCTCCGCCAGCATGAACGCACCAGTGCCCGCAGGCTTGGTCTCGACCGTTTCGATACCTTCCGGCTCTATCGGGGAGATGAACTGCAAAAGGTCGGTGATCTGCTTGTCCGGCACCGGTCCCGTGAAGTTCAGCCGAATCGTGAACGGATCGATGACCGTCCAGTCCTTGACCACTGCCATCGTGGCATAGAGGTTTTTTCCTAGCTTGGGATCGGCCGCCTTTTTTAGCGTTTCTGAGACGGCCTTCGTGGTCATCAGCGCGCCGCTATGGAACCTTACACCGCGGCGCAGCGTCAAGGTCACCGACTCGTTGCCAGCCCCGATCTTCCAATCCGATGCCAGGCTTGGTATCGCTTTTCCTTCCGGTGTGTATTCGATCAGACTGTCGTACAGGCTCTTGATCAGCGGAAAGTTCTGCGACGAGAATTGCGCCGGATCGAAATTGACGATATCGGCCAGGATCGCCACCCGCAAGCGCCCGCCCTTGAGCGCCTGGGCCTGCGCCGGCGGGGGCGCAAGCTGCGCCGTGGCAGCCAGCGCCAGCGCTGCGGCCAGAACAGTACGTCTTGCGATAGTGGGTTTCATGGCTTGGGTTCCTCGGTGGTTTGAAGTTCGGTGCATCATGGCCTTGCGCCCCGCCAGTCGTCAATAGGGTCCAGCGGATACATGGGCCGCGGGATGCGCTCCCACGGCAGGCCAAAAACATCCGATTGTCCGGGGCCGGTGGTGTCGACCCGGATCACCTGCGACGTAATGGGCGCGAAGTACTGGAAATTCGAGGCTGTCTTGAGCACGGCCATCTTGTAGTGCGTGGGGTTTATACCCATGAACTCGTAGACGTCGGGCAGATTGCCCGCTACCCCCCGCAGCTCGCTCACCAGCAGGGTGACTGGCCCGACCTGGAACACCACGCTGCAGCCCATGTCGATTTCCGCCTGGGCAAAATTGCGCACCGGCATGCTGCCGCGGTAGATACGGCCCACGGTTCCGGTCACCGCGAGCGGCTTGAAGAATTTCACCGCCGCGTGGCCACCCACCGCCAGCGTGACCCGGGCACCTTCGCCGGCCGCCACCAGTGCGGCCACCGTACCGGGCTCGATCAGCGGCATCAGGGCCCGGCCCTGAATGCCCAGGCGCAGCATGGACTCCAGAATCAGGTTGCTGTCACCGGTCGAACCGCCGAACACCGTGTCGCCGGTATCGCTGAGAACCACCAGGCCTTTGGCGGCGCGCTCGGCCATGCGCACGGCATCGTCCACCGGAACCGCGTCCTTCTTCTGGAAATCCGCGCGCATTGACCAGGCAAGGTCCGCCAGCTCGTCGGCCAGTTTTTCGGCCAGCGGCCGGTCGTTGTCGGTCACCACCACCGTGGACCAGCCGCCTTCGGCCACGTCGAGCCAGGGTTGCATCGGGTAGTTGGAGGCCTGCAGCACGCGTGGGTCAGCCTCGATGGCGCGCGCACGGTCGAACCAGACCTTCATGGGACCCTGCGCGGTGAGGAACTGCTCCTGGTGCGACAACAGCGGCAGCTTGCGCCAGGCGGTCACCGGTCGAGCGCCACCCACCAGAATTCTGAGCATCACTTCGGCCGCGACGCGGCCGGTGTCGTAGGGGTCATGCGGTTGTGTGCGGTGGCCGACGATGGCGGTGCTGAGGGCCACCATTTTTTCCGTCACGTTGCCATGGTGGTCCAGGCCCAGCACGATCGGTACATGGGGCCCCAGGACAGCGCGGCAGGTCTCCAGCTGCGCGCCCTCTACATCGTCCAGGCCTTCGGCCGAACAAGCCCCATGCAGTTGCAAAGACAGGGCATCGACAGGTCCGACCGCCTGCAGGCCCAGGCGGATTTTCTGCTCGAAGAACTGGTAGGCATCTTGGGTGATACGCCCGCCGGCCACCGCCCAACCGCGCACGATGGGCAGCACCTCGATCGGTTGGCCCGACTTTTTGATGGCATCCAGGAAGCCGCCGATCTCGCCCACGCCTCGGAAGGTTTCCGCGATCGCCGCGCCTTCCACGATACCGAACGATTCGTAGTCGCGCAGGGTGGTGGGAACCGGATTGAAATCGTTGGTTTCCTGGCCGATGTGTATCAGTGCAACGCGCATTTTTTCATGATAGCCAGCGGACCTTGCGGTCTATCGCCAGCCACGTTTCATGCGGCGAAACAACGCCACGGGCAGACACGCTCTCACAGGATGCCAAACCGCTTGAACACGGCTGCCAGCGGCTCGCCCTTGCGCAGCGCGTCACGGGTATGGTTTTCCCCCGCCACTTTCTCCAGCGCGCGGGCGATGACCTCGTGCTCGTGGGCACGCGGGACCACCACCACGCCGTCCACGTCACCGAAAACAATGTCCCCAGGGTCGATACACACGCCTGCGCACTCCACGCGCACATCGCGCTCCACCATGCGTGCGCGGCCCTTGGTGTCGAGCGGGCCGATGCCGCCGTGGAACACCGGAAAGGCCAGGTCCCTGATTTGCCGCACATCGCGTACCAACCCATCGGTGACACAACCGGCGGACCCCCGTGCCATCGACGCGGTGGTCAACAACTCACCCCACGGGGCGATACGCTCGGTCGGGCCGTTGCAGGCCAGCACCACCACCTCGCCGGGCTTGAGGTCGTCCACCAGGGCGATCTCCACCTCATACGGGTTCTCGCCGTCGCGCAGTGCATAGGTCGTCATGTACAGGCCGGTGCGGGCGCGACCGACCAGGATGCGTGTTTCATCCACCGGCCGCACAAACGGGCGCATGGCACGCCGCGCCAGGCCCAGACTGTCCATCACATCGGACAGGATCGCCGCACTGAGTGCGCGCCATTGGGCTGGATCAATTGTCTGCATAAGGGCTCCTTGGGGTGGATGCTCGGCCGACCGACGCCTGCGACCAGCCGGAAATTCGGGCCATGCTACCCCAGCTTGCCGCCGCGCCTGACCACGGAGCAGCGTGCGCCGCGCCACGCCATCAGGGTTTTCCCGTGGCGTTGGAGGGCACTTGCGGGTATATTGGTCCGGATACTCCGAGGTGGGAAATGACGCTTGATCGCCGCTACGTGGTGACCCCGGTCCACAAGTCCATGCAACTGCTCGACGCGCTGGTTGCGAGCGCGGGGCCCATGACGCTGTCCGATCTGGCATCGTGCACCGCGCTGCCCAAGACGACCGCATTTCGCTACCTGTACACCTTGCGTGCTTCGGGGTTTGTGGGCTACGACGAAAGCACTGAGCGTTATGTGATTGGCCACCGCGTGGCGGTCACCCGCCCGCTGTCGGCGTATGCCGAGAACATCCGCCAGATTGCCCAGCCAACCATGTTGCGCCTGCAACGCCAGTTCAACGAAACCGTCAATCTGGGCATACCCGATGGGGGCGAAATCGTCTATATCGACATGGTGGGTTCCAGCCGCCTGCTGCATGCCGAGGCGATGATCGGCAAGCGCGACCCGTTGCACTCCACGGCGCTGGGCAAGGCGATCCTGTTCACATTGGGCGAGTCCGAGCTGAATCGCACCGTGCCGCGGCGCATGCTCGCCCGTACACCTCACACCATTACCAACCGTGAACGCTTCATGGACGAAATCGCGGCCAGCGCAGCACGCAGTTATGCGCTCGACATGGAAGAAAACGAACTTGGCGCGCGCTGTGTTGCCGCCGCCATCCGCGAGAGCGGCAACCGCACGGCGGTAGCGGCGATCAGCATCTCAGGCCCGTCAAAACTGATGCCGGCTGAAACCCTGGCGCGCATGGGCCGGGAACTGGCCCGCACGGCCAGCACGATCAGCGTGCCCCTTTCAATGCGCTGACTGGCATTTGCCGGTGCTGGCGCCACGGCGCGCCTGCACGGCGCTGCGCTGTTTCATCGCACGAAACATTCCCTGCTGCAGTTCATGGCGTGACGATGGCGCCCGTGCCAAGCCGCTCCGAAAGTCCAGGCCCGGATTGCGGTGGCCAGAACCGGCATGAAACGCCATGACCGGGGCCAAGCACATGCCAGGCGGCAGTGCCCGTGCGGGCATGGTCTTCACCCAACACACACGGCCCGCTGCCACCTTCGCGCCCGTGGAACCGCGGCTCTGGCGGAACCTGCCTGAGCTTCGCGCGCTGCAGCGCCGGGTCGGGCACCGGCACCGCGTCGAGCAGGGCACGCGTGTAGGGATGGGCCGGCTGGCCGTACACCTGTGCGGCAGCCCCGAGCTCGACGATCTGCCCCGCGAACATCACTGCCACCCGGTGCGCTACCTGGCGCACGATGGCCAGGTCGTGGGCGATGAACAGGTACGACAGGCCGAGTTTGTCCTGCAGCGACTTGAGCAAGGCAACGATTTGTGCCTGTGTCCGCACGTCGAGCGCGGAGACCGGTTCATCACACACCACAAAGTCCGGATTCACCGCCAGTGCGCGGGCGATCACGATGCGCTGGCGCTGCCCGCCTGAGAACTCGTGCGGGTAACGGCGCACCACGTCCGGGTCCATACCCACCAGCGCCAGCAGTTCAGCCACCCGTGCGGCCCTGTCGCCAGGTGGCACCGATTGGTGTACCTGCAACGGCTCGGTCAGGGTTTGGGCAATGGTCATGCGCGGATGCAGGCTCGCGTACGGGTTTTGCAACACGAACTGCATATGCCGGCGCATGCGGCGCACCTCGGAGCGCCCCATGGCAGTCAAATCCTGGCCCAGCAATTGCACCGATCCACCGGTTGCCGCCTGTAGTTGCAGGATGGCACGGCCGGTGCTTGTCTTGCCAGACCCGGATTCACCCACCAGCCCCAGCGTCTGGCCGCGGGCGATATCGAACGACACGTCCTGCACCGCACGCACCGGCGGATTGCCGTTGCGTGCCGGGAAGGTGACCGACAACGCGCGGACCCGCAGCAAGGGCACGGCTTGTGGCGCAAGCGGGTTCATTTCAGTGCCGCCCGGCCGTTCCGAAGGTACTGAGCGCCCCTCGGGGGCCGCGAACGAAGTGAGCTTGGGGCAGTTTCATACTAGCCGCCCGGTGGCGTCAAGCCGGGGTACCGCATCGAGCAGCGCACGGGTGGTGGCATGTTGCGGGTTGGCAAACAAGGCGTCCACCGGGCCGGTCTCGACGATCTCGCCGCCCTGCATCACACACACCCGCTCCACCATACCCGCGACCACGCCGAAGTCATGGGTGATCAGCATCAAGGCCATGCCCAACTCCTGGCGCAGGCGCATCAGCAGCCGCAGTATCTGGGCCTGCACCGTGACGTCGAGTGCGGTGGTGGGTTCGTCGGCGATCAGCAGGTCCGGTTTGCAGGACACGGCGATGGCAATCAACACACGTTGGCGCATACCCCCCGAGAACTGGTGCGGGTAGTCGTTGGCGCGGCGCGCCGCATCGCGAATGCC
>JANLPN010000031.1:0-10496 GCA_031367285.1 Betaproteobacteria bacterium | reverse complement strand
GCGGCATATTTGTGGAACTGCTGGGCGACGTGGTGCTGCGTTCAGCCCCGGTGACCGAGCAGCAGGCGCTGGACATGATCCGCGCAACCAAGGGCCTGGGCCTGCTGACGGGCACGCGTGGCCGCACTCCGGTGGACCTGGAGTTTCTGGCCGCCAATCTGGCTGCGTTGTCGCGCCTGGCGTTTGCAGCGGGTGACACGCTGGACAGCATCGACATCAATCCGTTTATCGCCATGCCCAAAGCCCTGGGTGGCGGCTGTGCCGTAGACGCCGTGGTGGTGGGCCGGTCCCGGTCGCAAGGAGCACAGGCATGAGCCGCCAGGCCGCCCTCAAGGCGAATAGCACCGCAGCCCATTGGGCTGAGGTTGCCTGATGAACGCAACCGCTGCACCCGCATCCGCCACGCAGGGCAACCCGCGTTTTGCCTTGGGCCAATCCACAGGGCTGGCCGCGTTTGTATGGGGCTACCCGCTGGTCGAAACCTTGCGTACCTGCCGCCTGCAAACCCTGGCCAGTGGCAGCGACCAGGCGGCGTGGCGGGCACAGGTAGACCGCCTGCACCATGTACAACGCGCCGCCACGGCAGCCGACCGCGACGTGGTCACGCCGGCCAACGACCTGCTCTACACCACCGGCTGGATCAACCTTGCCAACGGCCCGCGCCTGCTGCATGTGCCATCCTGTGCGAACCATGGTGGCCGCTACTTCGTGCTGGCGCTCTACGACGCATGGACCAATAACTTCGAAAACCCGGGCTCGCGCACCAGCCCGCCGCAAGGCGAGACGGTGGTGCTCGTGGGGCCGGGCTCTCCGGTGGACCAGCCGCTGCCGGCCGGTGCACGTGTGGTGCGCGCACCGACTGATCTGGTGTGGCTGATTGCGCGCGTGGTGGTTGGCGCGGGCGACGATGTGGCCCCGGCCCAGGCATTGCAAGCCGACATACGGCTGGAATGCCCGGCCGGCACCGACCACGGGCAGCTCCCGGCATCGGTGCGCAACTGGGCCGGTGCGCCGCAGGACACCATGGCCGCTCTGCAGGAACGCCCCGGTGACGCGGAGGCCATCGTCGCAGCCTTCTTTACCAACCTGTGCCAGTGCCTGGGCGATACACCTCCTCCGCTGGAAGACAGCGGACTCGCGGCCTGGTTGGCACGCGGCGGGCTCGCGCCAGGCCCGGCCTTCGACTGGTCTCGGCTTGATGCCTCGTTGCGCGCCGGCCTGCGGCAAGGCCTGCTGGACGCGGCCGCACTGGTCGAAGCCGGTTCCCGCAGCCGGGTTGCACGGCCCTGGGCCGCACATTTCGAGTTGGGCCGTTATGGCTGCAACTACATGACACGCGCATTGACCGCCTACAAGGGCCTCGGCGCGCTGGCCAGCGACGAGGCTGTGTACGCCATGGGCGACTTCGACGCCGACAAGCAGCCGCTGGATGGCGGCACGCGGTATGTGCTGCGTTTCGAGCCCGGCGATATGCCGCCGGTGGATGCCTTCTGGTCCGTCACCCTGTACGATGCCGACCGCTTTTTATACCCCAACGCCATGGCGCGTTTCGCCATCGGCGACCGGACGCCGGGCCTGCAATACGACCCGGACGGTGGCCTGTCCCTTTTAATAACCCATACGCCACCAGGCAGCAGTTGCAACTGGTTGCCCGCGCCCGCCGGCGGCTTTTACCTGGTGCTTCGCATGTATTGCCCGCGCCCCGAAGCGCGCAGCTGGCGCATTCCGCCCCTGCGCGCCGTCAGCACCTGAACCGGAATTGCCAAGCCATGACCGACACCGACACCGCCTCCCCCACCACCACCCCGCGCGCCGACTACCTGTACGCGCTGGCCTTGCAAGCCTGCGTTTACTGCTGGCCGCTGTTCGAGATGCAGCGCATGCGGTCCGCCACTTCGGCGCGCAAGGCCCCCGGCCTGGGTTTTGCGGGCGACAGCCCCGAGAGTACCCAACGCTGGTGCAACCTGTTCACACACGAGCGCGAGTTGCTCACCGCCGGCAAGAGCCGCGTGGTAATGCCCAACAACGACACGCTGTACGTCAACGCCTGGATCGACCTGTCTGAGGGGCCGCTCGTGATCACGGTGCCCGACACGGGTGACCGCTACTACGTGCTGGGTTTCCTGGACTACTACACCAACCCCTTTGCCCATGTAGGTACCCGCACCACCGGCAATAGTGCCGGCCAGGTGCTGGTCAGCGGGCCGGGCTGGACGGGCGAGGTGCCGCCCGAGTTCCGTGCACCAGGCCGCCACGTGCGCTGCGCAACCGACTGGAACTGGATCATCGGGCGTGTGCTGGTGGATGGCCCACACGACGTTGCCACCGTCAACGCCTTGCAGGACCGGTTTCTGATGGCGGCGCTGGAGGACTGGCATGGCAAGCGACCCGGACAGCCACGCCGCTTTGACGCCGGTTGTGCGGCCCGCGCTCCATTTACCGCAGACCGGTTTGTGGCGATGGTCAACGATGCGCTGCGACCCTGTCCACCTCCCGCAGCGGACGCGGCGCTGCTGGCGCAGTTCCGGCAGATTGGTATTGGTGCGACTGACGCAGAGCCGCTGCCGCTTGAGGCGCACGCAGCATTGGAGCGCGCCTGCGCCACCACCCTGAAGCTGCTGGACAGCGCTGAGGGCGAGGTATTTGGCCGCCACGCGTCGGCTGGCGCCACGGGCAAACGCTCGGCCTGGCGGCGCCCCATACAGCTGGGCACCTCCTTTGGCAGCGAGTGGCTGCTGCGCGCCTTTGTGGCACGCCAGGGCATAGGCGCGCTGGAGACCAGGGAGGCCGCCTACCCGCGCTGCGAGACCGACGGCAACGGTGCGGCCCTGCATGGCAGCAACCGCTACAGCATGCGTTTTGCGCCCGGCCAGCTGCCCCCGGTCAATGCCTTCTGGTCGATCACGCTGTACAGCGCCAACGACTATTTCCTGGTGCCCAACGCTATCGAGCGTTACTCCATAGGCGACCGCACGCCCGGCCTGGTGTTTGATGCCGACGGCGGGCTGACACTCACGCTGCAACATGCGCCGCCGCTCGACACTACGGCACGCGCCAACTGGCTGCCGGCACCTGCCGACGGCTTCTTCCTGTGCCTGCGCGCCTACCTGCCCAAACCCGAACTGCTGGACGGAAGCTACCGATTGCCTGAGCCGCAGCCAACGCCTTGAAATGGCTGGGCGAAAATGCCCGTGTATGAACAGTTCCGAAACGCCGCCGTTTTTTATCGCCAGTCTGGAGCCAGGCGCACAGCAATTCGATGCCTGGGCCAACCAGCCGGTGCTGGTATCCCTGGAACAGGGTGGCCTGGATTGGCCAAGCTCCTGCCGCAACGGAACCTGCCGCACCTGCATCGCGCGCTTGGATCGCGGTGAGGTGCGTTACGAGATCGAATGGCCGGGCCTGAGCGCCGAAGAAAAGGCCGATAGGTATGTGCTGCCCTGTGTGGCGTATCCGTGTTCGGACCTGGCCTTGCGCGATGGCAACTTCTAGCACCATGGGGTCCAGGCCTACCGGGCTGCCGCTTCCTTGAAGTAACGCACGCGGTCGGCATCGGCCGGATGCGAGGCAAATGCAATGCCCAGCCAGGATTCCTCGCGCACCGCCCCGGAGCCGGGCTTGCCGGCCTGGCTTCGTGTCTCTTCAAGCTTGTCGAACAGCGTCACCATGACCGCCGGCGAAATCCGCGCCGCCTTGAGCAGACGCACCGCCTCGGCGTCGGCTTCGCGTTCGGCCTGGCGCGAATAACTGGCCTGCCCCAGCAACACCGGTGCCGCGGACAACACGGTGCTGAAGTCCCCCAGCACCAGCGCCGACAAGCCGCCCAGCACCGTGACCTGCACCAGCATACGCACACCGTGGCGGTAACGCACATGGCCGAGTTCGTGCGCCAGCACCGCAACGAGCACTTGCGTATCGTGCCCGACCAGCTCCACCAGCTGGTCGGTCATGATCAAGGTGCCACCCGGCAATGCCAGAGCATTGGGGCCGGCGCGGCTGTCCCGGAACACCAGCTCCCAGGCCGGTACGCTGCCGGCCGGTGCCGCCGCCAGAGCCTGCGCCAGGGCCGCGCGCAGCCGCGCCTGCTCCGCCACAGGCAACTTGCTGGGCCGCATCAGTCGGTCGTCCAACACGGCCAGCGACGCCCGCCCCAGCGACACATCAAAACTCAGCGGCGTCGCGGTCACCACCGCCTGCGCCACCAAAGGCAGGCCCCAGCGCTGCACCCCCACCGCCATGGCCAGCAGCAATACCACGCTGGCCAGTACCCAGCGCCAGTTCTGCTGTATCCTGACCACCAGTGGTTCGTGCAGGCCCCCGCCGCGGCTCCAGGCGTCCCATGCCGCGGCATCGGCGCTTTGCACCGAGCCACCACCCTTGAAATGCGCCACCCGTATGCCATGGCGCGTGCGCTCCGGCCAGGTCACGTCCCGCAGATCCAGAGCCACATCGATAAGCTCGCCTGTGACCCGCAAGGCAGGGCCCTGGACCTGCAGGCTCACCGGCTGGGCACGTGCGTTGATGCCGTCAAAATAGCTGGCGGGCAAAACCGGCCCCGATGTTCCTTTCATCGCGAGTCACAGCCCGATATCCAGGCCGAACAGATCGCCGGCCGCGTCACCAGCGGCGTCGCCCTCCATGGCGCGCGCCTGTCCCACCAGAAGGTCGGGACTCTCGAGCGTGTAGACCGTCACGGCCTGCAGGCGCAAACGTGCCTGCGCCACGGCGGCAAAAGGCCAGTACAGGCCCAGCGTCAGCACAATCAGCAACCAGTTCTTGAGCGTGAGCCACAGCAGGGCCTTGAAACGCAGGTCGCTGAGGAAATACAGCGCGTTGTTGCGGGTCCGTGTCCACACCAAGTTCTGCAGACGCGACGTCAGATACGGTTTGACCATGACGAACACGCTGAACATCGCCAGCAAGGGCAATAAAGACATAACCGCCGTGGTGAACAGCCCCGGACCGACGGCGGCACCACGCTGTGAAAACGCCCAGGCGGCAAGCAGCACCAGCGGCAATGCAAACACCATCACGGCCACGCCGATGATCTGTGCCAGCAGCCTGTAGAACGAGCCCGCAGAGGCCGTGAACGTGGTCTGCAGCGAGGCCAGCGCGTAATTGTTGTGCTGGTACTGCTTGAGTTTCCAGAACAGCCAGGGCAAAACGCCCAGGCTGGCCAGCAAAATCACCAGGGACATCAGAGACTGCCAGGCCGGCGGAACCCCGACATACATGGCCGCAACAAGCCCAACGAAAATGGCCGCGCCGGGCACCAGCAGGGGAAGTGCCGCCCGATAGGCCGCAGTCTGTGAGCCATTAAACGAAAACCGCAAACCGCGCCAACTGGTATTGGCGAGGCGGAACTGCATCGACGCCCTGAGCAGTGCCGGCGCAATGGCCGCCACCAGCACCAGCGCCACCGCCCCCGCAAACACGGAGAAATTTCCCGCCGCGGAATACAGGGCAAAAAGTACCCCGATCAACACATACCCCTTGAACATCTTGCGCGGGTTGCCATGAAAGCCCAACGGCTCGCCACCGACCAGCGTATTGCCGTAAAAGTAGCGCAGTCTGCGCGCCTTGGCCCAGGGCAGATAAATACCCAGCGTCACCAGCGTGAGCAGCAGGTTCACGATCCAGATGCGGAAGTATTCGCTGCCCGAGCCGGTAAATTCAATGGCCAGTTGGTGCGCGCGCGGCGCACCGGTGTCGGTCTGCGGGAGATTCATTGCTATGGGCTTGCCTGGGTTGGGTGGTGCATCGTGCGCACCCATTGCAAATAATGTAACGCCCAATACGCTACCGTTCGCGTTATCTGTGCCACGATCCCGCCATGCCGCTGCCGCTGCCGATGCTTGTTCCCCACCACCTGCGCGACCTGTCCGTAGATCCGCAGCGGCATCCGCGCGGCCAAGCCTATCTGAGCGCAGCCAGTGGGCTGGCACGGGTGAAAGGGTACCTGTATGTGGTGGCCGATGACGAACACCACCTGGGTATGTTCCAGGAGGCCGGGCCGCGCGACACCCCGCTGCGCCTGGTACGCCTGCTGGACGGTGACCTGCCCAACGACAAAGGCAAACGCAAGAAGGCCAAGCCCGACCTGGAAGCCCTGGCCGTATTGCCCGCCCTGCCCGGCTGCCCGCACGGAGCGCTGTTGGCGCTGGGCTCGGGCTCCCGGCCCAACCGGGATACCGCCGTACTGATCGCGCTGGATACGCGGGGTGCGGCCATGGAGCGCATGACCGGCATCGATTTATCGGCGCTTTACGCCCCGCTCAAGGCACGTTTTGCGGACCTCAACATCGAAGGTGCGTTCCTGTCCAGCGGTGAACTGCACCTATTGCAGCGCGGCAACCAGGCTGACGCGCGCAACGCCCGCATCAGCTTTGACTGGAACCAGGTGGCGCCGTGGCTGGCGGGGCGGCGCGCGCAGCCACCGGCACCGAAGGCCGTCCAGGAGATTGTGCTGGGTGCCATCGATGGCGTGCCTTTGGGCCTGACCGACGGTGCCGCGCTGCCTGGCGGCGCCTGGGCATTTTGTGCGGTGGCCGAGAACACCCGCAACAGTTTCGAGGACGGCGCCTGCGCGGGATCCGCAGTCGGTGTGATGGCGCCGGACGGCAAATTGCATTGCCTGTACCGGCTGCAAGGCGCACCTAAAGTCGAAGGAATCGCCGTGCAGGCCGAGGCCGATGGGCTGCTGCTGACCCTGGTCACCGACGCCGACGACCCGGCCATTGCCGCACAGCTATTGCAGGTGCGGCTGGAGCCCACGCCGCGCTGATACCGGCTCAGGGCGATAAACTGGAATGTGCACATTGCCCACCCGCGAAAGGATGCCCGATATGCTGGAACTGCGCCCCCAATGCGAACACTGCAACAAGCCCTTGCCACCGGACGCCGCCGATGCGCGTATCTGCAGCTTTGAATGCACCTTTTGCGCCGGCTGCGTGGACACGGTGCTGGGCAATGTCTGCCCCAACTGCGGCGGTGGGTTTGCACCGCGACCAGTGCGCCCGGCGACGAACTGGAAGGGCAACAACTTCCTGGGCCACTACCCGGCCAGCACCCAGGCCAGGCACCGGCCGGTGGATGCGTCAGCGCACACGGTGTTTTCCGCAGCCATCAAAAAGCTGCCGTCCGGTCAAAGATAGATAGCCCGCATTCTCAAGCAAGGACAAGACATGGTCACCATTGAAGAACTCAACCAGCGTGGTGTCGGCCACCTACCCGGCCACCTGGGCATGGTATTTACCCACATTGACGCGTCCGAAATACGGTCCGAGCTGCCCATCAGAAAGGTCCTGATGGCGCCCAACGGTTTTCTGCACGCGGGCAGCGTGGTGACGCTGGCCGACACCACGGCAGGGTATGGTTGCAGCGCCCATCTGCCCGCAGGTGCCAGCGGCTTCACGACCATAGAGCTCAAGTCCAACCATCTCGGCACCGCGCTGGAGGGCACCATAAGCTGTACCGCCAAGCCGGCGCATCTCGGCAAAAACACGCAGGTCTGGGACGCTGTCGTTACGCACCGCGAGACCGGCAAGACCATTGCGCTGTTTCGTTGTACGCAGATGATTCTGTACGCCAGGAAAACCGCCTGAGCCGTCTCATCCGCCGCAGCTCTCGGCCCCATGTCCTCGCTGCACACGCCGGCCATCCTCTTTGCCGGCCTGGACATCGGGATGCAGGCAACACTGCGCGATAGCCATCACTTGGAAAAAGCCTCCAGCAGAATCAATCCATTTTTACCCGCATGCGCCACCGGCAGGCGAAACAGCGCCGGGTGGCTCTTGGTGGTCATTGGCGCGACGATCACCGTGTTTTACCACGCAAGCTCCGAATCAGCGTCGTTGCCGAATTCACCCATCACCAAGGCGTCATCGCCGTGCCCTGCAATCTTGCTGGCCGCCTCGGCCCAGCCAGCACGCACGGGATTGGTGGGCTTGCGCAGCACCAATGCACCGCCCTCCACCGTCATCTCGGCCTCGCCCGCATCCAGGCCCACCTGATCTTGCCCCCATCGAGCAACCGCGCTTTGCATGATCTGCTCCTGGCATTCAAGGCGCGTACAGGTTTCGGCGTCCTATGCAATACCTCTCTAAACTTTAAGGGAAAAGGGTTCATAAACAGCTTGGCCGATCTCTCGGCCTATACAACGGAGCACAACTTGGATGCCTTCGTAGTCGAGGGGCGTGTCTACATGCTGAAGTCGTCGGGCAACTATCGCGCGTACTTGAAGGCATCAACGCGATAGGGCAAAAACATATGGCGGGACACGTTGCTGAGTTACTCTGACCAGGTTCTGCGCCCTGGGCGCTTAGCTCGTCGCGGCAGATGACCGCGGTCGATGCGAGCAGTCGGTCAAGGGGCCGCCAATGAAGGACTGCAGTCTGTCAGGGGACTAAACCGCTGTCGCGGTAGTCTCCCTGACGGTTGGTGAGGTTTTGCGTTCGTTGCGTGTGTGTCTATGTTGTGAGTCGAGGCGCTACCTCCCAAACACCAGCAGCAGGTTGTTGGCCGGCTTCTGGAATCGCTGAAGCAAGTGCAGGTCGGCGACTGTGGCACGTTCGGACACCGCTTCCAATGACCGAACGCCCCACGCCGGATTTCGCGCACGCAGGCTTTTGTCGAACTCGACATTTCCGGGGGACGTGGGCACGCCCTGCTCCAGGAAAAGCCCGTAAACCAGCAACTGGCCGGGCGGCGCAAGGTAGCGGGCCAGGCCCAGGCATAAGCTGCCGCAGAACATCCAGTAGGGGCCCCTGGCTGCGTTCCGCGGCAGGGCTGGGTTGTTTCATTGCGTGTTCAGGCGTGCAGACCAACAGCCTTGACTTCAGCACCTGGCACCGGTAGCCGCCCTTGCCACCTCGGCAATACGCTTGGCATCAACCCCAAAAAACGCCCGTAGCTCGGCCCGCGTGTCGCTGCGCCCGAAACCATCGGTACCCAGCGTGAGATAACGCCGGCCTTCGGGGATAAAGGCGCGGATGCTCTCAGGCACGGCGCGCACGTAGTCGGTAGCGGCAATCACCGGGCCGGCGCTTGCCGCCAGTTGCTGCGCCACAAAAGGCTGCCGTGCCGGCTCGCCGCGCAACAGCGCCGCCTCGCAGGCCTGCCCGTCGCGCGCCAGTTCACTCCAGCTTGTAACGCTGAACACCTCCACCGCGTAACCCTCCTCCAGCAACTGCTGCGCCGCCTTGACCACCTCGGTCAGGATGGCGCCGGAGCCCATCAGGCTTATCGCCTTGGCACCCGGTATCTCCCTGAACGTCGCAGGCTTCCAGCCGTCAAAGCGGTAGCAGCCGCGCAGTATGCGCGGCGCCAGTTCTTCGGGAACATCGGGCTGCGCGTAGTTCTCGTTCATTAGCGTGACGTAGTAGAAGACGTCTTGCTGCTCCACCACCATCTCGCGGATACCGGCATCCACGATGACGGCCATCTCGCCCGCATAAGCCGGGTCGTAGGCCTTGCAATTGGGGATGGTCGCCGCCACCAGGTGGCTGCTGCCGTCCTGGTGCTGCAGGCCTTCGCCGCCCAATGTAGTGCGGCCCGAGGTTGCGCCCAGCAGGAAGCCGCGCGCCCGCTGGTCGGCCGCCGCCCAGATGGCGTCGCCCACTCGCTGGAAGCCGAACATCGAGTAGTAGATGTAGAACGGCAGCATGGCCAGGCCGTGTACGCTGTAGCTGGTGGCCGCCGCCGTCCAGCTGGCAATGGCACCGGCCTCGCTGATGCCCTCTTCCAGGATCTGGCCATCGACCGCCTCGCGGTAGCTCAGCACCGAGCCTATGTCTTCCGGTGCGTAGCGCTGCCCGACGCTGGAATAAATGCCGACCTGCTTGAACAGGTTGGCCATGCCAAAGGTGCGCGCTTCGTCGGCCACTATGGGCACAATGCGCGGGCCCAGCAGCTTGTCTTTCAGCAGATTGCCCAGCATGCGCACAAAGGCCATGGTGGTGCTCATTTCCTTGCCCGCCGCGGCCACGGCAAACTGGGCGTAGCTTGCAAGATCAGGTTTGGGCAGCACCTCGGCTTGTGTGGAGCGCACCGGCAGGTAGCCGCCCAGCGCCTTGCGGTGTTGGTGCAGGTAACGCATTTCCGGGCTGTCGTCGGCGGGCTTGAAAAACTCGACCCGGGTCACCTGCTCGTCACTCATGGGCAGGTTGAAGCGGTTGCGGAATTCGACCAGTTCGTCGCCGTCGAACTTCTTCTGGCTGTGCGTGGTCATGCGGCCCTGGCCGGCCTTGCCCATGCCGTAGCCCTTCTTGGTGTGGGCCAGAATCACGGTGGGCTGGCCGCGGTGGGCAGCGGCGGCGGTATAGGCGGCGTGTATCTTTACCAGGTCGTGGCCGCCGCGCTTGAGGCGGTCGATCTGCTCGTCCGTCATGCCCTGGGCCAGGCGGCGCAGCTCCTCGTTCTGGCCGAAGAAGTTGTCGCGGTTGAAACGGCCGTCCTTGGCGGCAAAGGTCTGCATCTGGCCGTCCACCGTGTCGCTG
>JANLPN010000029.1:0-4518 GCA_031367285.1 Betaproteobacteria bacterium | reverse complement strand
CGCGTCGCTGCCTTTTCGCGCACGTTGTAGGCTTCGCGCCGGCCGTACAACTCGGGCACGGCAGCGTTGAGCATGCGCGTCTCCCCGGGTGTGAACAGGCCGGGGAAAAACAGATAACCTTCGCGCTCGAACTGCGCGTGTTGTTGGGGCGTGCGTTTCATAACGCGTCTCCTTCATGGAATCGGGGCGTGGGTGTACGCCGGCCCAGGTGCACGGACATACCACGGTCCCGCCATGAGAACTTAACAGGCCAATTCACCTGCTCACCCGTCTCAAGCGCGACTGCGCGGCGGCGGCTGCGCCCGGACAATGTCCGCATGGGACAGCTTTATCTTGTACGCCACGGCCAGGCTTCGTTTGGCGCCGCGGACTATGACCAGCTCAGCGAGCTGGGCACGCGGCAAAGTGTGCGGCTGGGCGAATATTTCGCCCACAAGGGCATCCGCTTTCAGGCTGCCATCACCGGTACCCTGCGCCGCCATGCCCAGACCTATGCCGGCATCTGCCAGCGTGCCGGGCAGGACCTGCAGGCCCTGCCCTGGCCGGGCCTGAACGAATACGACAGCGCGGCCGTGATTGCCGCCATCCACCCGCAACCGCTGGAGAACCCCGACACGCCCGAGATGTACCGGCACCATTTCCGCCTGCTGCGCGACGGCCTCACGCAATGGATGAACGGCGTGGTAAGCCCCAGAGGCATGCCCGATTACACCGACTTCGTGGCCGGCGTCAGCAGTGCGCTGGACCACGTGCGCAAGAACTTCGACGGCAACGTGCTGCTGGTGTCCAGCGGCGGCCCGATCTCCACCGCCGTGGGCCAGATCCTGGGCACCACTCCCGAGACCACCATCGAGATGAACCTGCATATCCGCAACAGCGCCGTGACGGAATTTATCTTCAACCCCAAGCGCCACAAGCTGCTGACCTACAACACCCTGCCGCACCTGGACGCGGCGCAATATGCGGACTGGATCACCTACACCTGAAAACCTGAAAGCTGGAGCATGAAGCCACGCGTCACGGTCATCACCCTGGGCGTGGACGACCTGGAGCGCTCCGTCAGCTTTTATCGGCAGGGCCTCGGGCTCAGTACCGACGGCATCATCGGCAAGGAATTCGAATATGGGGCCGTGGCCTTTTTCGAGCTGCAGGGCGGCCTGCGTCTGGCCTTGTGGCCGCGCAAAAGCCTGTCGCATGATTCCGGCCTGGCGCTGGCCCCGGCCAGCGCCACCGAGTTGTCGCTCGGGCATAACGTGGCGTCCAGGACGCAGGTCGATGCCGTGATGGCGCAGGCAAAAAGCGCAGGTGCGGTGATCGTCAAGCCCGCACACGACACCTTCTGGGGTGGTTATGGCGGCTACTTCCAGGACCCCGACCAGCACCTCTGGGAAGTGGTCTGGAACCCGCAGTGGGAAAGCCCGGACTGAACAGGCCCGTGCGCAACGTCGGCGGCGGCAAAATGGGGCCTATGACCGAGACCGCACCGTCCCCACCACCCGCTGAACCGACCCCGTTTACGTTTGCAGGTGTACGGCGTGGTTTCCTTATTTCGCAGCCATTGGCCGTCGGCGCACTGTTGTATGGCGCGACATTCGGAATTCTGGCGCTCAGCAACGGGCTCTCCGTGGTCGAGGCCGTGGTCATGAGCCTGACGGTGTACTCCGGCTCGGCGCAAACGGCGGCCGTGGGCGCGATCAGCACTGGCGCGGGCATTTATGCCACGGTGGCCACGGTGGTCCTGCTCAACGCGCGTTATGTGTTGTACGGCGCCGCCTTGCGGCCGTGGCTTGGTGGCACCCGACCCTTCAGGGCCTATGCCGCGCTCTATCTGCTGGGTGACGGCAACTGGGTCGTCTCCATGAAGGCGCGCGCGGCCGGCGAGGCAGACGCAGGTTTTGTACTGGGTTCGGGCTTTGCCATGTTTTTCCCGTGGATGACCGGCACCTTGGTGGGCGCGCTAACCGGGGGCTGGATACCCAACCCCAAGGCGCTGGCGCTGGACTTCTTCCTGGTCGCGTTTTGCATGGCCATGATGACCAGCATGTTGCGCGCCAGACCCAACTACGCGTCAGCGGGCGCGGCCTTGGTGGCGGCTCTGGTCACCGACCGGTTTTTCAGCAGCGGCTGGCCTATCGTCGCCGCAGGTGTAGCGGGCATTCTGGTGGCTTATTGCCGGAAGCCTAGAGCATGAGATCTACCCGTGACACGGTCCTGCTGTTTCTTGCGCTGGGTCTGGCCACCTATGCCTGCCGCGCGGCCGGCTACTGGCTCATGGGCCTGGTCAAGGCCACGCCCCGGGTGGAGGCCGCGCTCAAGGCAGCACCGCTGGCCGTGATGGTAGGCATCGTGGCACCGGCTGCCTTGCGCGGGGGTATGGCCGAGGTCGCAGGGCTTGCTGCAAGCGCGGCCGTCATGTTCTGGCGCCGCAGTGACCTGCTCGCCGCGCTGGCCGGGCTGGTAGTGGTGGCGGCATTGCGCGCCCTCACACACTGATGCAAACTGCTTGTCTCATTTACCAGGGAGCCCCTATGTTCACACCAGCCATCCGATACAAGCGCGCCGCCGCCACGGCTCTCGTTTCGGCGACCGTAATTTTTCTGGGCCTGCTGGCCTTGCGCGGGGGCCAGGCCGGGGCACAAGGCGTCATGTCGGCCCCGGCCTGCCAGTGTTCGGTGCCGACCGCCATACCGGGCCTATCCAGCACGGTGGTGCATTGCCTGTGCGGCGGCATGTCTTGTGTGGTGAGCGAACATACCGGCCCCGGCAAAAGCACCAACCTCATGCAGTGCGTCAAGTAGGGCCTGCTGAAATGAAACTGCCCCAAGCTCACTTCGTTCGCGGCCCCCGAGGGGCGCTCAGTACCTTCGGAACGCCCGGGCGGTACTGACACATGCCCTCAACCCAAGCCCTGCCCCTGTCCGGGCGCGTTGCGCTCGTTACCGGGGCCAATACCGGGATCGGACTGGTGACCGCACGCGAGCTGGCAACACGCGGCGCCCACGTATTCATCGCCTGCCGCTCGGGCGAGCGGGCACAGCCGGCGCTGGCGCGGATTCGTGCTGCCAGCGCCAGTGCCCAGGTCGAACTGCTGCCACTCGACCTGGGCGACTTTGCCTCCATCCGGCAATGCGCGCAGATGTTTCTGGATCGGGGTTTGCCCTTGCACTTGTTGGTCAACAACGCGGGCCTGGGCGGACAACGCGGTTTTACGCGGTCGGGATTCGAGCTGGCATTTGGTACCAACCATGTCGGGCCGTTCCTGCTCACCCAGTTGCTGCTGAAGCGCATCAAGGCCTCGGAAGCTGCGCGCATCGTCACGGTTGCCAGCCGCGCGCACTACCGGGCTGATGGAGTCGACTGGGAAGCAGTGCGCCAGCCAACCAAGGGCCGCGGACTGGCGGCGTACTGTGTCTCCAAGCTCGCCAATGTGTTGTTCAGCGCGGAACTCGGCCGCCGCCTGGCGGGCAGCGGCGTCACCACCTACGCCTTGCACCCCGGGGTGGTGGCGTCCGATATCTGGCGCAAGGTGCCATGGCCGTTGAATACGCTGATCAAACTCGCCATGATCTCCACCGAAGAAGGCGCCGCCACCAGCCTGTATTGCGCCTGCGCCCCCGAAGTGGCACGGGAGACCGGCCTGTACTACGACAAATGCCGCCCCCGGACGCCGAGCAGTCTTGCCCAGGATGTTGGCCTGGCGGCTGAGTTATGGAGGCGCAGCGAGGACTGGACTCAGCAAGCCTGAGAAGAAAACACGGCAGGAGGCGCGTCAGGTCTTTACCGGCGTGGTCAGGTCAAACACGCGTATCCCCGCCTGCGGCCTGCCGCGTGTACACCAGCGCTGGTCCTTGAGGCTGTGCGATACGTCGGCGCGGCCGGCGGCCCAGTGTTCACGCACGGTGTGGCGTGAAAACTCGTAGTCCTTGGACTGGGTCTCGTAGTGTTTGCCGCGGTGGATCAGGTGCACGATGGTGATAGCCGCCGGTGAGCCGGCATTGAGCAGTGTTATGAGGTCCGGGTCGTCGGCGAACTTCTTGGGCAACCGGGATGCCAGGTTCTGCGCCGCGTGGGTCAGCTTTTGCTGTGCCGCCACCAGGTCGGTGTTAAGCCGGGTACGGCTGGCGAACTGGATGTCCTTGCCACGTTCGGCCACCTCGTTCAAGTTTCGCGGCATCCGGCCGCGCGCGCTGAACAGGTCTACCTGGAACACCAGCATGTCGCTTGCCGTAGGCTGGTCTATCACGTACTGCAGCGGCGTGTTCGAAACCAGGCCACCGTCCCAGTAGAACTCCTTGTCAATCTCCACCGGCGCGAAACCGGGCGGCAAGGCACCGCTGGCCATGATGTGCCGCGGCCCGATGGGCTGGGTGTAGGTGGCGTCGGTGGAATCAAAGTAGCGGAAATTGCCGGTCTCCACGTTGACGGCCCCGACCGACAGACGCACCTTGTGTTTGGGGTCAGGGGTGTTGATCAGGTCAAAATCGACCAGCCGCTCCAGCGTTTTCTCCAGCGGTGAGG
>JANLPN010000025.1:0-6224 GCA_031367285.1 Betaproteobacteria bacterium | reverse complement strand
GGGCTTGTTCGGCCAGCCGGTGGCCGGTGGGCAGCCACAGGCGGCGGCGCGAGTCGATCAGGGTCTGGGTCTGCAGGGCCGGGTTGATGACGTTGGACGTGACCATCATCGCCATGTCGAACTCACCCGCCAGCAAACCGGCCTCGATGCTGCGCCGGTCGAGCTCGCGCATGGCGATACACAGGCCCGGCTGCAGACCCGACAGGCGGTGGATGTGTTCCGGCAGGAAATACCCGACCAGCGTGGGGGTGGCGGCAAGCAGCAAATTCCCGGCCACATCGGCCTGGCGCGGCATGTTGTGCGCGTCGGCCACCGCCGCTTCAATGGAATTCGCATGGGCCAGAAACTGCCGCCCGTCGTCGGTCAGCTCCATGCCGTGCGACTCGCGGTTGAACAGCTTGTAGCCCAGTTCATTCTCCAGGTCGCGGATCGAAATCGTCACGGCCGACTGCGTGACATGCAATTGCTCGGCGGCGCGCGACACCTGGCCCAGCTCTGCGATGGTCACAAAGTAGCGCAGTTGGCGCAGGGAGAAGTTCATGATTACCCATGATAAGGTGGCGTTTTGAAATGTTGCCAGCGCCGATCCATGTGTGTCCGTTGCCGTCAGGTACAACCCATTCACCTGTAGCCGCAGTCAGGGGCGCCTATCATCCTTGCATATTCTCCATATCATGGTAAATTTGCATGGATGCTAATTCGCAAGACTCTGGAACTTGTTCAACACGCGTTGTCGCGTCAGGCGTCCGTCGCCTTGATCGGCCCACGTCAGGTGGGCAAGACCACTTTGGCGCTCGAGATCGCCGGCCAGCAAAACGCCCTCTACCTGGACCTGGAAGACACCCAGGATCGCGACAAGCTCGGCAACCCTTCGGTCTTTTTGCAGGCGTACGAAAACCGCCTGGTCATCCTGGACGAAATTCACCGTGTGCCAGATCTCTTTTTGACGCTGCGCGGCCTGATTGACAAGGGCCGACGGCGCGGGTTGCGTACCGGGCGTTTCCTGTTGCTTGGCTCCGCGTCACTCGACCTGATGCGGCAAAGCGGCGAGAGCCTGGCCGGGCGCATAAGCTACATCGACATGACGCCGCTGACCGCGCAGGAGTTGCCTCCGGACGCGTTGGAAACACTGTGGATACGCGGCGGTTTCCCCGACAGTTTTCTGGCAGGCGGTGACCGCGCCAGCCTGGACTGGCGCAAAGACCTGCTCAGGACCTACCTGGAGCGCGACGTGCCCATGTTTGGATCGCGCGTACCGGCGGAAACCCTGCGCCGCTTCTGGACCATGCTGGCGCACAACCAGGGCGCTTTGCTAAATGCATCCCGTCTCGCCGCTGGCCTGGAAGTGAGCAGCCAGACGGTGAGCCGCTACACCGATTTGCTGGTTGACCTGTTGCTGGTGCGCCGCCTGCAGCCCTACCACGTCAACGTTGGCAAACGCCTGGTTAAATCGCCCAAGGTCTACATCCGCGACAGCGGCCTGGTCCATGCGCTGCTGAACCTTGCGGACCGCAATGCCTTGCTGGGGCACCCGGTGGTGGGAACGAGTTGGGAAGGTTTTGTGATCGAAAACCTGATCAACGCGGCACCGGCGCGCACGGTACCCGGCTTTTACCGCACGTCTGGCGGCGCCGAAATTGACCTGCTGCTGGAGCTGCCTGGCGGCGAACGCTGGGCGATTGAGGTCAAGCGCAGCCGCGCAGCCAAGCCGGCCCGAGGGTTTTATGAAGCGTGTGAAGACTTGAAACCAGCCAAGCGCTTCGTTGTGCACGCCGGGCTTGAACGCTACCCCATCAGCGCGGAGGTCGAGGCAATTGGCTTGAGAGAACTGTCCGACAGCTTGTCGTACTTGGCATAAATCCTTTTAATGCGCTGGCTTAAGAAAACTGAATTTTGTTGTTCAAGATCTTGGCGCTAATCTTGCCTAGACAAGTAAGCCGCTCCCCAAAAAGCACCGTCAGCGTGAAACCGATCTACATCAACTACCTCAACGGCCCGGACCTGGAAGCGCTGGCCATCACCGACGACGAAATCCTGCTCGCCATCGAGACCAGCCTGGCGGCGCAGGGGCGCGGCGAGTGTGTGATCGAGCCGCGTATGCATCTTGCGCCCCGGGCCGGGGTGGATGGGCACTTCAACGTGCTGCGCGGCGCCATTGGTGCGCCCATCAACCTCGCCGGCGTCAAGGTGGTGGGCGACTTCGTGGACAACTACAAGCTCGGCCTGCCGTCTGAAGTAGGCATGTTGACGCTGTTCGACCCGCGTACCGGCATCCCCACGGCGATCATCGACGCCACCGCCATCACTGAAATGCGCACCGGTGCCGTGACGGCGATCGGCGCCAAATACCTGGCCCGCAAGAACTCCAGGGTGCTGGCCCATATCGGTGCACGCGGCACCGCCTACTGGAACGTGCGCCTGCTCGACAAGCTGTTTGATTTCGAGCAGATCCGCGTTCACTCTGCCCGCGCCGAGAGCCGCAACGATTTCGCCCGGCGCCTGTCCGATGACCTGGGCAAGACGGTCGTGGCTTTCGACAACTGGCACGACACCGTGGTGGGCGCCGACATCGTGGTCGAGGCGTCGCGCCTGCGCGAGCCCACGCCGCTGCTCAAGACCGCATGGATCAAGCCGGGCGCCTTTGTAGTGCCCTATGGCACCATGAGCGCGGTGGAGTTGAACCTGACCGACATCATGTCCAAGCTGGTGGTGGACGACTGGGGCCAGTGCAAGGGCGGGCAATTTGGTTCCCTGCGCGCCCACGTGGAGGCCGGCAAACTTTCGTCGGATACCTTGCATGCTGAAATGGGCCAGATTGTTGCGGGCTTGAAGCCCGGGCGCCAAACCGAAGCGGAAACCATTTTGTTCTGGCACCGGGGTTTGTCGCTGAGCGACATCGCGCTCGGCCACACCATGCTTGAGAAGGCCCAGCGCTTGGGCATCGGCCAGCGGCTGCGATTTTCCTGAGCGCGGCATCGATGCCATGGACGCCACCGGGGACGCCGCTTCCAGTTGTCAACCGCATGTTCACCAACCCGTTCAAGAACATGACGGTGGAAGAAAGCACGCCAATGCTCAACTATCTGTTTGCGCACATGGAAAGGCACTACTTCACCTGCCGCTTCCGGTGGCAACCGGGCGGTGTGTTGCTGTGGGACAACCGCTGTACGCTGCATTACCCCATCAACGATTTTTCTGCACAGCGGCGGCGCATGATCCGGACTACTGCAATCGAGGCGGCGGTGTGATTTTGGGGGTGCGAGAGTTCAGAGAGTCGGGCAAATCTTGCGGTGAATCGCTACACTGGTGCAGCGTGGCGGTGGGTGGTGCGGCAAGGTCGGCCAGCGTGGCAGTTTTTTTGATTTAACCAGGAGTATGGCAATGGGTAAAAACATTTCTCGGCGTGACGTTTTGGCGGCTGGCGCCGGTGTCGTTGGAGCGGCTAGCATCAGCCTGCCGTTTGGCGCGCAGGCGCAGACGGCGGCAGGTGCGCATCCGGTGCTCAACGTGCGTTCCTCGGCGGAATTCGACGTACTCGACCCGGCCTTTCGCCGCGGGCCGACCGATGGCAACGTGATGCGGGTGGTGTTCCAGCGCCTTATGACGACCAAGCCCAATTCCTCGGAGCTGGAGCTGGATGCCGCGGCCGAGGTCAAGCAGACTTCGCCCACCGTGATCGATTTCAAGCTCAAGCCGGGCCAGATGTTCACCGACGGATTCGGCGAGATGACCGCCGACGACGTCAAGTTTTCCTTTGAACGTATTGGTTTGCCACCGGTGGCTGGTGCCAAGGAATCGACCTACAAGGGCGACTGGCTCCACTTGGTGGGGGTAGAAGTCAAGGGCAAATACGAAGGGCGCATCACATTGGCCCAGCCGCGGGCCAATATCTTCGACGTGGTCATTGCCGACGGCTCCGGTTGTATCGTGAGCAAGAAGGGGTTCGAGCAGCGCGGCCCGGAATTTGGCTTCAAGCCAGTGGGCTCGGGCCAGTACCAGGTGGCGTCGTTTGACAAGCAAAAGGGCGTGGTGCTCAAGCGCAACCCCGCTTACAAGGGCGCGCGGCGAGGTAATTTTGACGAGATCAACGTGCGCGTGATCACCGACGCCAAGACCGCCGACCTGGCGCTGCGCGCGGGTGAAATCGACTTCGCGATCCTGGCGCCTTCGGCGGTTGAACCGCTTCGCGGCGTGGCAGGCCTGACGGTCAGCGACCAGCCTTCCATCGCTTATGTGTGGATGGGCATGAACATGGAAAAGGGCGCCTTGGCCGACGTGCGTGTGCGCCAGGCCATCCGCCTGGGTGTGGATGTAGACCAGATGCTGCTGGCGGGCTACAACGGCAAGGTGCCGCGTCTGAACACCGCCTTGCCACCGCAGATCATGGGCCACTGGAAGGAAGCGCCGGTTTACAAGCGCAATGTGGCCGAGGCCAAGGCCTTGCTGGCAGCGGCGGGCCAGAGCAACCTAAAGCTCAAGCTCACCGTCCTGAACCAGCCCGAATACCAGAACATGGCGCTGGTGGCGCGTGCGCTGCTGGCCGAGATCGGGGTCACGATCGAGGTCGATGCCCAACCCGGAGGCACCTACTGGAGTTCGGGCAAGGCCGATGCCGGCAAAAATCTGGAGCTGTACATGTCACGCTTCAACGCCAAGCACGACCCCAACTTCGTGCTGCAATGGTTCACGCCGAGCCAGGTCGGCAACTGGAACTGGTCGCGCTGGAACAGCTCTGAATTCGATGCGCTGTTCAAGAGCGCCGACAGCGAAACCGACCCGGCCAAGCGCCGCGCCATGGTGGTCGACATGCAAAAGGCCATGGACAAGACCAGCGCCTATGTCTGGCTGACGAATGAAGCCAGTTCCTTGGTATACCGCAGCTGGTTGAAGCCGGCGTCGGTGCCGGGATGGGGAGATTGGCAATACGCTGATTTCAGTGCGACCTGACACCGTCCGTTACCTGACCAGTCGCCTGGTCACCACTGCGCTGATCGTGCTCGGCGCGATGTTGCTGCTGTTCACGCTTTCCAGCATCGTGCCGGGCGACCCGGCGGCGATATTGCTCGGGCCGCAGGCCTCGCCCGAGTTCTCCAAGCGTTTTATCAGCGAGATGGGGCTGGACCAGCCCATCCACATACGCATGTGGCGGTTCTTCAGCAATGTTTTGCGCGGCGACCTGGGCACCGACGTGGTGTCGGGCCGTTCGGTGGTCAGCATGATCGCCAACGTCATTCCCTACACGCTGGTACTGACCTTCTCCGCCATCACGCTGGCGGTGGTGACGGGTATTCCACTGGGTATTTTCGCGGCTACCCATCGCGGCACGGTGGTGGACAACATCCTGGCCTTCATCTCGGTGGCCTTCATCGCCGTGCCCGGCTTTGTGGTTGCGATTTTTCTGTTGCTCATCTTTGCCATCTGGCTGAACTGGCTACCGGTTCTGGGTACCAGCCGCAGCGGGGACCTGGTGGATGAGTTCCGCCGCATGATCCTGCCGACGGTCGCGCTGGCCTTGGGCTGGATCGGGTTTATAGCGCGGCTGGTGCGCACCTCGATGCTGGAGGTCATGGGCGAGAACTACATTCGCACGTCGCGCGCCTTTGGCCTGTCGGAGCGGCTGATCACCTACAAATACGCCCTCAAGAACGCCTGTATTCCCACCATCACGATTCTCGGCCTGGGAATCGGCCGCTTGCTCGGAGGGGCCGTATTGATCGAGATTGTGTTTGCGCGCCCTGGCCTTGGCCGTCTGATTTATGGCGCCATCTCGGAGCGAAATTATCCGGTCGTACAAGGCGCGGTGCTGGTCGTGGTGGTGGTGTTTGTGCTGGTCAACCTGCTGGTGGACCTGTCCTACTCCGCCATCGACCCGCGTATCCGCCATGGCAGCGGGTCTGGGGGCGCTGCCGGATGAATGTGCTGAGCGGTGTTTTTGCGACCTTACGCAAGGTCTGCGGCTCGCTCACCGGCGCGGTGGGTCTGTTGATCGTGGTGCTGGTTCTGGCATGCGCCATTTTTGCGCCCTGGGTTGCCACGCACAACCCGGATGCGCTGGACGTGATGAACCGCTTCTCACGGCCAACCGGTGCCCACTGGTTCGGCACCGACCACCTCGGACGAGACCTTTTTTCACGCATGGTGCACGGTGCGTCGGTTGCCATGCAAGTGGCGGTATTGTCGATTGGCAGCGCCCTTTCACTGGGCACCGGGCTCGGCATCCTGGC
>JANLPN010000598.1:0-4063 GCA_031367285.1 Betaproteobacteria bacterium | reverse complement strand
GACCAGATGTCGCCGGAGTTTCTTTCGCTCAACCCCAACAACAAGATTCCGGCCATCATCGACCCCAACGGGCCGGACGGCAAGCCGCTGCCGCTGTGGGAGACCGGTGCCATCCTGATCTACCTGGCCGACAAGACAAAGCAGTTCATGCCGCTGGACGCGGCCGGCCGTTACGAGACGATCCAGTGGCTGATGTTCCAGATGGGTGGCATTGGACCGATGTTCGGCCAGCTCGGTTTCTTTCACAAGTTCGCTGGCAAGGACTACGAGGACAAACGCCCGCGCGACCGCTACGTGGCCGAGTCCAAACGCCTGCTGGCCGTGCTGGACCAGCGTTTGGCCGGCCGCGCCTGGATCATGGGCGATACCTACACCATTGCCGACATCGCCATCTTCCCCTGGGTGCGCAACCTGTTCGGCTTTTACGAGGCCGGCGCGCTGGTGGGTATGAAAGACTTTCCGCAGGTGCTGCGTGTGCTGGAAGCCTTTGTTGTCCGGCCGGCCGTGGTCAGGGGGCTGGGGATACCGAAGCGCGGGTGACGCTGCCGCCGGTTAGCGGTACAACACAAAACGCGCCTGCCGCGACTGGATGCGCCAACCTTCGGGCACCAGCACAAACCGGTCCTCGTATTCGCCCACCATTTGCTGCGGCTGGGCTGGCCGGCCCGACGGGGTATCGGCGTCCTCGGTGCTGCCGCTCCACATGAGCACATAACTCAGTGCGCCGGCCTGGGTGGGGCCGTCCATCGTCACCACGCAATTGCTCACCATGTGGCGTGTCAGGCGGCTGGCGGGCCGGGCCGCGTAGGCGGCGTGGATGGCATCGCGGCCGTGCAGCGTTGTGCCGCCGGGGCGCTGCAGTTCGCCGTTTTCGGCAAAAAGCGCCGCGTAGGCCTGCGCATTGCGTGCATCGGTGTACAGGGCCGAACGCATGACAAGGTCGCGGCAGGCTTCGCGCGCGGCCCATGCGTCAACCCCCTCGGGCGCCAAGGGGGGTGGGATGGTTTGCATGGATAGTTCTCCTCAAGGGCAAATGTGCACCGGATTCTCCGCCATGCGCTCGTGGTTCCGGGGGCCGCATGAAGACTATTTCCGGTATGCCTTCGCCCGATACCGGACTTCGCGTTCAGCACGGCGGATCGGCCTACAGGGCAATGCGAAACTCGCCTATTCGCCTCCGTCCCGCGCGGACTCAGCATAGACACCTGCGCATACCGGCGCTGTTCCGTGATGGGAGTAACAACATGGCAGACACCAACGACACAACCGGTGGGCTTTACCGCAGCCGCATCGATGTGGTGAGAGATGAGGAATTGAGGGAATGGGCGAAGCGGCTGGCAGTGACGCCGGAAAAGCTCAAGGATGCGGTCAAGAAGGTGGGTAACTGGTCGGACGATCTGCAGTTCGAGCTGAACAATTCCTGCGCCACCCACTGAGGCGGCAATATGCTCAAGTGAGCTGCAATACGTGTGACAGGTACATGCGGCGGAACTTCAATAGCCCCTGTTCAACCGCACTTGCCTTTCGCCGGCCGGTGTCCGACGTGCCGGAACTCGCCTGACAGGCTGAACCCCGGCGCTCCGGGGGAAAATGGGAGCATGAAAAAAATTCTCTCAGGCCGGCGAGGTGTGGTGATTGGAGCGGGCGCGGCAGTGGCCGCCGCCGCGCTGGGTGTGGCTGGCTACCGGCAGCTGCGCCCGCCACCGGCGCCTATCGGTTTTGACGTGTCGCCCGACGAACTGGTGCGCGCGCGCGCTTTTCTCAAGCGCCATCCGTCCATCGATGCGCATGCCCATCCCGGACGCACCTTTGTTGACGGTGCCGAGAACCTGTCCGGCCTGGTATGGGTGTACGCAAAACTCGGCCACTTTGAAGCAAGAACCATCCGGGACATGCGGGCCGGCGGGCTGACCGCATCGGCTTTTGCGGCGGTTGCCGACTTCCAGACCTTGGGCACGCAGGGCGAAGGCCTGGCTACGGTGCGCGACTTCGCGCCCGGCGAAGCCTGGGCCAGCTACCAGCGCCAGATGGGCCACCTGCGTGCTCTCGCCGACCAGGGGCTGGTCTACCCGGTCAAGGCGCTGGCCGACTTCGAAGCCGCGCGTACATCCGGCAAAGTCGGTGCCCTGTTGACCGTGGAGGGCGGCGATTTCCTGGAGGGCAAACCTGAGCGGGTGGCGCAGGCTTATGCCGATGGTGTGCGCTCCATCACGCTGATGCATTACCGCAACAATGAGTTGGGCGACATCATCACCGGCCCGCCCCGCAACGGAAGGCTGACGCAGGCCGGCCTTGCCGTGGTCAAGGCCATGAACCGGGCCGGCATGCTGATCGACGTGGCCCATGCCTCCCCGGCCACGGCCATGGATGCCATCAGCGCCTCCACCGCACCCGTGATGGCGTCACACGTGCATATTCACGGCATGACGCGCAGCCCGCGTTTTATCTCGCTGTACATGGCCAAGGCGATTGCCGAGAAGGGCGGTGGCGTCCTGGGCGCCTGGCCGGCCGGCATAGGCATCAGCGACCTCAAGGGGTTTGTGGACCGCACGTTTGAGCTGATCGACGCCGTGGGTATCGACCATGTGTGCCTGGGCACGGACATGGATGCCAACTACAAGCCGGTGTTCGACACCTATGCCAACCTGCCGGTCTACGTGGCCGGCCTGCTCCAGCGCGGCCTGCGCGAAGACGAGGTGGCCAAGGTCATCGGTGGCAACTTCCTGCGCGTGTTTGCGGCCCAGGGGTAGGGGTTCCATTCAGGCGACTTCGGGGCGGCCAGGCGGCGCATGGGGGTTTTTCGCGGCCGTGCCGTAGGATACTCGGCCAGACATGGCTACATTTTCAGGTCTTACCAAACGCTGCGGGTCGTCGGGGACTCCGTGCCGCCTATGCACCATGACCTGACACCGACCGACGTGGCGTTTGCGCTGGCCGGCCTGATGCAACTGGTGTCCGCGGTGTTGTGGCTGATCGGCAGCCGCATGATTGGAGACGACGGGCGCCCGGCCTTGTACTGGTCGGCTTTCGCAGTGCTCAGCGCGTTTTCCTTCGTATTTCTGGTGGCCGCGTTGAATACCGCGCCACCGCTTGCGTCCGAGTTGCTGCGTGCCGCCGGCAATATCTGCATCGTGCTGGCGGTCATTTCGCTGCAGCGGGGTATTTGGTGCTTTTTCGGCCAGCCCATGCCGTACCGCGGCCATGCAGTGGCCTTGGTGGTGGCGTTGCTCGCGTCCTGGATTGGCCTCAATCCGGCGGCAGGCCACATCCGGGTCGGTGTGTTGTCCGGCGTGCAGGCTGCGCTGGGCTTGAGTATTTCCTATGGGTTCCATCGCTATGCGCGCGATACGCTGCAGTTGCGCTGGCCCGCCTTGATGACCCTGCCGCTGCTGCTCGCGGGCGGTGCATACGCCGCCCGCGGCATACGTGCGCTGTGGGTGCCGGGATCGGTTTCAGCCGAGATGACGGTGGACAGCGGGCTCAACGTTGTTTCCGCTCTCACCTACGTGGTGTTGTCGTTGTCGCTGCACGCGATGCTCATGTTGCTGGTGGTGACGCGACTGGTGAAGGACCTGCACCGCCTTTCGCGCAACGATGGCCTCACCGGGCTGCTGAACCGCCGCGCGCTGGAAGAAGCGCTCGCGAGCCAGGTCCAGCGCAGCCGGCGCAGTGGCGAGCCGTTTTGCGTTTTGATGGTTGACGCCGACCACTTCAAGAGTATCAACGACCGCTGGGGACACCCGGTGGGCGACCTGATGCTCAAGCACCTGTCGGCGGTGTTGCGGGGCCGCATGCGCGAAGTGGACCAGATCGGGCGCTTTGGCGGCGAGGAGTTCCTGATCGTGTTGCCAGGGCTTGCCATGGTGGCGGCGCTGCCGGTGGCCGAGCGTCTGCGCGAACTGGTCGCCGCCGCGCCGTTGCTGCATGGCACCGAATGTATTCCGATATCGATCAGCATCGGGCTGGCGCACTGGGGTGGGGGGCAGGAGGAGGCTTCGCGCTTGCTGGTGCGCGCCGATGCGGCGCTGTACCGGGCCAAGCAACAGGGGCGCGACCGGGTGGC
>JANLPN010000079.1:0-5861 GCA_031367285.1 Betaproteobacteria bacterium | reverse complement strand
CCGCAGTTGACCCAAGCGCTGCCGTTCCAATGCAGGTCGGCTTGACGCCACGGGTCAACTCCAGCGCCCCACTTTGCCAGATTGCCGGCGTTGCTGCGTTGGCGCCGTTCGACGTATTTGACGTTGTTGATTGCGTCTGGTGTGTTCTGGGCCGCGGAGGCGGTAAACAAACGCACGAAAAAATTCGACGAGTCGGTGAAGTTCAGGTTGGCCAGGCTGAATCCGGCAGTCGGGGGCGTCGCCGCGACGACCGGAGGAGACGCTACCTGGTTGTCAATAGCCACCACGGTGGCGATCGAACCGGTGGTCAACCCGCTGTCAACGACAAGTTTGTTAGCTTGTGTGAGAAGAGCGGCCTCTTTCGCAGCCCCAGGGGCAGCCGCAAGCACGGCGGCGTCTTGCAAGGCGGTCATCAAAGCGGGCATGCGCTCAAGCACACGTTTTTGTATCGCCCGGTCCACTTTCTGTTTGGTGATCATCGATCCATCGAGTGCGGCTGTACCAACGGTGCTAACCAGCGCGGTGATCTGTTGCTGCGTCGTTATGACAATCAGCCGCGCCACGGTGCTGGCGACCTTGCTGTCGTCGCTGATGCCCTTGGTGAAGTCGTCAAACAGAGATACATTGATGCCGGTTTGCGCCCGTACCAAAGCCTCGGCTTCGGTGCTGGTTTGGCCTGTGCCTTCCAGGGTGGTCTGCACCAATGTCGTCAACGGGCTGACCACAGCAGGCTTGTCTGCCGGCGCCTTGAGCGTAAACGGCACTAGCACCAGGCCAGTGTCGAAGTCCTCGGCGTCGGTGCCAACAATGGCAAGGATCGGGTATTTGCCGGCGTCGGCGGGGTCCACCTTGAGTGTGACTTTGCCCGACACATCGGTTTGGCCAGAGGGCTCGCCGCTGTCGCAAGCGCCGTTGTTGTTCTTGTCGAGGCACACGGTGGCGTTTTTGATCGCGCCATCTATCACCGTGACAGGCACGTCGGTGGCCCCCCCTCCCGAGCCGCCTCCACCTCCGCAACCGTAAATCGCCAGCAAGCCAGTGCTGGCAAGGGCTAGCGCTATTCGCTTGAGTGTGATGGTCATGGAAGGCTCCTTGTTTGGTGTTGCTTGGTTGGTATCAGAGGCAAGCAAATTCGAGCTGTTCGGCCGGAATCTCGAAACGCTTACCGCCAACATGTTGTTGGGAAAAAGACGGAGTGTCATCCTCCAAATGGAGGACATAGCTACACAGCGTTGCGGTGACGCCACATCACGAAAAATCTCTTGACAAAGCAGCGACATGGAACATGTCGAATGCACCCAACAGGAACCCAAAGATGCTACAGACCTGACCGCAGGCCTTGCGGGCCGCACTGCCTCAACCCAGCAATTGCCGCAACACATACGGCAATATTCCCCCGTGGCGGTAGTAATCCACCTCGATCGGCGTGTCGATGCGCAGTGTCACCAGCAGTTCCTGCCGGCTGCCATCGGCACGGATGATGCGCAGCTTCGCGTCGCTCTGGGGGGTGAGGCCGGCGTCGGGCGCTACGTCTATCACCTCGTCACCCAGCAGCCCGAGCGACTGCCACGAATCGCTGCCCTTGAACTGCAATGGCAACACACCCATGCCCACCAGGTTGCTGCGGTGGATACGCTCAAAACTGCGCGCCACTACCGCGCGTATGCCCAGCAACTGGGTGCCCTTGGCGGCCCAGTCGCGGCTGGAACCGGTGCCGTATTCCTCACCCGCGAAAACCACCGTCGGCGTGCCTTGCGCCAGGTACAACATCGCCGCGTCATAGATAAACATCTTCTGCGCCGCGCCGCCTTGCGCTGGGCGAAACAGCGTAACACCGCCCTCCTCGCGCGACCCGTCGGGGCCCGGCGGGATCATGAGGTTCTTGATGCGTACATTGGCAAAGGTGCCGCGCATCATCACCTCGTGGTTGCCGCGCCGCGCGCCGTAGCTGTTGAAGTCGGCGCGCGTCACGCCATTGCGCAGCAGCCAAAGGCCAGCCGGCGAACTCTCCTTGATCGACCCGGCGGGCGAAATATGGTCGGTGGTAATCGAGTCGCCAAACAACGCCATGATGCGGGCGCCGCTCACCTGCTCGCTGCTTGCGGGCGCTGGTGTGCCTTTGCGTTTGGCCGCGGCGCTGGGGCTCTCCAGAGCGAAGCCGGCGAAAAAAGGTGGCTCGGCAATGTAGGTGCTGTGCGGCCAGGTATAGGCATTGCCCGCTACACCCTTGATTTTTTCCCACAGGTCACCGGGCTCGCTCTTGACCCGCGCATAGTTCTGCCGGTAGGCCTTGCCGTTCATGGCGAACTTCAGCAACTGGTAGATCTCGTCGCTGGTGGGCCAGATATCGCCCAGGTAAACGTCGCGCGGCTTGCCGTTTTTGTCCAGCCCCTGGCCGACCGGCTCGGTCATCAGGTCGCGGTTCATGGTGCCGGCAATGGCATAGGCCACCACCAGCGGCGGGCTGGCCAGGAAGTTGGCCTTCAGGTTGGGGTGGATGCGCGCCTCGAAGTTGCGGTTGCCGGACAACACGGCGGCGCAGACCAGGTCGTTGGCGGCAATCACTTCGTTAAGCTCGGCCGTCAGGTCACCCGCATTGCCGATGCAGGTGGTGCAGCCATAACCGGCCAGCGAAAAACCGAGCTTTTCCAGATACGGCAGCAGATGGGTCTGCGTAAGGTATTCGGTCACGATGCGCGAACCCGGCGCCAGCGAGGTCTTGATGTGGGGCTTTACCGTCAACCCCGCCTCCACCGCCTTTTTGGCCAGCAGACCGGCGGCCAGCAGCACGCTTGGGTTGGAGGTGTTGGTGCAACTGGTAATGGCTGCGATTAGCACGTCGCCGTTCTTGACCTCCAGACCACTTGTGGTGGAAAAACTCTGCGCCAGTTTGCCCGCCGGCTGGTTAAAGCCATTTTCTGAGATGGGCTTGGAGAACAGCGATGCAAACTGGGTTGCCACCTTGCCCAGTTCAATGCGGTCCTGCGGGCGTTTGGGCCCGGCCAGACTTGGCGTGACCTGGCCCAGGTCGAGTTTGACGGTTTGCGAAAAATCCATCTGCCCGGCCTCGGCCACACCAAACAGCCCCTGGGCGCGGAAGTAGGCCTCGAAGGTTTCGATCTCGGCCCGGGTACGGCCGGTACCCCTGAAATAGGCAATCGTCTTCTCGTCCACCGGAAAAAAGCCCATCGTGGCGCCGTATTCCGGCGCCATGTTGGCGATGGTGGCGCGGTCCGGCAGCGACAAGGTCCGCGTGCCCGCACCAAAAAACTCCACGAACTTGCCCACCACTTTGTGCTGGCGCAGGATCTCGGTCACGGTCAACACCAGGTCGGTGGCCGTGACCCCTTCGCGCAGGCGCCCGGTCAGCTCGAAGCCCACCACATCGGGCGTCAAAAAGTACACCGGCTGGCCCAGCATTGCTGCCTCGGCCTCGATGCCGCCCACGCCCCAGGCCACCACGCCAATGCCATTGATCATGGTGGTGTGGCTGTCGGTGCCGACCAGGCTGTCGGGGTAGAACACATTGTCCGCGCGGCGGTGTACACCACGCGCCAGGTATTCCAGATTGACCTGGTGCACGATGCCAAAACCGGGTGGCACCACGCCAAAGGTATCAAAGGCCTGCATGCCCCATTTCATGAACTCGTAGCGCTCGCGGTTGCGCAGAAACTCGAGTTTCATGTTCAGGTCGAGCGCATCCCGGGTTCCGTAGTAGTCCACCATTACCGAATGGTCCACCACCAGGTCCACCGGCACCAGCGGCTCTATGCGTTTCGGGTCCTTGCCGAGTTTCACCGCCACGCTGCGCATGGCCGCCAGGTCGGCCAGCAGCGGCACGCCGGTAAAGTCCTGCAGCACCACGCGCGAGACCAGGAACGGGATCTCGTCGGTGCGGGCCGCATTGGGCTGCCAGTTGGCAATCTGCGCCACGTGCTCCGCAGTGACCCGTTTGCCATCGCAATTGCGCAGCACCGATTCAAGCACGATACGCAAGGACACCGGCAGTCGTGCAATGCCCGGATACTGCTTTGCCAGCGCCGGTAGGGAGTAGAACTTGCCGGTCTTGCCGGACCCCGTCTTGAAATTCTTGAGTGTGGAGGCAAAGGCGTGGGGCATGGCGGCGTCCTTGAAAGGTTCAGCGGAGTGCTCCGTGCCATTCTGACAGGCCGCTGTGGGACACAAAGCAAGTGCCGTTCCGGTCAGGGTGATTTACCGCTGCCCAGCGGCGGCAGCCTTGCGCCGCGCCCTCCATGCTCCGAAAAACACCAGCAGGCCGGGCACAAAAATCATGGCCCAGATAATCTTGTCCAGGTTGGCTTTGACGAAGGGCATGTTGCCAAAGAAATACCCCACGGTAACAAGGCCGCCGACCCACAATGCGCCACCGGTCACGTCGTACAACGTGAACTTGGCGCGCGTCATCTGCGCCACACCGGCCACAAACGGCGCAAAGGTACGCAGAAACGGCATGAAGCGGGCCGCAACGATGGTGATGCCGCCGTACCGTTCGTAAAAATCATGTGCCTGGTCAAAGGCGCGTTTGTTGAAGAACTTCGAATCCTCCCACTGAAACACCTTGGGGCCGAAAAAGCGCCCTATGGTGTAGTTGGACTGGTTGCCCGCCACCGCCGCCACAAACAGCAGGCCGAGTACCAGCGGGTAATTCATCAAACCCACGCCGCACATGGCGCCCACCACAAACAGCAGCGAGTCGCCGGGCAGGAAAGGCATGACTACCACCCCCGTCTCGACAAAAATAATTACAAACAGCAAGGCGTAGACCCAGCCGCCATAGTTCTGTACAAAGGCCTCCAGGTAACGGTCTACATGCAATACAAAATCAAAAACCAGGGCAAGGAGTTCCATGGTGCCGGATTATCCTTGGCCGCACTGCCGGTCTCCCCGGGCACCTAAAATTGGTCCGTGAACGCCGTTCTTGCCCCCTCCCCCCGCCGTGCCATCCGTGAGCTGCCTGATGCGCTGATCAGCCAGATCGCGGCCGGCGAGGTGGTGGAGCGGCCGGCCTCGGTGGTGCGTGAACTGATCGACAACGCGCTGGACGCGGGTGCGACCCAAATCACAGTGCGTTTGCTGGCCGGCGGCGTGCGGCTGATCTCGGTGGAAGACGATGGCAGCGGCATACCGCGCGAAGAGTTGGCCATGGCGTTCAAGCGCCATGCCACCAGCAAGATCAGCAATCTGCAGGAGCTGGAATCGGTGGCAAGTTTCGGCTTTCGCGGCGAGGCGCTGGCCGCCATCAATGCTATTTGCCACTGCGTGTTGTCGTCCCGCGCGACCGATGCCGGGGCCGCCTTTGCGCTGGATGGGCGCAGCGGTGAATTGCGCCCGGTGGCGCGCGTCACCGGTACCACGGTGGAGGTGAAGGAGCTGTTCTTCAGCACCCCGGCACGGCGCAAATTCCTCAAGACTGATGCGACCGAACTGGCGCATTGCCTGGAGGCGGTGCGACGGCCGGCATTGGCGCGCCCGGACGTGGGTTTTGCGGTCTGGCATGAGGGCCGGCTGGTGGCGCAATGGCGCCGGCGTGTGCCTGCCGGCGGCATGGACGAAGCACCCGCGACGGCGCGCGATGCCAGGCTGGCCGATGTATTGGGCGCCGAGTTTGTGGAGCGCTCGCTGGCGCTGGACTACTGGACCGGGCAGGCGCGCGGGCCGGACGGTCTTAACGATCGGCAACACCCAATCCGGGTCCATGGGCGGGTTGGCATTCCGGACGCCGCGCGCGCCCGGGCCGACCAGCAGTTCTGCTATGTCAACGGCCGCTTTGTGCGCGACAAGGTGCTCTCGCACGCCGTGCGCAGCGCTTTCGAGGACGTGTTGCACGGGCAGCGCCAGCC
>JANLPN010000557.1:0-15179 GCA_031367285.1 Betaproteobacteria bacterium | reverse complement strand
CCCGCGGACCGCCTGGCTGCGCCCGGACCTGTTTTTCTTTTTGGGGGGGGTTTGCTGGTTCTTGGATTTCGCCCGGGTGGCCCGGTCTGACAGGTTGACCAAAAAAAACTGCCGGACCCAGGTGAGTGGTTCCGGCAGCGGCTTTTTTTTTGGCTCCCCGTATTGACGACGCGCTTTCAGAGTATTTTCCATGACCCAAAAGTCCCCACCAAAGAAGAAGAACTGGTCCTGGCGCAGTCAGGCCTTCAGAGGCCTCATCTACCAGATAGTGGCCATCGCCGCAGTAGCGCTGGGCGTGTGGTTTCTGGCCAGCAACACCATGCACAACATGCAGGTGCGCGGCATCCAGAGCGGGTTCGACTTTCTCAAAAGCCCGGCCGGATTTGACATCGGCGAGAGCCTGTACCCGTTTGATTCCAGCCATCCGTACTGGCAGGCATTCCTGGTTGGCCTGACCAACACGCTGCGGGTGGCGATCATCGGCATCATCCTGACCACGATTCTCGGAACACTGCTGGGCGTGGGCCGGTTTTCGCGCAACGCGCTGGTGCGCGGCCTGTGTTACGCCTACGTGGAGTTTTTCCGCAATGTACCGGTGCTGCTGCAATTGCTGATGTGGTACTTGCTGTTTACCGACGCACTGCCGGCGGCCGTGGACGCCTGGACGCTGGGCCCGCTGTTCCTGAGCAAGGGGGGCCTGAGTTTCCCGATACCGGTTTGGGAAAGCGGGCATCTGTGGGGCCTGATTGGCCTGTTCGCCGGTGCCGCCGTGGCCTTTGTTTACCGGCGCTGGGCGTATCGGCAGTTTGAAGCCACGGGCAAACTCCGGAGCATGTTCTGGGTACCGGTGGCGATCGTCCTGCTGCTTGGCGTGTTTGGCTGGCTCGCCGGCGGGGCACCAGCGGATTTCAACACTCCGGTCAAGGGCGACTTTGCAATTGAAAACGGCGGCTCGCTGACACCCGAGTTCTTGTCGGTGCTGATAGGGCTGACGGTCTACACGGCAGCCTTCGTAGCCGAGGTGGTGCGCGCCGGCATTTCGTCGGTGGCTCGCGGCCAGGGTGAGGCCGCCGCCGCCCTGGGCCTGAACCAGGGCCAGTCGATGCAGCTGGTGCAATTGCCCCAGGCCCTGCGCGTGATCATCCCGCCGATGACGAACCAGTTCCTGAACCTGACCAAGAACTCGTCGCTGGCGGTGGCTATCGGGTACCCGGATGTAGTCTCCATCTCCAATACGGCACTCAACCAGACCGGGCGCGCCGTCGAGTGCATTGCGATCGTGATGCTGGTGTACCTGACGACGTCGTTGACAACCTCGTTGCTCATGAACTGGTACAACACACGTTCGGCGATCAAAGAACGTTGACAGCATAGAAGAACCAGCCATGACTGCACTTACCTTTCAACCCATCGCAGCGCGCCCGGCCCCGGTGCAGACCGAAGGCCCCATTGCCTGGATCCGCATCAACCTTTTCAGCAGCTGGGGCACCGGCCTGATGACCCTCATCGTGGGCGGCATACTGCTCGTCGCCGTTCCGCAATTGCTGAGCTGGGCAATTTTCAGAGCCGCCTGGGCGCCAAATTTCGAGGCCTGCCGGGTTGACGGTGTCGGTGCATGCTGGGGCGTCGTAGCCGAAAAGTACCGCATCATCCTGTTCGGGCGTTACCCGTTCGAGGAGCAATGGCGCCCGCTGTTAGCCACTGCCTTGATGTTGGGACTGCTGGTGGCCAGCTGCACGCGGGCCTTCTGGAAATCCTGGCTCATCGCGGTATGGGCAGTCGTGTTGGCACTGTTTTTTGCGCTGATGTACGGCAACGTGCTGGGCCTGTCCAAGGTCGAGACCGACCGGTGGGGTGGCTTGCCGCTGACGATTTTGCTGGCCTCCTTGTCCATGGTGATGGCTTTCCCAATCGCCATGGCCGTTGCGCTTGGCCGCCGCTCCAGCCTGCCGGCAATTCGCACCTTTTCCACCATCTATGTCGAACTGATACGCGGCGTACCGCTGATCTCGGTGCTGTTCATGGCCTCGTTCATGTTTCCGCTGTTCATGCCGCAGGGCTTTTCGATTGACGTGCTGATCCGGGTGCTGGTGGGTATTACCCTGTTCGCTGCCGCCTATATGGCCGAGGTGATTCGCGGCGGCCTGCAGGCCATACCCAAAGGCCAGCTCGAAGCCGCCGCCACCCTGGGCCTTTCCTACTGGCAGACCCAGGTAAAGATCGTGTTGCCGCAGGCGCTGGCCATGGTGGTGCCCAGCATCATGAACAACTTCATCGGCCTGTTCAAGGACACCTCGCTGGTTACCATCGTGAGCCTGTATGAGCTGACTGGTGCGCTGACGCTGGCGTTGAACTCGGACGCTAACTGGCGCCCGTTCAAAATCGAAGGCTACCTGTTCATTGCCATGATTTATTTCGCCTTCTGCTTCTCCATGTCGCGTTACAGCATCTGGGTCGAAAAGCAGGTTAATAAAGGCAAAGCGCGTTGACCTCAGACCTCCACCAGCAAAAATCCAACTCCAACAAAGTCAATCCATCATGGCAGAACCCATCATCAAATTTGACAAACTCAACAAGTGGTACGGCAACAACTTCCATGTGCTGCGCGACATCGACCTGAACGTTGCGCAGGGTGAACGCATCGTTATTTGCGGGCCCTCCGGTTCGGGCAAGTCCACACTGATCCGCTGCATCAACCGGCTTGAGGAACACCAACAAGGGCACCTGTGGGTGGATGGCGTGGAACTCACCGACGATGTGAAAGCCATCGACGACATCCGCAAGAAAGTCGGCATGGTGTTCCAGCAGTTCAACCTGTTCCCGCACCTCACCGTGCTGGAGAACCTCACGTTGTCGCCGATGTGGGTGGGCAAGATGCCCAAGAAGGAGGCCGAAGAAAAAGCCATGGCGCAGCTCAAGCGCGTGCGTATCGCCGAGCAGGCCGGCAAGTACCCGCTGCAGCTCTCGGGTGGCCAGCAGCAGCGCGTGGCGATTGCGCGCGCCCTGTGCCTCACGCCCAAGATCATGCTGTTCGACGAGCCCACCTCGGCGCTCGATCCCGAGATGATCAAGGAAGTGCTGGACGTGATGGTCGAGATGGCCAGCCAGGGCATCACCATGTTGTGCGTAACGCACGAAATGGGCTTTGCCAAAGCGGTGGCGGATCGCGTGATCTTCATGGACCAGGGCCAGATCGTCGAGCAGAACAACCCACACGACTTTTTCAACAATCCGCAAAACGAACGCAGCAAGGACTTCCTGTCCAAGATTCTCGGGCATTGAGAAATTGCTCTTTAGCACGCTGGGGCCGCCTGCCCCGGTCCGTCAGTGCCGCCCATCCTCTTCCTGCTCGCAGCCTGTAACCTGGTGATAGGCACCGGTGCATTCGGCCTCACCGGGATTCTGCAACCCGTCGCCGACTCACTGGGGGTCAGTGTTGCCGCGGTCGGGCAGTCGATGACTGCCTATGCGATGGCAACCGCCTTGCTGGCACCACTGCTGCTGGTGGCTACCGGGCGCTGGTCACGGCGTGCGGCCTTGCAGCTGGCGCTGCTGACCTTCGCGTCCGGAGTACTGGTCTGCGCGTTGGCCGGCAGCCTGGGCGGGTTGCTGCTGGGGCGGGTGCTGATGGGCGCAGGGGCGGTGTTTACACCCATCGCCGCGGGTATCGCGGTGGCGGTGGTCGAGCCGGTGCGCCGGGGCCAGGCGCTTTCACTGGTGTTCCTGGGCATGAGCCTCAGTTATGTCATCGGCCTGCCCTTGGGAGCCTGGCTGGGTTTGCGTTTTGGCTGGCGCGTGCCTCTGGCCGGCGTGGCGGCGGTGACAGTGTTGATGCTGGTCCTGGTCTCGGTCAGCATTCCGCGGCGCCTGGATGCGCCGGGCGCAAGTTTTACGGGCCTGGGCGCGGTGCTGCGCCAGCCCGAGGTGTTGCGCAGCCTGGGCCTCACGCTGATGTATTTCAGCGCCATCTTCACCGTGTTTGCCTACAGCGGGCCGGTGCTGCTGGCGCTCAACCCCATGGGTTCGGAAAAACTCTCGCTCACGCTCATGGCGTTCGGCCTGTCGGGTGTCGCCGGCACCTTGTCGGGTGGCTGGGCCAGCGACAAATTCGGACCGGCCCGCACCCTGCGCGTCCAGCTCGCCGTGCTGACCGGCATGATGCTGCTGGTACCGCTGACCCAGGGCCACTATGCCCTGATGCTGGCCGTGTTCCTGGTCTGGGGCGTGGCGGGCTTTGGCATGATGTCGCCCACCCAGGCCCGGCTGGCCGCGGTCTCGCACCACCAGGCTCCGATTCTGTTCAGCCTCAACACGTCGATGCTCTACTTTGGCACCGCGCTGGGTGCCGCGGTTGGCGGTGCCGCGGGTGCAGCCTTCGGGTATGCGCCACTGGCCTGGGTTGGAGCCGTGTTCGCGCTGGGTGGCGCCCTGAGTTTCGTCGGCGGCAAGCGGTGACTGTCATGGCGGATATTTACCCTGCGCGATAAGATGTTACGGGTTGGATTGCAGGGTTGAATCTGCTAACCTCGGGTCATCCAAACCACCCAAAAGGGACTACCTATGTCAGATACTTCTGAAGCTATTGTCAACGCCCAGCAACAAGTCGTCAGCGACATCAAGGCGGCCATTTCAGATGCCGAAGACATGTTGAGCGCTACTGCCGATCAGGCAGGCGGCAAAGTGGCGGAGCTTCGCGCCCGGATCCAGGAGCGCCTCAAAGCTGCCAAGGCGCGCCTGGCTGATGCCGAGGACGTCTTGCTCGCCAAAACCCGGGCCGCCGCACGGGCAACCGATGCCTACGTACACGAATCGCCATGGACTGCCGTGGGAGTCGCCGCCGCCGTCGGTCTGCTGGTAGGGCTGATCATTGGCCGTCGCTGACACCACACGTCGGCCCGCGAGACGCAGCGTGTTCCCTTCATGACCAAGCCGGGTCGCCAGGGCGGATTGTTTACGTCGCTGAGCAATCTGGCTGCAACCCTGCTGGCCATGGGCCAGACCCGGCTGGAATTGCTGGGCAACGAACTTGAGACGCAGAAGCTGCGTGCGCTGCGCATGCTAGTGCTCGCGCTGGCCATGGTGTTTTGTGGCGCCATGGCCATTGTGCTGCTGGTTGCGCTGGCAGCCCTGCTGTGGTGGGAGCAGCGTGTGGCCGTGGTAACGGTTTTTGCCGTATTGTTTGTAGTTGCGGCGGCCTGCTTGTACCGCGCCCTGATGCGTATGGTGGCCGATCCCGAGCCCCCGTTCGCCGCAACGCTGGCCGAACTCAACGAAGATATTCGCCGGCTCAAAGCCGCATCTGGCCATGCAAAATCGCCTGATTGAACTGCACCAGCAGCGCGGGCGGCTGATAGAGCGGATCACGCTGCAGCGCAGCACCCTGTCGCGGCAGTTGGTGCCGCTGCAGGGCGCGTTCAACTGGAGCGACCGCATCTCGCACGCGGTGCAGGACGGCAAGGCCTTTGTGCAACGGCACCCGCTCGGGCTAGGCGCGGCAGTGCTTGCGGTAGTGTTGCTCAAGCCGCGCACCCTGTGGCGCTGGACCCAGCGCGGCCTCGTGGCTTGGCGCACCTGGCGTAGCGTCAGCACGCTGCTGCCAGGCTTTCTGGTGGACAAGTTGCGCGGTTTGCTGCGCTGACTTCGGGGCTAACGTGCTGCCGCCGTGCGGCTGCGGGTGACATCCAGTTCCGTCACCAGGCCGGCCCGGTTATCCCAACTACCGCGAATATGGCTGAGTACGGCGGCAATTTCCGCGTCGCTCAGCACAAACAGGTAGGGTGGCATGCCAAACGGCCGCGGGTTGCCCCGGGTCGCCGGTGCAAAACCACCGTTCAGGACGATCTGCACCAGGTTGCCTGCGTTGGGCATCAACACGGCACGGTTGCCGGCCAATGCGGGATAGGCACCGGGTACCCCGGCACCATCTTCCCCATGGCACTGGGCGCAATGTTTCTCGTACAACTTGGCACCCAGCGGCGATACCCCCGTGTTTACCGGCGTTGCCGCCGCCCCAGAGGTACCCGCTGCCGGCGCCAGCGACCTGAGAAAACGCGCCATGGCAACAAGGTCCGCGTCGGACAAAAACTGGGTGCTGTGTAATACCACCTCGGCCATCGGACCGGTGACTGAACCGCGCGGCGCAAGGCCGGTCTGCAGCAGGCGCACCACCTGTTGTTCCTCCCAACCCGCAACGCCGGCTTCACTGGCGACCAGCAAGGACGGCGCATACCAGTTCTGCATCGGGATCGGCCCTCCCGCAAGGCTGCGTTGCCCGTCTTCGGCACCCAGTGCGTTGCGCGTGGTGTGGCAGGCATTGCAATGCCCCAGACCGCGTACCAGGTAGGCGCCACGGTTCCATACCGGGTCCTGGCCGGTGTCGGCAACGAAAGTCTCTGGCCTGAAATACAGCGCGCGCCATACCGCCAGCGCGACCTGGGAGTTATAAGGCCAGCGCAACTCGTGCGCCCGGTTGCCCTGCACAACCGCGGGCAGGCTTTGCAGATACGCAAACAGCGCGTCCGAGTCCTGCCGTGTGACGTGGGCATAACTGGTGTATGGAAAAGCCGGCACCAGCAGACGGCCGTCTTTGGAACGCCCATGGTGCAAGGCGCGCCAGAAGTCGGTCGCTGTCCAGCTTCCAAGGCCGGTAGCAGCGTCAGGCGTCAGGTTGCTGGAGAACACCGTCCCGAAGGGAGTCTCCATGGCCCTGCCGCCCGAATACGCCGCGCCGCCGCGCTGGGTGTGACACAACATGCAGTTGCCCGCACGGGCCAGATAGGCACCCTCGGTTATCTGCTGCACGGATGGCTTGGTTTGGTCACCGCCCTGGGCCACATCCAGCCCGTCGCGGACACCATACAACCCTACCAGCCCGGCCAGCAGCAATACGAGCAACAGACATACGGCCAGACCGTGGCGGAGCAGGTGTTTCATCTGGCCGTACCACCCAACTCGGGCGCGCTACCGCAGGCCAGGGCAGTTGCCGTGCGCGCCGGCAGGGTGATTGCGGGTTTGGTATCCACTGGCAGCGCCTGTGCCGCCAGCCAGCCGGTGATGGCTGAGACCTCCTCGGTACCCAGCAGTTGGGTTATCCGCGCCATGCAATCGGGTGCATGGGCGCGCCGTTGCCCGGTTTTCCAGGCACCGAGTTGCGCGTTGACGTAGTCACGCGGCAAACCCAGCAACCCTGGCACGTTGGGGGCGACACCCGTAAGTTTTTGCCCGTGGCAGGACACACAGGGCGCGATACCGCGCGCCGCATCTCCCAGCAGCACCAGGGTTTCTCCGCGTTTTCCGGCATCGCCGGGGATCGACACCGCAAGCGGTGCCGGGTACGGTAATTCGAGCGCGGAGAAATAGGCCGCGATCTCCTGCAAATATGCATCGCTCAGAGGGTCCACCATGGCCGCCATCAAGCCGTAATGGCGCCGGCCATCCCGGAAATTGCGCAGTTGGTTAAGCAGGTAGCCGGCCGGTTTGCCGGCAATGCGCGGGTAGTAGCCATCCTGCGCGGCACGGCCCTGGGCACCGTGGCAACCGGTACAGGCCAGGGTACGTTGCGCGATCGAGTCTTCGAACTTCGCAGCCGCGCCAGCGTGCAGGCACGCAAACATCCCCAGCAAAATGGCGGCCAACCACCGGCCGGCCGGCCGGAGTATCCGTTGCCTCATGCGCACACACAGCCCCAGGCAACTGTCACGCCGGTGCCAGCGACGTGGTGATCTCGGTCTTGACCTCGGTCATGAGTTTGTGCACCGGACATTTCTGCGCCACCCGCAACAGTTCCGCGCGTTGCACTTCGGTCAGGGCACCGGTCACCACGAGTCGTGCGTCTAGCCGGTAAACCCCCGACCGTTCGCCCGAATCGTCGCGCGCCACGGTAACCTGGATGTCTTCAACCGGAATGCCACGCTTGCGGGCGTACCACAACACCGTCAGGGCCTTGCAGGCGCCCAGGGCGGCATCGTACAGATCGTGCGGACTGGCGCCCGCGCCGTCACCGCCCTCGGCCACCGTGGCGTCAATGCTGATGGCCTCGCCACCAAGCACCATCTGGTGGCGCATGGCGGCGCCGCGGTCGCGCGTGATCTGGATACCCATGGCTTGTTCTCCGCTGTTCCGGACAATGTACACGCGCGAGCAGCAGACACGCAGGAGCTTATTTCTTGCGCGACTTGCCTTCGCTGCCCGCGCCAGACCCACCCTGGGACAGGCCCTCCGACATGCCGATCAACACGCCACTGACCAGAGCCGCATAACTGTCCATCATCGCCTGCGCGGCGCGCATGCTGGCGGCACGCCCGTCACGCAAGGCCGTGCGCGACTGCTCCACCAATTGTTCGACCGCCTGCGTCGCCTGGGCGCCGGTGTCGGTACCGCTCAGTTTCATGCCCTTGAGCACTTGGTCCCACGGTCCTTGCAGCGACCCGCCGACGCCCTGTGCCGCCTTGCCGACTGCCGCAAAGAACATGTCTTCCATCTTCTCCACGTTGGCCAGCGCGCTTTTCATCTGTTTGTCCTTCAAGTCCACGCCCTGGTCGACAAATTGCTGCAAGGCCTTCTGGTTGGCCTGCACCGCCTGCAGCAGCGCGGCATCCATGCCGGCAAACGCCTTGCCAAGCATGGCTTCAATATCCACCGGGCCAGCTGGATTGAGCGCGGCGCCGGCCGAACTGGCCTGGGTCACCGTCTTGAGCACCTTGCGGATATTTTCCAGCGTGAGTTCACGCCCCTGCAGCGCCTTGAGTGTTGCCTCGGTTACCGCCTTGCGCAGCGCCTCGCCCTGCTTGGCCGTAGCCTGCGAAAACATCTGGATAAGGGCGTCCTGGTCGATTCCTGCTTTGATCATGGCTGTCTCCTGGTGGTGGTGTTGGTCGCCCTTGACCGTGGAGCCCGTCAGGTTGACGACCTCCGCTGGTTCGCAGGCTGGAACGATTATCAGCCCGCAAAGGCGTGCGTGGATATGTTTGCGATGGTTTGTCCAGCGGCCAGCCAAGTCCTGACAAATCGGGCATGATGCTTCTGCAAGCCGTCCGCAACCTACTGGGGAGTTGTCATGCACAAGCTGATTTCGGGATTCGCTCTGGCACTTGCATTGATGGGCTTGCCGTTCGCTCCTGCGGCCGCGGCAGAGGGCATTTCCGCCACTGATGCCCGCGCGCTGCAACTGGTGGTTCGGGCCCAGCTGGATGCCTTTGCCAGCGACGACGCCGAACGCGCATTTTCGTTCGCCACGCGTTCCATCCAGACCATGTTTGGCACGCCGGAGCAGTTCCTGCACATGGTGCGTACTACCTATCCGGTGGTGTACCGCCCGGCATCGGTCACCTTCCTCAAGCCCCAGCTTGACGCCCGGGTGCTGGTGCAGCCGGTCCACATGACGGATGGCAATGGCGGGGGCTGGATGGCCGTTTACCGGCTGGAGCGCCAGAAGGACAAATCCTGGCGCATCGCCGGCTGCGTCCTGGTGGCCGAGGCCGGACAAGCCATTTGAGCTTGCGCGGGTCCGACCCGTGCAACAATCCAGCCTGCCATTCACAGGCCGACGAGAACCCCTTAACTTTATGCGACTGCTCCACACCATGCTGCGCGTTGGCGACCTGCAACGCTCGATTGATTTCTATACCCGCGTGCTGGGCATGCAACTGCTGCGTACCTCGGACAACCCGGAATACAAATACACGCTGGCCTTTGTCGGCTACGGATCCAACCCGGACCATGCCGAACTCGAGCTCACCTACAACTACGGTACCGACAGCTACGACATGGGCACCGCCTTCGGCCATGTGGCGCTGGGTGTGCCGGATGCCTATGCCGCCTGCGAAAAGATCCGTGCCGTAGGTGGCAACATCACCCGTGAGCCCGGCCCGGTCAAAGGCGGTACCACCGTCATCGCGTTTGTCACCGACCCCGACGGCTACAAGATCGAACTGATACAGCGCTGAGAAGCGCCCGTTCAGCCATGGTGGGCATCGACAGGCGCGGCGCGCTACTGGTCTTCGGCTCGGCCGCCGTCTGGAGCTTTGGCGGCGCCATTGCGCGTTTCCTGGAAGTCACCGACAGCTGGACCGTGATCTTCTGGCGCTCCCTCAGCGCCGCGGTTTTTCTGCTGGGCTTCATGCTAAAACGTGAAGGCCGAGCAGGTACACGGCAGCTATTTGTGTCGATGGGCCTGCCGGGCATCGGGGTGGCATTGTGTTTCGCCACCGCGTCCACGGCATTTGTAGTGGCGCTGGCGCACACTACGGTCGCCAATATCCTGCTGATGCAGGCCGGCGTGCCGCTGATCGCCGCCCTGATGGGATTTGTGCTGTTCCGCGAACGGGTCAGTAGCGCCACCTGGGCTGCCATCGCCGCCGTGATGTGCGGCGTGGCCATCATGGTGTCGAGTTCGCTGACCGGGCGCGTGTCGCCGGTCGGCGATGGATTGGCCGTCTTGATCTCCATCGCCTTTGCCGGCGCCACCGTACTGACGCGCCGGCACGCCAATGTACGCATGATGCCGGCCGTATTCACGGGCACGCTCATCTCGGCCGCGGTGGCAATGGCCCTGGGTGGTGCATCACGCGTGGGCAGCATGGACGCGCTGCTGCTGTTCATGTTCGGCGCCTTGAACCTGGGCCTGGGCATGGCGCTGTTTGTGACCGGCGTGCGCCTGCTGCCGGCGGCGCTGGCTGCGCTGATCGGCACGGCGGAACCGGTGCTGGGCCCGATCTGGGTCTGGCTGGTGCACGGCGAAATTCCGGGCTCCCGCACACTGGTGGGTGGCGCCGTCGTAGTGTTAGCACTGCTGTTGCACCTGGGCTGGCAATTCCGCCAGCAATCGCAAGTCGCCAACGTACCCCTGGTGGACTGAGTCCGCCGGCGCAATCCCGACCCTCGGGATTAGGGGCTCATGCGGAGCGCTACAGGAGCTGCAAGAAAATAATGACCATACCGACCACGGACACGGCCCACACACCGGTTCGCAGCCAGGGAATGCCGGCGTAATACACCAGCGCATAAACCAGCCGTGCCCAGAAGAAGAGCTGCGCTCCGAGCAGGGTTGCGCCATTGGTTTTTCCCGCCGTCACGGCGACCAGCACCAGTACCGCAAATAAGGGCAGGCTCTCGAGCAGATTGCGATGCGCGCGTTGGGCCCGCCCGACCCAGCCGTGGCATTCCGGCAGTTTCTCGCGGTTTCCGGCAAGTAGCGGCAGCCCCAGCTGCAGGGTTGCACCCGAGGCCGCAATCACCACCTGTACCAGGGCCAGAGCCACGGCCCACGCCAACAACATCAGTTCGGGTTTCATTTTTAGTCTCCTGGTGTGCAGCCTGTTCCCTGCCCCCGGCCGCGAATTGCCGCCACCGATGAAGGCACAGGGTCTTCAGACGCACAGCCCGCAGTATCCCTACAGGCCGCTGTCCGGTCAATGCCATGCCGAGCGGTGTCGGGCGGAGGATCAACCGCGCTGCCGATCTTTGGACGAACTCCCTGCTTCGGCAATCGGCCAGGCCCGCAGGCGCGGCACGCCGCTGCGCAATTCGCCTGCGGCTCGACGCGGCTCTACGCAAAGTTGAACAACTGTACTGATACCAGTATCATGAAGGAAACATCAGTACTGGTATTGAATCACCATGAACAACACACTAACCGCTGGCGAAATCAAGCGCCGTGGCATGGCGGCGATCGAGGACGGTTTGCTGCGTGGCCCCGTGCGCATCCTAAAACGCAACAAACCAGCGGCTGTAGTGTTATCCGAGGAGGAATATCAGCGACTCACCCATGGCAAGCTGCCGGCCCCCGCCGGGATGACAGCCGTGCAGTGGCTGCTTGCCCAGCCGCTTGCCGGCAAACGCAGCAAATCCCACATCGATGCCGACCTCAAGGCAGAGCGTGCCTGGTGATTGCATTCTTCGACGCCAGCGCTCTGATCTACCTGGTTGAAGGCAAGCAGCCATTCGCCGGCAAGGTGCGCCGCGAGTTGGCGGCGGCTGCCGGGAAGTACCCCCGCCTGGAAGCTGGCGTGAGTCGTCTGACATGGCTGGAGTGCCGGGTCGGGCCTATGAAATCCAACGACCATGCCGTGTTGGCGGCATTCGATGCGTTCTTTGCCCGCGCCGACCTGGTGTGGGTGGAGTTGACCAAGGACGTCGTCGAGTTGGCGGCGGCCATCCGCGTCAAGCACGGCTTGAAAACGCCGGACTCCCTGCAGGCCGCATGTTGCCTGCAGTTGGGTGATGCCCACCTTTTTCTGACGGGTGACACCGCTTTCAAGCGGGTGGCGGGGCTGAACGTGAAAGTGTTGGCCTAAACCGCGGATCGTTCCACAGCCCGTGCAACTCGACATCTTCGACCACAGCCATGACACCATGCTGCGCAACGATGTTGTGCATGTGATTGAACGGCATGACGCGGGCGCGGCCAGGTCAGCCTGGCGAATATCCAGGCGGGAATTCCCGAACGACGATTGCCTGGCACGGCTGGATGTGCTGGTCGGCGCGCTTGAGCATCGGACGTCCGAGGCCTTCCCCGATCACGATGTGTTGCGCCACGCGCGTTGCAACTTGAGCCAGGATGTCGAACCCGCGGCGATACGTATGATGGGTGAGCAGGCCGCGTCTACCTGGCTCGCCACGTTATGGCGGGAGTTGGCGCTACGTTCGGCGCAGCTTGCATTTCTGCCAGCCCGCTGCGACGACCATGCGGCGCCGATGTGGCTGCTCGGCGGCGAGTGGCAGGCCGCCATGGACGCCGTGGCCGGTATCGCATCGTGGCGCCGCATCCCCGCGCCACTGGCCTGGATGGCCGAGGCACGTTTTCACCTGAAAGACCTGGATGCGGCCTTGGCGTTGCTGGCCGAACTCGCCTGGCTGTCGCCCCAGCGGTTTGACGATCTGACACAGCGCATCGCCGACCCGAGACTCGAAATCCTGTGCAAGAAATTTGATGCCAGTTTTGAGGGTGAAGGCGAAGTGCAGGACCTTGCCTGGTTTCCGGCCTGGCTGCTGACCGAGAAGCCTGGGCTGGCGCACCTGCTGGGGGAAACGCAGCGTTCGCTCGACACTGCACCCGAGCAGGCGATGCGTGTATTGCTGGAACTGCTTGGCCTGGAACGGCAGGGCCGGCACCATGACATGGTGGCCCGCCGCAAGGTACTGCGCGGTCTGCATCCGTCACTCTATGCGGCCTATATGGCAACCCGCTGACAACCGGGTACCACCCGCCCTCAACCGGCTGGAGCCGCCTTGGCCTCGGCAATCAACCAGTCCCGCAGATACACCACATCGCCCCGCAATTCGCCCTTGCTGGAAGCAACGATATGGATCGGCTGGTCGGTCGTCACACTCTGCGCGAACGGACGCACCAACAGCCCTTGTGTGATCAGGGGCGCCACCAGATGGCGCCAGCCCAGGGCAACACCCTGCCCTTCCATGGCGGCTTGCAACACGATGGAGTAGTCGTTGAAGCGGAACACCTTGCGGCTGCGTCCGAGCTTCACGCCAAAGTGCGCCAGCCAGCCGGGCCAGTCCAGCCGCGGCCGGTAACGCTCCTCCAGATGCAGCAAGGTGGTGCGGGTCAGCGCGGCCAGGTCCTTGAGTGGCCCGCTGCGCTGCAGAAACGCCGCGCTGCAGACCGGGAAGATTTCCTCATCCACAAAATGCCAGCGCTGGTGCCGGCCGAAGTCGCCGCTGCCCAGCGTGATGGCCAGGTCGATGTGTTCGCGCTCAAGATCCAGGTCGGTATCGGTGGTGATGCAGCGCAAGCCGATGTCCGGATACATCTGCTTGAAACGCGCGATACGCGGCAGCAGCCACCAGGTCGCCGTGGCCGTCGACACCGCCAGCGTCACCTGGTGCCCCGCGGCCATGCTCCGCACGTCGCGCAAGGCCTGGTCGATCACGGTCAGGCCCAGGTTGACCTGCTCGAGCAAATGCCGCCCGGCCTCGGTCGTTTCCACGCCCTTGTGGCGGCGCTCAAACAAGGCCACCCCGAGTTCGTTCTCCAGCACGCGCATGGCATGGCTGACCGCCGGCTGGCTGATGGCCAGTTCCTGCGCGGCACGCGTGAAACTGCCGGTACGTGCCGCCGCCTCGAAGGCGATCAGGCTGCCCATGGCGGGTTGCTGGAAACGGGTGGCCATAAGCATGCATTATGGCAACGATGAAACCGGCTGACGGTCACACAACGCCCATAAAAAGCTAGTATCGGTACCGTCTGTGCCGCCGGCCGTGTGCCGCGCACCATGAATCGAACTGATAACCCCCCAGCGCCGGAGAATCCCATGGAAACACATGCCAAGGTTGTCATCATCGGTGGTGGGGTGGTGGGCTGTTCGATCCTGTTTCACCTGGCCAAATTCGGCTGGAAGGACGTGGTACTGCTGGAGCGCAGCGAGCTGACCTCGGGCTCGTCCTGGCACGCCGCCGGGCAAATCCACACCATCTCGTCCGACCCCAATATCTCGCGCCTGCAGGGCTACACGATCAACCTGTACAAGGAGATCGAGGCCGTGTCCGGGCATTCCGTGGGCCTGCATTCGACCGGTGGCTTCTACCTGGCCTCCAACCAGACCTGGTACGACTACCTAAAACGCGAACGCTCCAAGGCGCGCTACATGGGCCTGGACCAGGAGTTCATCAGCGTGGAGGAAGCAGCCCGGCGGCATCCGCTGATCGACCCCAAGCGCTACATCGCCGCCTTGTGGGATCCGCTGGACGGCGACGTGGACCCGTCCGGCGTGACCTACGCCTACGCCAAGGCGGCCAAGGTGCATGGCGCGAAGTACTACACCCACACCCCGGTACTCGAAACCCGCCAGCGTCCGGATGGCAGCTGGGACGTGATGACGACCAACGGCACCATCAACGCCGAGATGCTCGTCAACGCGGGCGGCCTGTGGGCACGCGAGGTCGGCCACCTGGCCGGTATCCATCTGCCGGTGCAGCCCATGGAGCACCACTACCTGATCACCGACGACATCCCCGAGATCGTGGCGCGCGGCGAGGAGCGGCTGCCGGCCGGCATCGACTACGAGGGCAATATGTATTTCCGCCAGGAACGCAAGGGCCTGCTGCTGGGCACCAACGAGCCGCGCGCGACACCCTGGTCGGTGGCCGGCACACCGCAGAACTTCGGCCACGAACTGCTGCAGCCCAAGATGGACAACATTGCCGAGCGCCTCGAGCTGGCCTTCGAG
>JANLPN010000539.1:0-5287 GCA_031367285.1 Betaproteobacteria bacterium | reverse complement strand
AATCAGCGCACGTTTGTATCGAGTCCCTTTCTTGAATTGGAGATTCTGCCCAAGGCGGAACATTTTGGTCGGATGGATGAAGTGTCGTTCTACGAAGATTATTGCTTCTGGGTGGCTGATGCAGCTTCTCAGAATCTTGATCTGGTCGTTGTTGACGAACATCGCGAACGGCGAAGTGGAGAACGGGTAGGCGTACAGCGTGCCGTCCTTGGTCCAGCGTTCGGTGGCGGTGGCGCTGACTTCGCCCAGGTTGTAGCCGGGCGCGGCGGTCAGCGTGCGGCCCAGTGGGAACAGCGCGCCGGAGTTGACGAAGTCCTGCGCCGTGGTCTCGAAAATCCAGGCCATGTCGGGCGCGTTGCCGCCTGCGATCTGCGTGGTCAGCGCGGTGGTGTAGGTGGGGAAGGGCAGGGGCTCGAAGGTCACGCTGACGTCGGGCTTGATCTTCTTGTAGTCGTCGGCAATGCCGTTGAACAGCTTCAGGTGCGCCTCATTGGCGCTCCAGATGGTCATGCGCAGCTTGGTCTGGGCCTGCGCAGGTACTTGGGCTGCCAGACCAAGCGCCAGGGCGATGCCGCCAAGCAGGGCACGGACGCGCGTTGGACGGTTTTTGCCGGACGGCCTGCGCGAGCCGGTTTGGCGGGGTGCGAGTGAGTGTTCCATAGGGTCTCCTTCTGTCTTCGTTGCGGTGGGTTGGTCGGTAAGCGGTGGGAGCGGTCGATAAACTGCGGCGAGATGGGCGTGCTCGGTAGCCGTTGCTGCGCTCAGTAAGCGCGTATGTCGGGCCAGCGGATTTCCACGCCTGCGCGTTCCAGCAGGGCCTGAAAGGTGGCGAGCTGTTTGTCGTCCGCCTGCACCTGGTGCGGCGCGGCGCTGCCGTTCAGGCAAAACGCAGCCAGCATGCCAGCCACTTCGCCCACGTTCCACTCCACCGGGTGCAGGCGGTAACAGCCGTTGGTGATGTGGGTGGTGCCCATGTTCTTGCCGCCGGCCAACAGGTTGCGCATGCGTTTTGGCAGCAGCGCGCCCAGCGGAATCTCGAATGGGCAGGACGGCACGTCGATGTAGTTGTCGCCGCTGGTGGACGGGTGCAGGTCGATGCGGTACATGCCCACACCCACGCTGTCGCGGTAAAACACGGCGCCGCGATCACCGCGCACAGTGAACGACAGGTCCTGCTCCAGCACACGCGTTACCGGCTGGATGCGCCGGCCTTCGCGGATGTAGGGCGCCATGGCCAGGCCGTGTGTGGTGCCGGTGATATCGCCGCGCAGGCGCAGGCCGCGGAAACCCTGCCCGCCGTCTTCGCGCGGCGCTTCGGTTTGCAGCCAGTAAAAGACCGAATAGGCCAGGTCGGCGGCGGCTTTCAGGTGGCGCGCGCGTTCGGCCTCGGACACATCGAGGATGGAGCCCTCCAGGTAATCGATCATGGGCCAGTTGGCGAAGCAGATGTCCGAGCGGTAGGCGCCAGGCACAAAGTTGCGCCGCGCGGCAATACGCCGGAAGGTCCACAGGTTCATGTCGCCACCGCCCTTGCGCTGGTCGGCGTCCACCAGCAAGGGGTCGTCGTCGGGGTTGGGCGTAAACGAGCGCTCCACGATCTCGAGCGTGCGCGGGTGCGGCGCCTTGAAGCCGAGCATCGGCCCGCCCCAGAAATGCGGCTGGTAGGTACGCCAGAAGTCGTAGTTGTGCGGCTTGGCGATTGTCTGGTCGCCATCCACATGGTCCATGGCGAAACAGATCGACAGCGCCTGTACGTTGCCGGGCTGGGCTTTATCGGGCGCGCTGGGTTCGCCGGTGTCGGATTGCGCCTCGAAGCCTATGGTGTATTCGGTGCCGGTGAGTGGCAGCAGGTCGCCGAGTTCGGTGGCGTCTATCACGTAGGTGGCGGATACCGCTACTTCTTCCGATGTGTCGCGATGGCGCAGCGTGACGGCGCGCACCATGTCGCCCTGTGTATCGGCGGACACCGGGCGATAAGGCTGCAGCACCGTCAACTGGCCGCCTGCGCGCCATGGCAACAGCATCGCCTCCAGCACCGCCAGGCCTACACGCGGTTCAGCGCAGATGCGGCTGACCCAGCCGCCGCCCGGGTTCAGGTCGCCCCAGGCACGTGCGCCTTCGGTCAGCGGGTAGTGGTCGCGGTAGAACTGGCGGATGCCGTTGCGCAGCGCGCGGTACGAGCGTGTAACGCCGAAACGCTCCACCCAGCTGTGTTCGTCCGGCGGCACGGCCTGGCTGGTGAGCTGGCCGCCTATCCAGTCGAACTCTTCGCTCATCACCACCGTGCGCCCGCCGCGCAGCGCACCCAATGCGGCTGCGACGCCGCCCAGCCCGCCGCCGACTACCAACACGTCTGTCTTCAACTCTTTCATGCTTTCTTTCGCGGTGTCCGTTTGCTTGCAGTGCTTGGGCTTGCTTTCGCCCCCTTGGTTTTGGCGGGCGGCTGCGGGGCAGGGCGTGTGTTCTTTATCTGCGCTGCAACTTTTGCGGTTCCAAGCGTTTCGCCTTGTATGGGTTCGCAAGGCAGAAGAATTTGCTGCACCTCTTGCGCCCCTTCCACCCGCCGCACCAGCATGGCGGTGGCCTGGCGGCCCATCTCGGCGCGGGGAATATCGTACGAAGCGAAGCGCGTGCGGCTATGCCCGGCCGGCAGGTGCGACCCGAGCACCACTACGGAGATGTCATCCGGAAAACGCAGGCCCCGCGCGTTCGCCTCGCTCTCGAACTGCACGGCCTCCGCGAGCTCGAAGAAAAACACCGCCGTGGCGGCGCGTGCCAGCACAGCATCCAGCAAGACGCCCGGAGATTCCACCGGCGCGGTTATATGCAGGGCCAATTGCAGATCCTTGCCCAGTGCGCCGGTAAAACCCTTCCAGCGGTCCACCAGGGACTCTACCGGCCCCGAGGGCCCCACATAGGCCAGCCGCCGGTGGCCCAGCGCGCGCGCCTGATCCACCATCTTTGCCGTGGCGTTGATATAGTCGCCGCCCACGTAAGGCACCGGGCCGCCCGCGTCATCGCGCCGGCCTATCGCCACAAACGGGAAATCGCCTTGCACCAGTTGCTCCAGCTCGGCGCGATCAAACGCTTTGCCCAGCACGATGCAGCCGTCCGCGATGCGCAGGCGGTTGCCATCGGCAAACAGCTTGCGTTGCCCGGCGACGCCATTGCCGGTCAGCAGCAACAGGTCGTAGCTGCGGGCCTGCGCTTCCTCTTCGATGCCAAACAGGAAGGGTGTGAAGAAGTCGGCATGCGCGACCGGAAACGCCGGCTCATACGTAAACACACCCAGGATCCGGTTGCATCCCTTGGCCATGCGGCGCGCGATCGGGTCGGCCACATAACCAGTGTCGCGGATCACCTGCTGCACCCGCGCGCGTGTCTCCAGCGGAATACGCACTCCGGTTTCCGAGCCGTTGAGCACCAGCGACACCGTGGCCTGGCTGACGCCAGCCAGCTTGGCAATGTCGTGTTGTGTCAGGCGCCGGGTTCCCAGCATGTTCACGATTTCCATTTGATTATACGTATGACTAATGCGTATTATCAACTTCGGGAAACACTTGTCAAGCGGGCCGCTGACAGCGGGCCGCTGACAGAACAGGAAGCCGGAAGTGAAGTGGCACACGGGCACAATGGCCGTGTAACTTCGTGTGATCTTGACGCGGGAGCCAGCCATGACCAAGAACATCACCCTCTCCGCAGATGAAACCTTGATTTAGCAGGCCCGTGAAGTTGCCAGGGCCAACGGCGCCGCATCGGCGTCGGGCAAGCGCAGCGCATTCATACCGGCCTGGCCAGTACGCGCCCCGCCGAGGAGTGGCCGAGCCCGATTGCCCGTGAACACAACCGGGTTCTGGCCGGGCCGCTGGTGACCCGCCGACTGCGGGAAGAGAGCTGTACTTCCCGTCCTACCCGCGCCTGGTGCTGGAGAATCTCACGATCAGTCGCGGAGCCATCTGCAAGGCGGTGGGTAGAGATGCCGTGGAAGAGAGACTGCTGTCCATGTGCGCCTCTTGTGCAGAGCCGCATTTGCTGGCACTACGTGAGCAAGCGCGCGAACTGGCACCGGTTCTGGGCAGGAGCGCCAGTTCACCATCCTCGACGGCATGCTGGGCAGCATCCTGGGCACCCGGTCACCACACTTGTTGACGACCGCCGCCAGAATTTCGCGTTCCTTGAGTCGTATTTCTGCAATTTCATTGAAGGAACCGAGTTCGATATCGAGGAGGCCCGTGCCTTCGTGCTGGAAGGAAAGCCCATTGAAAGCCGGCCCAAGGATTCGCATGACATCCTCGGCGTATTCAGGCAGGCGCTGAATCCGGGCTGGGCAAACCAGACGCTGGCCGCGGGGGAGGCTGTTCTTGGGCAGTTGCGCGCCCGACATGCGGATCAGATGAAGGAACAGCCTGGGGCAGGGCCGGGTACGGGCGCCAGAGCCCGTGCGCGGCGCGGCAGCGACCGCACCATGGCGAGGGCACGCCGCAGCAGCCGGTCCAGGTCGGTGGATACCAGGGCTTCAGCGCGTTTGGTGACCGGCGCTACCGGTGCCTGCTTGGCGAGCACCGCGGAGATCTCCAGCATCAGAGCCGTGTGCACCAAGGCCACGTGGGCATGGGCGGCGGCGGCCTTGGGTGCCAGCCACACCTCGACCGGACCCTTCTTGCCGAGTGCCCGGGCCGCTGCCCACGTTTCCACGTTGAGTGGTGCCGCCGCGCCGGGGGTGTATGGGGTGGATGAGTGCATGGCCCTATTCTCGGCAGCGATGCAGCTAATGTGTGTAGGACGAAGTCCCGTCCGTGCTTCGGCGAGATGCCGTCTTGTAAAGGAATGTGAGCCGGTGCGGCGCTGGAAGCCTACGAAACACTCTCCTCAAAGCACTACCTGGCGCGGCTGAATGCGCCGACCCCGTCGGTCTGCCAGGATGATGCCCGAGCACCGGAACATGGTGCGCAGCCAATGCCGCGTCCTGGCGTCCCATGGCGGCGGCGTGGCGAGAATGGCTCTTACCGTGAGGCTGTGTCCCCGGCACCGGGGCGTGACGATGTTTTGCGGGCCGCCTTGACGGCACGTATGGCACCGCTGGTCAGCCGGCCGGGGCTGACGGGTGCACATTTGTTGAAGCACGAGACGCCTGCGATAGCGGCCACTACCGAGCAAAAAATACGCGGCTCGGCCGACCAGTATGCGGACTGGGTCGTGGTCGTCACCGGGTATGAACAGGAAGCGCTGGCGAATCTTTCCGCAGCGGAACTGTCCGGTGGTTCTCTTGAGAAGCTCGGGGCCGTCC
>JANLPN010000065.1:0-2034 GCA_031367285.1 Betaproteobacteria bacterium | reverse complement strand
CAACAGGGGCAATGGCGAACCGGCCAGCGGCCATCGGTTCGAGCTTGACGCGCTTACCTGGCCCGATACCGAGAAAGGCCCGAATCTTCTTTGGCACGGTGGCATGGTGTTTGAGAGTCATCGCAGGGTTCACGTCGGCTTTTCCGTTGAAGAGTGCTACTGTTCAGAATTGTATTGCTTGCGTTGTTAAGGGGAACTCAGTGTGCCAGCTTGCTGGGTAGAGCGGCGAGCAGACAGTGCCTGGTCGGTATCTGAACCGGTAGCTGGTATCCGTCACCTCCGCACACCTTCTCGCACGTCGAGCGTGACGGGTGGCTGCGTCGGTTCGCTGGAATTATTCGCGCCTGCTACAAACGGCACGCGTCCAGACAACGGTGGTCACGTCCACCCTGCCGGCGCGATACAAACATCATCTGCGCGATTGGAAGCGAGACGGCGCGGACACCCGGCGCGCCGGCCCACCAACTCTCCTGTTTCGGATGTCCCCGCAAAGCCGCCGCGCCAGGCCTCTGTCTGTCACGCGACGCGGTGCTACCAGGCAGCCGTCGCGAACCGGTGGAGGCTGGAAAGAACTGGCCGCTACGTCGCCCAGCTCCTCGGCAACTGCGGCTTGACCTGCCATAACGCCTGGCGCCACGCTGCCCATACCTGGCGCAGCAAATCCATTGCGGGCTCCACCAGCGGCGCCAACACACGCACCACGATCACGTGGTCGTTGGGGCTGGTGGCACCGGCGGTGTTGCATAAGGCGTGGCCTTGCAGGACATCCCGGGCGCAGTCCAGCGCCAGTTGCCGGCGCCTGCGCTCCAGCATGCTGCCGGTGCAAAAGAAAATCGACGCCAGACATTTGTTGCCCGCCAGGCCGAGTGGGCTGTTCAGCAGGCGCCCATCGTTTGCATCGATGCGCCCGCGTTCCAGCCAGACACCGGGTATCTCGATATGCTGGCAAAAGCTGCCGCGATCAAAGGGCTGGTGTGCGTTGGGCAAACCCAAGGCGGTAAGGTCCCAGCCCAGCAGTTCGGCACCCGGCGCCAGCTCAAGTTGCAACCGGTTCTCGGCCAGACAGCCGGTGTAGCAGATCGCCTCCAGCGGCAGCCACTCCAGCCTGGTATCCGCCTCCAGCCGAATGCGCGTGTGCTGCAGTGCCGGTTCGCCGAGCGACTTGTAGAAACGCGTCGCGCCCGGGGTGGTCAGCAGCGCGTGCGAGCCGGGGGCGGCGCTGACCGCGATATCCAGCGTGTCGCCACCGACCAATCCACCGGGCGGGTGCACCAGCACGTTGTGGCAGACCGCATCACCCTCCGGGTAGAGGCTTTGCAAGATGCGCAGCGGGCCGCTGTGCACATGGCGCGCCACCGTGCGGCCGGCCTGGAGCGTGTAGTCGAGCTGGAGCGATGCGTGCCATGCCATGCCAGCGTTTCTACCAGACTCGGGCAGCGGTCATTCGTTCTGGGAGCCGCGGTGCGCCCAGGCCGTGGTGTGTTTCTCGATATAGCTGAACAACTCGTACATCGCCATCGCCATCGCCCCTATCACCACCAGTCCCGCAAAGGCCAGCGCCAGCCGTTGCTGCGAGCCGGCGCTTTGCATCAGGTAACCGATGCCTGAGTCGCCGGCCGTCATCTCGGCCAGCACGGTGCCGACAAAAGCGAGGGTGATCGATACCTTGAGCGAGGCATAAAAATACGGCAAGGAACGCGGCAGGCCGACCTTGAGCAACACGTCGCTGCGTTTGGCGCCCAGCACCCGCAACACGTCTTCCAGCTCGGGCTCCAGCGTGGCCAGGCCGGTGGCCATATTGACCGTGATGGGGAAAAACGAGATCAGGAAGGCGGTGAGGATGCCGGGGCCTATGCCGATACCGAACCACACCACCAGGATAGGCACGATGGCCGCCTTGGGCACGGCGTTAAAGGCCACCAGCAGCGGGAATACGGCGGCGTAGGCAATACGTGTGGAGCCGACCAGAAAACCAAGCAACACCCCTACCACGATGGACAGGCCAAAACCCACCAGGGTGACCCAGAAGGTTTG
>JANLPN010000064.1:0-5550 GCA_031367285.1 Betaproteobacteria bacterium | reverse complement strand
ATGGCGCCGGCCTCCTGCGCCGTAGGGCCGGAGATGGTGCCGGTACCCAGCAGGTCGCCGCTTTGCAGGTTGCAGCCACCCATGGTGTGTTGCGCCACCATCTGCGCGACGGTCCAGTACTGGTGGCGGAAACTGGTATGCGACACCCGTGTACCGGCCTGGCCTTGCGCGCGGGCTTGTGCGGTTTCTATCACCACGTCGAGCCGGATATCGAGCACCCCCTGGGCGCGGTTGCCGGCCTCGTCCAGATACGCCAGCGGTTGCGGTTCGTCGGCCGGGCGTGTGAACGGTAAACGGAACGGTGCCAAGGCCTCCATGCTGACCACCCAGGGTGAAATACTGGTGCAGAAATTCTTGCCCAGAAACGGCCCCAGCGGTGCCATCTCCCAGAACTGGATATCGCGTGCCGACCAGTCGTTGAGCAGGCACATGCCGAAGATGTGCTGCCCGGCTTGCGCCAGAGGGATGGTGGTACCCTGGGCGTTGCCGGGGCCGATAAAAAAGCCCAGCTCCAGCTCGTAATCGAGCCGCGCGCAGGGGCCGTACACCGGCGCTTTGGCGCCCGGTGCCATGCTTTGCCCCATGGGCCGGTGAAACGGCGTGCCGCTGACCACCACGCTGGAGGCACGGCCATGGTAGGCCGTCGGTATCCACTGGAAGTTGGCGGTCAGCGGGTCATCCGGCCGCGCGATGCGCCCCACGTTGCGTGCGTGGTGGATGGAGGTGTAGAAATCGGTGTAGTCGCCGATGCGCGCAGGCAGGCTGTATTCCACCTCCGTTTGCGGCACCAGGCAGATGCGCACCGTCTGCTGCTGCGCGGTACTGGCCCCGGCTTCCAGCAGTGCGAACAGGGCGTGGCGCAGTGTCTGCCAGGCAGCGGGGCCCAGCGCCATGAAGTCGTTCAAGGCGTCCTGGTCACAGGCCTTGCAGGCATGGAGCGCGGCGCCCTGCAGCGCGTGGGTGGCGCAGAGTGCGCCCAGATCGAGCACCTGGTCACCGATGGCCGCGCCGCCGCGAAAAGCCTGCGCGCTGTTTTTGCGGCGAAAAATGGCAAGCGGCAGGTTTTGCAGCGGGAAGTCCGCGTGGCCATTGGCCGAGTCAAGCCAGCTGCGCGCAGCCGGGTCGTGGGTGTGGTTGAGTGTGGTCATGGCGGGGGGCTTCAAACAGAGGCCATCAGCGCATCGTCAAAAATCGCCACGGCCCGTGTCCAGCCAGCCGAGGCACCGCGAATCTTGTGCGGGAAACAGGAGATGAAGAAACCATCGGGTGGCAACACCTCCAGGTTGTGCAACTTCTCTATGTGGCAGTAGCCGATATCGCGCCCGGCCTTGTGGCCTTCCCAGATCAGCGAAGCGTCCCTGGTCTCGCCGTATTTTTTGGCGGTGTGGACAAACGGCGCATCCCAGCTCCAGGCATCGGTGCCGGTAAGGCGCACGCCGCGCTCCAGCAAATACATGGTGGCCTCGTAACCCATGCCGGCGCCAGACGACACGTAGTCGCTGCTGCCGTAACGCGAACCGGCGCGCGTATTGACCACCACAATCTCCAGCGGCTTGAGCGTGTGCTGGATGCGTCCGAGTTCGGCCTCCACGTCGGCGGCGGACACCACGTAGCCGTCGGCCCGGTCACGAAAATCCAGCTTCACGCCGGGTTGGAAACACCATTCCAGCGGCACGTCATGGATGGCAATGGCGGGCTTTTTCTCGCCCAGCGCCTTGTCCATGGTGGAGTGGAAGTGGTAGGGCGCGTCCAGATGGGTGCCGTTGTGGGTGGAGAGGTTGATGAGTTCCACCGCCCAGCCTTCGCCGTCGGGCAGATCTTCCCTCTTCAGGCCCGGGAAGAAGGGCTCGATCTGCTCGAAGGTGTTGTCGTGCGTGAAGTACTGGATCTTGGGCGCGAAGGCCGGCGGGTCGCTCAGCACGTCGTTTTCCAGGAAGATCGACAAATCAACAAATTTACGCGGCATGGTGTTCTCCAAAAAAATTCAGGGGTGTTGCCATTTAAGCAGGCGGCGCTCCGCCACGGCAAGCAAGGCGTTGCTGGCAAATCCGATGGCCCCCAGCAGCACAATGCCGGCGAACAACTCGCTCGACCGAAAGCTGCGCGCAGCCATCAGGATAGCCTGGCCGAGGCCGGATTGCGAAGCGATCATTTCGCCCACCACCGCCACGATCAATGACACCGTCAGCGACAGGCGCATGCCGGCCAGAATGTCCGGCATGGCGCTGGGCAGGCCGAGCTTCCAGATAAAGGCGCTGTTGGACATCTGCAGCGCGGCCGCCACTTCACGCAGGCGCGCCTCCACACTGGCAAAGCCGTAGATGGTGGCCAGCAGCACCGGCCACATGGCGCCAAACGCCACCACGGACAACACCATGCCAGGGCTCAGGCCAAAAATGGAAATCGCCAGCGGCATGACGGCGGAGGCCGGAAGCGGGCGCACAAACTCCAGAAACGGCAGCAGCCAGGCGCGCGCCGTGGCCGAGATGCCGACCAACGCACCCAGCCCTATGCCGGCTACCGAGGCCAGCAACCAGCCCAGGGCCATGCGCTTGACGGTATCGGCGGTAAAAGCGCCCAACTCACCACCGGTTTCGCCGCCAAAATTAAGCCCTTGCGCCAGGCTGGCCCAGGTGGCCTCGGGCGTCGGCAGAAACACCTTGCTGATCCATTGGCCATGGCTGGCCAGCCACCACAGGCCCAGCAGCGCGAACAATACCGCGGCGGACTCCACCACCCGGCGGCTCATTCGGAACACCTCCGCGCAATGCGCTGCGGTGCTATCGCCTTGGGAACGGCCCGGCGGCTCATTGCAACGCTCCCATGCGCCGCGCCACATGGACTTGCAGCCGGGACGCACCGGCATTGATGGCATAACCCATCACACTGATCCAGAACAGCCAGGCCAGCATCAGGGCCGGATCGAGGCTTTGCTGGGCGATCATCATGGCGTAGCCCATGCCATTCGGGTTGGCGGCGATCTCGACCGTGACCGACACCACCAGCGCAATCGCCACGCCCAGGCGCAAAGCCACGAACAGGCGGGGAACCATGGCAGGAACAACGATCTTGACAATGCGGTCCGCCGGCCGCAGACCCAGAGCCGTGGCCACCTCCAGCAGCTGCGGCTCGACCTGGCGCGCCGCGGCCTGCGACAACACCAGCATCGGCCAGAAGGTGGCAAACGCCACCACGCTGAGCTCCATGCGCAAGCCAAATCCAAATACCAGCATGACCAGCGGAATCAGGGCCACCGAGGGCACCGGGCGCAGCAACTCCACCGACAGAAAACCCATGCCGGCTGCCCGCTCCGAGAGCCCGAACACAATGCCCAGCAGCACCCCGAACACGCCGCCGACCAGCAGCCCCAGGGCGGCCGAGCCCAGCGTGAACGCGGTGGCCTGCCACAAGCTGCCGTCCAGCATGGCGCGGCCCAGGGCGAGCGCCGCTGCGCTCGGTGGTGCCAGCGCATCACTGTTGGCGCCCACGGTGCGCGTGTACCACTCCAGCGCACCAAGCAGCACGCCGGGAAAGGCGCCCGCGCGCAACACGGCCTGCACGCGTGAGCGGCCGCCGCGCACGGCCGCTCCGAAGCGGCCGGCCCGCCCCCCAGTGGGGGGTTCGGACGGTCTACACGCAGTGAGACCGGACAGCCGGGGGGCGTCTTTCATTCAGTGCCCCAGAAACTGGTAGAGCTCGCGGCGCAGGCGCAAAAAGTCCGGGTGTTCCTTGGTGGCGAGTTGTTCACGCGGGCGTGTGATGGGCACGTTGATCATGGCCGCCAGGCTCGGGTTGGCGGCCGTCGGGTTGGTGCGCAGCGCAATCACGCGGTCACCCAGATAGATGGCCTCTTCCAGGTCGTGCGTGACAAACAACACGGTGAGGCCGCTGTCGCGCACCAGACGTGAAACCTCGTCCTGCAAGTTCTCGCGTGTCATGGCGTCCAGCGCGCCAAAGGGTTCGTCCATCATCATCAGCTCGGGCTCCTGCGCCAGGCAGCGCGCGATCTGCACGCGCTGCTGCATGCCGCCTGACAGCTGCACCGGGAACTTCTGCGCATGTGCGCCCAGGCCGACCGTATCGAGCACCTTGGCGATGCGCCCCGGCCGCTCACCGGCAGGCACGGCCGCCGCCTCCAGCGCCAGGCTGATATTGCCCTCCACCGTACGCCAGGGCAACAGCGCGCGGCCATAGTCCTGAAACACAAAGGCCACTTCGCGCGATGGGCCGGTGACGGGGTTGCCGCCGCGAAGCACCGCGCCCGCGCTGGGCACCATGAAACCCGCCGCGGCGCGCAGCAGCGTGGTCTTGCCGCACCCGGAGGGGCCAATGACGCAGACGAACTCGCCCTTGCCCACCTCAAAACTGGTGGGCGAAAGAATTTCCCGGCCACCCAGGTGGATGGCAACCCCGTCAAAGCGCAAAAGGCTCATCCAACAGCCCTACTTGACGATCAGCTGGGATACGTTCATCGGGGCTTTGAGCATGCCCTGGTCTCGCATCATGTCGACCCAATAAGTGAGCTGCTTCTCGGTGATGATGGCCGCGGGCGGGCTGATCTGGATGACGGCCAGCACTTCGGGCGGCAGCTTGATGTATTTGCCCATGTGCTCGCGCACCTTGGCGCTGTTTTTCGGGTTCACCAGGAAGGCCGCCGCTTCGACGATGGACTCGCGGAAAGCCTTGACGGCAGCGGCGTTTTTTTGCGCCCAGTCGCGCCTTGCGGTGTACAGGATGTTGGGGTTGCCTTCGGGCAGGAAGGTAACGTAATAGGCCGCGACATAACCCGCGCCGCTGGACAGGATACGCGCCATGAAGGGGTCGCCGGTGACTACGCCATCGAGTGAGCCGCCGCGCAGCAGGTCGCCATGCTGCGGAAACGAGGCCTCGATGAAGTTGACCTTGCTGTAGTCCACGCCGTTGGCCTTGAGCCAGGCGCGAAAAGTCACATGCAGGTAAGCCCCCAGGCCGGGTACGCCAATCTTTTTGCCGACGCAGTCTTGCGCGGTCTTTATGCCCGAGCCGGCGCGCGCCACAAAACCCACCCCCGTAATGTTCTTGGCCGTCAGGCCGCCGCCACTCACTACCACATGGTCCAGCCCGCCGTCCACGGCCTGCAGATACACCGAGGGGGTGGGCCCGCCCATCTGCAGCGAGTCAGACTGGATAGCGGCCGGAATGGACGGGTTCAGGGGAATGAACTTGGGCTCCACGTCCAGATTGCGCTTGCTGAAGTAGCCCTCCTCCTTGGCGATGAACACGGTGGCGAAGTCGGCAACGGCGGTAAAGCCGAACACGATCTTGGTGCCGGTTTGCGCCCGCACGGGTATGGCCGCTGCCGCCAGCAGCGCGGCACTGCCTGCCAGCAAGCTGCGGCGGTGGATGCGGGTTGTGATGGTCATAGGAGTCTCCTTTTTGCCGTTCGGGGGGCGGGTTTGGGCGCCACGACACCCCGGATGCCGTGGACTATAAAATCAACCAGCAGGGGTTCAGCCTGGGGGTCATTGGGTGTGTTCTGGCCATGCGACAGCCGGGCTACCCGGATGTCGT
>JANLPN010000498.1:0-1601 GCA_031367285.1 Betaproteobacteria bacterium | reverse complement strand
CCGGACCGCGCCAGTGTCACTGAAACGCCACCTCGGCAAAACTGCGCAGTTTGCGGCTGTGCAACTGGTCCACGCCGAGTTCGCGCAACAGCTCGATGGCCCGGATGCCGATACGCAGGTGCTGGTCTACCCGCTCGCGGTAGAAATGGTCGGCCATGCCGGGCAGCTTGATCTCGCCGTGCAGCGGCTTGTCGCTCACGCACAGCAGGGTTCCGTAAGGCACGCGGAAGCGAAAACCGTTGGCGGCGATGGTGGCGCTTTCCATGTCCAGCGCCACCGCGCGGCTCTGGCTGAAGCGCCGCTGCGGCCCGTTGTCGGGCAGCAGCTCCCAGTTGCGGTTGTCGGTGCTGGCCACGGTGCCGGTGCGCATGATGCGTTTGAGTTCAGGGCCGTTCATCTGTGTCACGTCGGCCACCGCCTGCTCCAGCGCCACCTGGATTTCGGCCAGCGCGGGAATCGGCACCCACAGCGGAAGCTCCTCGTCCAGCACGTGGTCCTCGCGCACATAACCATGCGCCAGCACGTAGTCGCCCAGGTTCTGCGTGTTGCGCAAGCCGGCACAGTGGCCCAGCATGATCCAGGCATGCGGGCGCAACACGGCAATATGGTCGGTGATATTTTTGGCGTTGGCCGGTCCGACGCCGATATTGACCATGGTGATGCCGCTGCGGTCCGCGCGCAACAGGTGGTAACCGGGCATCTGCGGCAGGCGCAGCGGCTCGGCGCCAAACTCGTCCCCCGGCTGCTGACCCAGGCCCACGCGCCGCGTGACCATATTGCCGGGCTCGACAAAAGCGATGTAGTCGCTCTTGGGGTCCTGCATGGCGGCGCGGCCAAGACGCACGAATTCGTCGATGTAGAACTGGTAGTTGGTGAACAACACGAAGTTCTGGAAATACTCGGGTGCGGTACCGGTGTAGTGGCGCAGCCGGTGCAATGAGTAGTCGACCCGCGGCGCCGTAAAAAGCGACAGCGGCTGCGGCTCGCCGGCGCGTGGCTCGAAAGTACCATTGGCAATACCGTCGTCCATCGCGGTCAGGTCGGGCAGGTCGAATACATCGCGCATCAGCTGGCGCCGCTCCGCACTCAGGCTGCCTTCGATATGGTCGTTTTCGGCAAACGAAAAATGCACCGGTATCGGCTGCGTGCTGGTACCCACCTCCAGCTCCACCTGGTGGTTTTGCAGCAACAGGGTGAATTGCTCCAGGTAGTAGTCACCGTACAGGTCGGGCCGCGTGAGGGTGGTCTCGAAGCGCCCCGGCCCGGCCACGAAACCATAACTCAGGCGCGCACTGTCGCCGCTGTTGGTGCGCGCCACGGTATCGGTCTGCACGCGCACAAACGGGTAACAGGCGCGGGCATGGCCGGGCAAACTCTCGCCGGCCACGTAACGCTGCATGGCTTTGCGCAGATGCGCAAGACCACGGTCGTAAATTTTGCGTGCCTGCGCCAGCGCGGCGGCCGGATCGGTGAAACGTGCGTTTGCAACAGGGGGAGGAAGGTAAACCATGCCGCTATTGTCCACATTGGCGCGGGCCGCGGAATGTGCGCTTGCGGCCTGGCGCACTTCGGTTAGAGTCGCACGCATGATCCAACGCGGC
>JANLPN010000497.1:0-12654 GCA_031367285.1 Betaproteobacteria bacterium | reverse complement strand
TGGCGGCGCTGTGGATCAAGGCGTTTCCGTCGCTGGCCCGGCGAGACTGGCTGGATCGAGGTTGACGTTGACCCCGGCCTCAGAAGAGGGAGGCTGGGTCGGTCGGTGCAACAGGAGTGAGGTTTCGGAGATTTGGTGGGCCAGCGCGCCGGGTGTCCGCGCCGTCTCGCCTCCAATCGCGCAGATGGTGTTTGTAGCGCGCGTGGAGGGTTGGCGTGACCACCGTGGTTTGGACGCGTGGCGTATGTGGCAGGCGCGAATAATTCCGGCGAACCGGCGCAGCCACCCGTCACGCCCGACTTGCGAGAGAGCGTGCCGAGGTGGGGACCAAGGGCTATTCCTGCAACGCACGCAGTAGCACCCGTTAAGGTCGTGATCTGGTGGTGAATGGGCGCAGGGTCTGTTCGCGGTTGCTACAGACATTGCGCGCCAACCACCGCGTTGACGCAGCCGCATTGGCACGGCAGAAGCAGACGCCCGCGAGATGATCCAGCGACCAGGCACTGCCTGCTCACGGCCCTGCCCGCCAAGTCTCCGCGCTGACTTCACATTGCCTACGGCCCTGCCCACCAAGCCCGGAGTTGGCCTCACGATATTGCCCACGGCTTTCAGCCAGAGCCGCTTACCAGGGGCTGTCAGACCAGACTGCGCACCGTCTTGACCACCTGCTCGACAAACAGCGGGTCGTTGATATGCGCCGGCACACACACGAGCTGGCGTCGTGCTGTCTGCAGTGTGTGCTTATGGATGGCATTGAACAGCGCTTGGTCGGCCTCGGGCCACCAGAACGGCTGGCCGGGGGCGTCCAGCGCCGACACGCCGCCTTCGGGAATCAGGAAACGTACCGGCCCCTGCATGCGGTTCAGGCGCTCGGCTATCCACTGGCCGATGCGCGCGTTGTCCTCGGGCGACGTGCGCATCAGCGTCACATTGGCATTGTGGATATGGAACAGGCGCTGGTTGAACGTCGCAGGCACGGTATCGCGGGCCCAGAAGTTGACCATGTCGAGCGCACCGCAGGAGCCGACGTAGGGCAGGGCGCGACGTATCGGTGCGCCAAGACGGTCATCGCCTGCACTCAGTACACCGCCGCACAACAGATCGGCGATTTCGGTGGTGGTGAGGTCCACCATGGCAGCCAGGTGGCCGTCCTGCGCGAGTTTTTCGAGGCTCTGGCCACCTGCGCCGGTGGCGTGGAACACCAGGCATTCGAATTCGGATTGCAGCGCCTGTGTCACTCCCTGCACGCAGGCAGTCGTTACGCCGAACATCGACAGGCCCAGCGCCGGCAGGGCGTCCGGTGCAGGGGCTTGCCAAGCCTGCACCATACCGGCCATGGCGTGCGCCGCATTGCCGAGCACCTGGCGTGAGATACGGTTCAGGCCGGACACGTCTACCACCGGGTACAACATCGCGATATCGGAGCTGCCCACATAAGGCCGCACGTCACCCGAAGCCAGGGTGCACACCAGCAACTTGGGCACACCCACCGCCAGGCTGCGCATGGCCGGGCCAACCAATGCCGCCGCACCGGAACCGCCGGCGCCGATGATGCCGCCCAGGTCGTCCCGGGTACCCAAGAAAGCCGTCAGGGCTTGCGCCATAGCGGCGACCGCGCTGCCGCGTTCACCGGTAAACACGCCTGTGGCGCCATGCCGTGCAACTTCGGCGGCGCCGACGTCTGCTTCGCGCGCTTGTGGGCCCGATGTAGACACGTCCACCGTCACCACCCGCACGCCCTGGGCTTGAATGCAGTCACGCAGATACAGCAGTTCCTGTGCCTTGGTGTCGAAGCTGCCCACCACGTAGGCGGCGCGCGGGGATGTGGCGGTGCCCATGGCGTTTGCGGTGGTGGGGTTAAAACGTCACACGTTTGTACAACTCTACATGCGACTTGATCGCCACCTCGGTCGGCAGGCGCTCCATGCTGCTGGCGCCGTAGAAGCCGTTGCAGTGTTTGCTGTGCTTGAGCACATAGGCCACGTCGTCGGGCATGGAGATGGGGCCGCCGTGCGCGATGACTACCACGTCCCTGCGCACCCTGCGTGCCGCCTCGGCCCATTCGTCTATCAGCGCCACCGACTGTGCCAGCGTCTTGGACGAGGTTGCGCCTATGGTGCCGCCCGTGGTGACGCCCATGTGCGGCACGATGAAGTCGGCACCGGCCTTGGTCATTTCCACCGCCTCGTCGGCGCTGAACACATACGGCGTGGTCAACATGTCCAACTCGTGCGCCTGGCGGATCATGTCGATCTCGGTGGCGAAGTTGATACCGGTTTCTTCCAGGCTTTGCCGGAACGTGCCGTCGATGATGCCCACGGTAGGGAAGTTCTGCACACCCGAGAAGCCGAGCTCCTTGAGCTTCTTCAGGAACACCGGCATGATCACAAACGGGTCGGTGCCGTTGACGCCCGCAATCACCGGTGTGTGTTTGACGATGGGCAGCACCTCGCCGGCCATCTCGACCACGATGTCGTTGGCGTTGCCATAAGCCAGCAGCCCGGCCGACGAGGCACGCCCGGCCATGCGGTAACGGCCCGAGTTGTAGATCACGATCAGGTCGATACCGGCCGCCTCTTCGCATTTGGCCGAGATGCCGGTGCCCGCGCCGCCACCGATGATGGGCACCCGGTTGGCAACCATGGTGTTGAACTTCTGCATGAGGGCCTGGCGTTCAAAGCGCGGCATGGGCACTCCTTTCAAGAATCAGATGGCTGGGTCGGCCTCGCACCGACAAGAGCCCAGGGGCCGCCGCGCACGGCCGCCCCCCAGTGGGGCTGAGGCCCGCGGCTCCAGGCCTGCCTGCGCAGGCTTGGACGCGCCGAAGAGGCGCCTGCCTCTGGCAGCACCACGACTCGGCTGGTCTACACGCAGTGAGACCGGACAGACGGGGGGCGTCAACCATTAAACCGGTTGAACCAGTTCTCCAGCCACTCCTGCCGTCCCGACACTGGGGGCTCGTCGATATTGCGTTGCAGCGCATGGGCCGCCGCCGAGTCCAGGCTGCCGGCGAGCAAGGCCTGGCCGCCGGCACCGCGCCAGCCTTCGTAGCGCTGCCGGATGAACTTCGCGTGGCCGCCGTCGGTAATCATCTGCTCGGCCGCCAGCAGGGCGCGGGCACACAGGTCCATGGCGCCCACATGGCCGTGGAACATGTCTTCGGCGTCTATGGACGGGCGGCGCACCTTGGCATCAAAGTTGAGGCCGCCGGTGGTGAAGCCGCCGCCCTGCATGATGGTGTACATGGCCAGTGCCATCTCGGCTGGGTTGTTGGGGAACTGGTCGGTGTCCCAGCCGCACTGCATGTCGCCCCGGTTCATGTCGATGGAGCCAAAGATGCCCAGTGCCTGCGCCGTGGCGATTTCATGCTCGAAGCTGTGGCCTGCCAGGGTGGCGTGGTTGGCTTCGATGTTGACCCTGACTTCCTTCTCCAGGCCGTTCTTCTGCAGGAAGCCGAACACCGTGGCCACGTCGAAGTCGTACTGGTGTTTGGTCGGCTCGCGCGGTTTGGGTTCGATCAGGATCGTGCCCTTGAAGCCGATCTTGTGTTTGTGCTCCACCACCATCTGCATGAAGCGCCCGAGCTGGGCCAGCTCCTGCCGCATGTCGGTGTTGAGCAGCGTCTCGTAGCCTTCGCGGCCACCCCACAACACATAGTTCTGGCCGCCCAGCTTTTGCGTTGCTTCCATCGCCTCCTTGACCTGCAAGGCCGCCATGGCAAACACCTCGGGGTTGGGGTTGGTGGCCGCGCCGGCGATGAAACGCCGGTGGCTGAACAGGTTGGCGGTACCCCACAGCAGCTTCAAGCCGGTGTCCTGCTGCTTGCGCGCCAGCACATCGACCATGCGTTTGAAAATCTCCACACTCTCTTTCGGGGTCTTGCCTTCGGGCGCGACATCGCGGTCGTGGAAGCAGTAGTAGGGCGCACCGAGCCGGGCGAAGAAATCAAACGCCGCATCGGCCTTGGCGAGTGCTGCCTGCCACGGGTCGGCCATCTGGTGCCAGGGGCGCTGGAAGCTGCCGTCATACCCGAACACGTCAAAACCGTTCCAGGCAAAACTGTGCCAGTAACAAATGGCGAAGCGCAATTGCTCCTCCATGCGTTTGCCGAGCACGACACGGTTGGCGTCGTAGTGGTGAAAAGCCAGTGCGTCGGTAGGCGCGCCGTCCTGAAAGCGGATGGGTGCAATGTTCTCGAAGATGGTAGGCATGGGTATTGTCCTTTCAGGTGGCAGTGGCCTGCATTTCGGCCTTGAGAGCCGCATAGAGGCGTTGAAATTGAAGATGCCGTTCGGCCAACAGCCCGGTTTGCCGGCTGTCGGGCGCAAAGCTGTCGGTCACCGGTGGCGCGGTGCAGACCGAGGCGACCGGCTCATTGCCGCGCGCCAGCCGGCCCAGCCGCGCTGCGCCCAGGGCCGCGCCCACGTCGGCGCCGCTGCGCCGCTCCAGCGTGCGGCCCAGGGTGTCGGCCAGCACCTGTGCCCATACGGTGCTGCGCGAGCCGCCTCCGACCAGCGTGACGTTGTCGATGTGCGCGCCGCCGTCCAGCAAGGCCTGTTGCCCGTCCAGAAACGCAAAGGCCACGCCCTCCAGCACGGCGCGCGCGAGGTGGCTGCGGGTATGGTCGTGCGTGAGGCCAAAAAACACGCCGCTGGCATGCGGGTTGTTGTGCGGCGTGCGTTCGCCAGACAAGTACGGCAGAAACAGCGGCACCTTGGCACCCGCAGGCAAGGCCTGGGCCTCGGCCACCAGTTGTTCCTCGCTGTCGGCATGGGTCAGGGTGCGCAACCAGCGCAGGCCGCTGGCGGCGGACAACATCACGGTCATCTGGTGCCAGGTATTCGGGAACGCGTGGCAAAACGCGTGCACGGCGCGCTGGGGGTTGGGCGAAAACGCGGCATTGGCGACAAAGTAGACCCCCGAGGTCCCGAGTGACAAAAAGGCCGTTCCCGGTGCGGCGACACCGATGCCAGCCGCGCTGGCGGCGTTATCACCGGCACCACCTGCCACCACCACGCCGGCCGGCAAGCCCAGTTGTGCCGCAATGGACGGCAGCAAAGTGCCACCGGCCTGGCTGCCTTCTACCAGGCGCGGCATATGGCTGCGCTCCAGGTGGGTGGCGGCCAGCATCTCGTCCGACCATGCACGTTGTGCCACATCCAGCCACAAGGTGCCGGCGGAGTCCGACATGTCGGACACGGCTTCGCCGGTCAGCAGCAGCCGTACGTAGTCCTTTGGCAGCAACACGCGTGCCAGCTGGCGGAAAATGGCCGGCTCGTATTCCTCCACCCACATGATCTTGGGCGCCGTAAAACCCGGCATCGCAATATTGCCGGTAATCTGACGGCTATGGGGGGCACGCTGTTCAAGCTCGGTACATTGCCGGTGGCTGCGCCCGTCGTTCCACAGGATGGCGGGGCGCAATACCCGGTCCTGCGCATCGAGCAAGGTAGCACCGTGCATGTGGCCGGATAAACCCAGGCTGCGTATGGCTGCGTATTCCCTGGGGCAAGACGCGCGCAGTTGCGCCAGTGTGGCAACAGTGGCACTCCACCAATCCCGGGGATCCTGTTCCGACCAAAGTGCCTGCGGGCGCGAAATCGGCACCGGGCTGTGGGCCTGCCCGACGATGCCGTGTGTGTCGTCCACCAGCACGACCTTGACTTCGGACGTGCCGATATCGATTCCGAGGTCCATGGCGTGCGAGTTAAAGGGTCAGTCGGGCGTCGGTCCAGCGGCCGTTTGCTTTGCTGGATTGAACCACGGCGTCGATGAACTTCATGCCGCGGGCGCCGTCTTCCACCGTGGGCACCGTACACACCAACGGGTCGGGCGTGCGTTTGTCCCAGCGCGCGTGCAACTGTTCGGCCAGGTCGCGGTAGATCTGCGCGAACCCCTCCAGATAACCCTCCGGGTGGCCGGATGGAATACGCGTCGCGTGGCCGGCCGAAGCGCCGCTGCCGCTGCCGCCGCGTGTGATCAGGCGTGGTGGCTGGCCCAGCGGCGTGAACCACAGCTGGTTCGGATTCTCCTGGCGGAACTCGAGCCCTGCCTTGCTGCCGTAGATGCGTACCCGCAGGTTGTTCTCGTTGCCGGGCGCCACCTGGCTGGCCCACAACATGCCACGGGCGCCGCTGGTGTAGCGCAGCAGCATATGGGCGTTGTCGTCCAGGCGCCGGCCGGCCACAAAGGTGGACAGGTCGGCACTCACCTCGGCCAATTCCAGGCCCGAGATAAAACGCGCCAGATGTTCGGCATGGGTGCCTATGTCCCCCAGCGCGCCGCCGGCACCGGCCTGCGCCGGATCGACGCGCCAGGAGGCCTGTTTCTGCCCGCTCGATTCCAGGTCAGTGCTAAGCCAGTCCTGCGGGTATTCGGCCTGCACCACACGAATATCGCCCAGCTCGCCGGCCGCGACCATTTCGCGCGCCTGCCGCACCATCGGGTAGCCGCTGTAGTTGTGCGTCAAGGCGAACAGGCATTTGCTCTGGCGCACCTTCTGTACCAGTTCCAGCGCCTCGGCGAGCGAGCTTGTCAGTGGCTTGTCGCAAATCACATGGATGCCGGCGTCCAGGAACGCGCTGGCGATGCGCCCATGCAGGTGGTTGGGCGTGACGATGGCAACGACGTCGATGCCATCGGCGCGCGCCGCCTCGGCTTTTGCCATCGCGGCATAGTCGGCATAACCGCGCTCTGGCGCGATATGCAGTTCGGCGGCGCTGGCGGCGGCGCGTGCCGCGTCGGACGACAAGGCGCCCGCCACCAGTTCGTAGCGGTCGTCCAGCCGCGCGGCGATGCGGTGTACGCCGCCGATGAAAGCGCCTTGCCCGCCACCCACCATGCCCAGCCGTATGCGCCGCGGCGCAGCGGTCGTTTTTGTCCCTTCAATCGCCATGTGGCCTCCCGAGATTTGCGCAACGGACTTGGGGCTGCACCCCTGCGGGCGCAGCCCCCGATGGATCAGATGCCGAGCATCTTTCGGTTGGCGGCGCTGTTCACGCCACCGCCGGCAAAGTCGTCGAAGGCGCGGTCGGCCACACGAATGATGTGCTGGGCGATAAATTTGGCGCCCTCGGCCGCGCCATCTTCCGGGTGTTTTATACAGCACTCCCATTCCAGCACGGCCCAGCCCGGGAAGTCGTAACCTGCCATCTTGGAGAAGATGGCCGAAAAGTCCACCTGCCCGTCCCCCAGCGAGCGGAAACGCCCGGCACGTTTTAGCCAGGGCTGGAAGCCGCCGTACACGCCCTGCTTGCCAGTGGGGTTGAACTCGGCGTCCTTCACGTGGAAGATCTTGATGCGGTCGTGGTAGTAGTCGATGTAGTCCAGGTAGTTGAGCTGCTGCAGCACGAAGTGGCTCGGGTCGTACAGCAGGCAGGCGCGTTTGTGGCCCCCGACGCGCTCCAGGAACATCTCGTAGCTGTCACCGTCGTGTAGGTCCTCGCCCGGGTGGATTTCGTAACACACGTCCACGCCTTCGTTGTCGAAAGCATCCAGGATAGGGCGCCAGCGTTTGGCCAGTTCGTCGAAGGCCTCCTCGATCAGCCCGGCCGGCCGCGGCGGCCAGGAATACATGTAGGGCCAGGCGAGTGCGCCGGAGAAGGTGGCATGGGCGGTCAGCCCGAGCCGGCTGGAGGCCTTGGCCGCGAAGCCCAATTGCTCCACCGCCCATTTTTGCCGGCGTACCGGATCGCCCCGGACCTCGGGTGCCGCGAAGCCGTCAAAGCCGGCATCGTAGGCCGGGTGCACTGCCACCAGCTGGCCCTGCAGATGGGTAGACAGCTCCGTGATCTCCAGCCCGTGTTGGGCCAGCGTACCCTTGACTTCGTCGCAATAGGCCTGGCTTTGCGCCGCCTTTTTCAAATCAAAAAGACGACCGTCCCAACTCGGCATCTGTATGCCCTTGTAGCCCAGCCCGGAAGCCCATTTGGCAATCGAATCGAGCGTGTTGAAGGGTGCGGTATCGCCCGCGAACTGGGCCAGGAAGATGGCCGGGCCTTTGATGGTTTTCATGCGTGTCTCCAGCGGGTTGTCATGGTCGATGCGGCGCCGATTATGGGCCCGAAAAAAATCCCCGTCAACATCTGGTCTGACCAGTTGACAGCCGTTTTTGAATCTCCTACACTGCGCTGGTCAGACCAGATACGGGTCGACAAAACAACAAGCGGCGAAGCCGCAGCCGAGTAACAAGCGGCATCGCCGCACACGATGGAGACAGGAGACACGACATGGTGAAAAACCTCTCGAAACTAGGCAAGATTCTTGCCGCGGCGGCCCTGCTGACGGTCGCGCAACTGGGCTACGCCCAGCAAAAGCTCACTATCTTGTGGGCGCAATGGGACCCGGCAAACTACCTGCAGGAGCTGGTCAAGGACTACGAAAAAGCCAGCGGCGTCAAGGTGGTGGTCGAGACCACGCCCTGGCCCGATTTCCAGAACAAGGCATTCAAGGAATTCACCGCCAAGGGCTCCGCCTACGACATGGTGGTGGGCGACTCGCAGTGGATAGGCGCCGGCTCCACCGGGGGCCACTACGTGGATCTGAGCGACTTCTTCAAGAAGAACAAACTCACCGAGGTGATGGCGCCTGCTACGGTGGCGGGATATGCCGAATACCCGGGCAAAAGCGGCAAATACTGGGCTGTGCCGCTGGAAGGTGACGCCAACGGTTTTGCCTACCGCAAAGACTGGTTCGAAGACCCGAAGGAGATGGCGGCCTTCAAAGCCAAATACAAATACGACCTGGCCGTGCCCAAGACCTGGAAGGAGCTGGGCGACATCGCCGAATTCTTCCACCGGCCCAAGGAGAAGCGCTACGGTGTGACCATCTACACCGACAACTCCTACGACGCGCTGGTGATGGGTGCGATGAACACCATCTTCAGTTTTGGCGGTGATCTGGGTGACTATTCGACCTACAAGGTGCAGGGCATGGTCAACTCCAAGGAGTCGATCGAGGCGCTGAACTTCTACAAGAAGCTGTACGGCTACACGCCGCCGGACTGGGGCAAGACCTTCTTCCAGGAAGCCAACCAGGCCATGACCGAAGGGCTGGTTGCCATGAGCATGAACTACTTCGCATTCTTCCCGGCGCTGGCCAATCCGGCCACCAACAAGTTTGCCAAGCAGACGGGTTACTTCGCCATGCCCAAGGGCCCGGGCGGCAAGCAGTTTGCGGCGCTGGGCGGGCAGGGCATTTCGGTGGTGACCTATTCCAAGAACAAGGAAGCCTCAATGAAGTTCCTGGAGTGGTTCATCAAGGAGGACGTGCAGAAGAAATGGGCCCAGCTGGGTGGTTACACCTGCAACGCGGCGATCCTCAAGTCCGACGAGTTCCGCAAGGCCACGCCGTACAACGAGGCCTTCTACCAGTCCATGTTCATGGTCAAGGATTTCTGGGCCGTACCCGAATACGCCGAGCTGCTGACCGCCGCCAACAAACGCTGGCACGCGTTTGTGGTGGGCGGCAAGGGCACGGCGGCGGATGCGCAGAACGGTCTGGCCAAGGACTGGGACGCCACCTTCAAGAAATACGGCCGCACCAAATAGGCTGCGTCTGCAACGGACGCAAGGGCGCGCGGTTCGGCCCTTCGTCCCTTCTTTCTAAAGGCAGGTTTCCATGACACAACCAGCACTGGGTGGTGCGGGTCCGGCCACACCACGTCGCGGGCTCAGCGATCTGGCGATCCGCAACTGGTTCATCATCCCGACGATCATCTTCCTGATCGTCTTCAACATCTTCCCCTTGCTCTATTCGCTCGGGTATTCATTCACCGATTACCGCGCCTCGGTGAACGAGCCGGTCAACTTCGTCGGCCTGCAGAACTACCGCGAGTTGCTGGCCGATGAAAACATCTGGGCCAACTTTACGCTCACCGCCAAATACGTGATCATGTCGGTGGCGGGGCAGGTGATCGTGGGTTTCGGCGCCGCCTTGCTGCTGAACCGGGCCATCCCCGCCAAGGGCCTGCTGACCACGCTGCTGATGCTGCCGATGATGATGTGTATGGCGGTGGTGGGCCTGTTCTGGCAACTTCTCTACAACCCGTCCTGGGGCATCATCAACTACATATTTCTGACGGAGGGCAAGGTCTGGCTGTCGGACCCGGATGTGGCCCTGATGGCAATTGCCATCACCGACATCTGGATGTGGTCGCCGTTCGTGATGCTGCTCTCGCTGGCGGGTTTGTCGGCCATTCCGCCCTCGCTGTACGAGGCGGCCGCGATTGACCGGGCCTCGCGCTGGTTTGTGTTTCGCCACATCACCCTGCCGCTGGTGGCGCCTCTGCTGCTGATCGCCATCATCTTTCGCACCATGGAGGCGTTCAAGACCTTCGACATCGCCTTTGTAATGGCCAGCATGGACGAGACCGAGCTGGTGGCCATCAAGCTCTACAAGATGGCGTTCCAGGAGTGGCAGACCGGCCGCTCCTGCGCACTGGCCTACATCGTGCTGCTGGCCGTGCTGGCCATCACCAATGTGTACGTGAAGTATCTCAATCGGTTGAAGGCGCGATAAACAATGTACCGTTCCTTGCACGTTACTAACGGAGGAAGGCGATTGGCGCGGGATAGTGCTCGCGGCAAAGCTGCGCCCGGGCGGGCTGGGGCGCTTCACTTCGACGGTCGCACTTCGTGTCGACTTCCCTGCGGTGCTCGGTCGCATGTCCGCATCGCGGAACTCGCTTTGTTCGCTTCGCTCTCTACGCTCGGACAGCCGCGATGAGTCAGATCACGATGTGCGCTGCGCGCACGGCCATGCGCCCTGTGCTCCTCGGCGTCGCAGAGGCGCACCCCAGTCCGCCCGAGCGCAGCTTTGCTGAGCGGTGGTTGGTCTTTGCGGCAGCCGTAAGCGCCAACGCTACTTGCCTGCCGCGACGCGAGCACTCCCGTCTGAAGCAGTAACGTTAAAAAACTGAGATGGCAATAGTTCAATCCAAATCGTCGACTTGGTGGAACCGGGGCGCCATAACCCTGGTGCTGGTGCTGCTGGTGGTGATGATGATTCCGCTGTTGTGGATCGGTGCCACGGCGTTCAAGGCGCGCTCCGACGCCACCACGGTACCGCCAACGGTGATTTTCAAACCCGAGATCACGCCCTTCATCAAGCTGTTCACCTCGCGTGTGCAGCAGCGCGGCGAGATGGACAAGGAGGCGTATGCCAAGGCGCCCTGGTGGGAACAGCGCGTGATGGACGGCGGCGACCGTTTCATCAAGGACGACAAGGGCAATATCGAGTCGTCGGGGTACGTTTCACGGTTCCTGAACAGCATCATCATTGCGGTCAGCAGCACCTTCTTCGCGGTGGCCCTGGGCACGATCACGGCCTACGGCTTTTCGCGCTTCAAGATGCCCGGCGAAGACGACTGGCTGTTTTTCATTCTCTCCACCCGCATGTTGCCGCCGGTGGTGGTGGCGATACCGATGTTCCTGATGTACCGTGCCGTTGGGCTGGTGGACACCCACGTCGGGCTGATCATTCTGTACACCGCGTTCAACCTGTCGTTTTCGGTCTGGCTCATGAAGGGATTCATCGACGAGATACCCAAGGAATACGAGGAAGCGGCCCTGGTGGACGGCTACACGCGTATGGAAGCCTTCTTCAAGATCGTGCTGCCGCAGGCCGTGACCGGCATTGCGGCCACCTCGGTGTTCTGTTTCATCACGGCTTGGAACGAATATGCATTCGCCTTGATGATGACCAACAAGAATGCGCAGACCACGCCGCCCTATATCCCGTCCCAGCTCGGCTCGGGCCTGACCGACTGGACCGTGATTGCGGCGGGCAGCCTGCTGTTCCTGATCCCGGTAGCCCTGTTCACGTTTTTCCTGCGCGACCATTTGCTGCGCGGCGTAACCTTTGGCGCGATCCGGCGCTAAGGCCTGAAGCTATGTTTGCCAGACACGCACGCCGCCTGGAATTCGCCAGCATGGTCCTGATGATGCTGGGCATTGTTGCCTTGTGCCAGCCCTGGAGCCTGGAGTTGCACAGCTACAGCGTGTTGATGATCATCATCGGCCTGGCGGCATTCAACGTGTTTTCGCGCATGGCGTCTCCGGCGCCAGAGACGCCGCATGCGGCGGGCAGCGCGGATACCGGAGGCGCGCACTGATGGCCGACATCCAGATCATCGACGCGCAAAAGCGATTCGGCGCCAACCACGTGATACGCAAGCTCAACCTGCACATACGGCACGGAGAATTCGTGGTGCTGCTGGGGCCGTCGGGCTGCGGCAAGACCACGACCCTGCGTGCGCTGGCCGGGTTGGAGAGTATCGACTCGGGCGAGATCCGCATCGGCGAGCGCCGCGTGGACCAGTTGCCGCCGCAGGAGCGCGACACCGCTTTTGTGTTCCAGCTGTATTCGCTGTATCCGCACCTCACGGCCTTTGACAATATCGCGTTTCCGCTGCGTGCCGCCAATATGCCGGAGGCGCAGGTGAAGAAGCAGGTGGCCGAGGTTGCCAGGGTGTTGCGCATCGACCATTTGCTGGGCAAACGCCCGTCGGCCCTGGCCGGGGGCGACATGCAGCGCGTCACCATCGGCCGCGCGCTGGTGCGTCGGCCCGAGGCGATGCTGATGGACGAACCGATAGGCGCGCTGGATGCCAAGCTGCGTGAAGAGATGCGCGCCGAATTGCGGCGCCTGCATGTG
>JANLPN010000495.1:0-9211 GCA_031367285.1 Betaproteobacteria bacterium | reverse complement strand
CCGCGGGTGAATGCGGCAGCGCTCGATGTCTAACGCTGCCGCACCGCCAAGCGGCCTGGCGAATTGCCCCTCTTCAGGTCAACAGAATCCCGTCATCGTATTCGTCCGGCGGCACCGCAAAAGCGTCGCTGATCGTCAAGGGCTCCGACGTTTCGTCCGTCGCGCTAAGCGATTGGATGAAGTCGAGGAAAGCCGCAACGCTGACGCCCGCGCTGTCGGGCACGCTGGTCGCCACCGGCGCGGGTGCGTCGTCGCTGCGGCCACCGCAACCCACCACCACCAGCGAAGCGGCTATTGCCGCCGCTATCCAGATAACCCGTGTCTTGTTCATGCGATCTCTCCTGTGGGGTTCAAGGGAACACCGCGCCGGCCGGAGGCGTCGGGTTGAAGTTGCCTGGCAATGGCGTGGTCAGGTACGGAAATGTCACGCCGAAGTTGGCATCGGACTTGCGCACACCGTCGGTATAAAGCAGCCCGCCAGACGGCGCATCGGACGGATGGCATCCGACCTGCAGCGCGTCGTTCACGCCGGTGGCCACGCACAGGGCGCCCATGGCCACACGCAGCGATGCGTCCACCACGTCGTCGCCCGGACGGCGGCCGTTCGGGAAGCCCGCAGCGTCACCCGCCAGAACACCCAGCGGGTTCTGCGCCCCTGCTGCCGTTACCGCGGTGTTGGTGTTCAGCCGCAGCATTTCGCTCGCCACCACACCAGCCGGCTGGTTTTTGCCCGGAAGGCCCTTGAGAAAAACGGTTACCAGGTCGGTGCGCGGGAAGTTGGTGGGTGCCGTGACGGCGGGGAACAGCGTCTGGATCAGCGCCGGCAACACCGGGTTGGTCACGTAGTCGGCAAAGTTGGCGCCGTCGTTCTTGGGTTTGGAGGCGTTGAACTTGTCCTTGTCGTCGATGCCGATGATCACTTCATTGACCAGCGGCATGCCGAGCCGCGACACCTGGGTCCAGGCACCGCCGCTGCGCGTCACGTTGTTGAGGCCGGTGCCGGGCGCGCCGTTGAGCAGCCGGCCCTGGCGCAGGCTGGCGGTGGTAAAGGCGCCGATGGTGGTCTCGTTGCCGGCAGTCAGACAGGCAATCGGAACTTCCAACGCCAGCGTGCTGACGTTCTTGGCTTCCAGGTCGTTGTTGTTGCCACCGGATTCGGCGCCCAGGGGGTTCAGATTGAACAGGTCGAAAATTTTGCCAACCGCGATATAAAACGGCTCCTTGCGCTGGCCTACAAAAACTTTGGCCCCCGGCGTGCTGCAACCCGGAATGGTGACGTTGTAGATATGCTGGTTGGCATAGGTGGCGTAACCCGTGGTGCTGCCAAATGTCTTGTCGCCGATGTTGTCCACCGGTTTGTCAAACACCGTGCTTCCGCCCGACACATTGGTCACCTTGGCACTATTGGTGTTGCGCCGGCCGCCGCGAACCACGTCGATCGTGAAGGTTTCGCGCACGTTCAGCGAAGCCGGGTTGACACCGGTGATGGTGTTGCTGTTGATGAGCGGTATCTTGACCGATTTGGCGCCGATAGTGAGCGCGGTTGCCTTGGACGTGTTGTTGAAGCGGAACTGGAAGGTAATGTCTTCGACCGCGTCGCCGTTGTTGTCGATGTGAATCTCGTACAGCCCGTTCGGGTCAAACATGAAAAAGTTGGGCCCACCCTGCGGGTCCTGGAACGGCTGGTAGTTGGCCAGTAGGGTGACGAAGGCCGAGCGGCCGGCCTCGTAGCTGCGAAACATATACAGGTCGGTGGCATCGAGCTTGGGTTGCCCGGTGATGAACGGAGCTTCGCGGTGGCTGGACGCAAAGGCGGACGGGGCAGCAATCAAGGCAGCGGCAAAGCCGATACCGAGCAGACCCACCGTGTTGGCAACACGCGAGCGGGGGAGGGGACAGGCTGACATGGGTGTTCCTTGTAAGACGGGTTGAGGAAATTGAGGAAAGTAGACCGGGCACCAATTGCCCAAGCCAGTACCTACGATAGGAGCCCGGCATTTTTTGGTCTGTACGGTAGCCAACATGCCCGCCAATTATTTTTGTGGGCTGTCGGGTCTATGTGCACTACCGTACAGATGGCCTGCACGCCGCGCCCTACATTCCAGGCTCTACCGTTGTGTCGGCAGCGCCAATGCGCTGTCCGTACACCAGCGAATAGTGCCCCTTGATCTATGCGTTCGATAAGTCGCCGGTGCAATGTGGGATGTCGCACAGACAGCTGTGCCGTCCGTTTCGCACACTGCGGGTTTCCAAAGCGCATGCCATGCCGATTATTCAGCTACATCCAGCAGGTGCCGGGTTTGGGTTTACGGAACGTGCAACCCGCCGGGCGACGGTTAGCGCCGAAGAGCTGCAACAGCGTCTTGTCGCCCTGCAAGCCCTGGCAGTGCTGGATACGCCGCCCGATGAAGGTTTGGACGCGCTTACCCGTCTGGCCGCCAACGTATTCGACATGCCGATTGCGCTGGTGAGCCTGATTGACGGTGAGCGCTTATGGTTCAAGGCGGCTTACGGCCTGGAGGCGACGGCTGCCGACAGCAGCCATTCGTTTTGCTGCGAGAACGCCAATGCGAAAACCGTGCTGGAGGTGGGCAGCGCGCGCCTGGATACGCGGTTTGCGAAGAATGACATGGTCACCGGCCCGCTGGCGATTCAGTATTACGCGGGGGCGCCCATTTTTTACCGGGGTGTGGCGATCGGCACCGTATGCGTGCTCGACTACGTGCCCCGCAAGGCGTCACGCCACGCTCTGTATGCACTGGAAGAAATGGCTACTATTGCCACGGCGTTGCTGCGCGCCCCGTGCCGACGCATTTACGCGCCATAAAAAGGCCCGCTCATTGTTATTGAGGAGCGTTTGTGCGCCAACGCACACAGACGAACGTTTTGCCTGCCTACAATTCAGGCTTCGCGCAGTGTCTCACCCGGAGCCTATTTCCGGAGCCTATTTGCGGCGCCATACCTCCCAGGAGTGCCGCTATGGCCATTTCACCCGATCCCAAGCAGAACCACCTGCTGGCTGCGCTGCCCGCCTCCGAGTGGCGGCGCTGGCTGCCGCAGCTGGAATTGGTCGATATGCCGCTGGGCCATGTGTTGTACGAGGCAGGCAGCACGCTGACCCATGTGTACTTTCCGACCACCGCCATCGTGTCCTTGCTGTACGTGATGGAAAACGGCGCTTCGGCCGAGATTGCCGTCGTGGGTTATGAAGGCTTGGTCGGCATATCGTTGTTCATGGGCGGAGAGTCCACGCCCAGCCGCGCCGTGGTACAGAGCGCCGGTGCGGGCTTCAGGCTGGAAGCAAAACCCATGAAGGACGAGTTCAACCGTGCCGGCCCGGTGCTGCACCTGCTGCTGCGTTATACCCAGGCACTGATTACGCAGATGTCGCAAACGGCCGTATGCAACCGCCACCACTCGCTCGACCAGCAGCTGTGCCGCTGGTTGCTGCTGAGTCTGGACCGCCTGCAGAGCAATGAGCTCGTGATGACGCAGGAATTGATCGCCAATATGCTGGGGGTGCGCCGCGAAGGCGTGACCGAAAGTGCGCTTAAATTGCAGAACGCCGGGCTGATCAAATACGCGCGCGGCCGCATCTCGGTGCTGGACCGCCCGGGGCTGGAGAAACGTACTTGCGAGTGTTATGCGGTGGTAAAGCGGGAGTATGACCGGCTGTTGCCCGCGGGCCTGGCGGCCTGAGCGCGTGATGCGCACCCGTTCCAGACGCTTGGCATGAAGTGTTCGCTGTAGGACCGAACCCACACCCGGAACCGGTCATCGCCGATACCGCGAGGGAGCGCGGAGTTTGATCATGGGGACTCGTACAACACAGCGAGCGCCACCATGAAACTATTCCCATGCCAAGTCACCGATCCGCGCGCGAACCAGTTGCTTGCAGCCCTGCCCAATGCCGATTGGCACCGCTGGCAACCACTGCTGGAACGGGTCGATTTGCCGCTGGGCCAGGTGCTCTGCGAGTCGGGCCGTTCCGCGTCGTATGTGTACTTTCCGACCACCGCCATCGTTTCGCTGGTGTACCTGACACAGGACGGGGGGTCGACCGAAGTTGCCGTGGTGGGCAATGACGGGGTGGTAGGCATCTCGCTGTTCATGGGCGGCAACGCCACGCCCAGCCAAGCCGTGGTGCAGAGCGCCGGGCAGGCCTACCGGCTGCGCGCGCAAATGGTGAAGGAAGAGGTGGAAAGCTCCGGCCCGGTGCTCACTTTGCTGCTGCGTTATGCCCAGGCAGTGATATCGCAGGTAGCCCAGACCGCGCTGTGCAATCGCTACCATTCGATCGACCAGCAAATTTGCCGCCGCATCCTGCTGGGCCTGGACCGGTTGCCGACCGACGAATTGGCGATGACCCAGGAGCTGCTGGCCAGCTTGCTGGGCGTGCGCCGCGAGGGCGTGACCGCTGCCGCGCTCAAGTTGCAGCAGGCCGGAGTCATACGCTACAGCCGCGGGCACATCAATGTGCTGGACCGCAACCGGCTGGAAAACCGCACCTGTGAGTGTTACGCGGCCGCAGGCAAGGAATTTCGCCGCTTGCTGCCGATGCCGCTCGCGGCCTGAGGAGCGCCCGCGGCAGCGACTGAATATTTTTGACGGCTTGGTGCGCTGGCGAACAGTAGCGCGGTCTGTAGAGGGTCACACTGGGGCATCTTGAAGGAATACGGCATATGCCGGCAGGGCGAGTTCCGCCCGCTCCCATGCCTTCAGGGTCCACCACCTGGAGATCGCTTTGGCAACCGTTGAGAACCACCTGATAGACAGCCTTCCGCGCAAGGACCGGGTGCGGCTGCTGAGCCGCTGCGAGCCGGTTCCGCTGGTGCTCAGCGAGGTGTTGTACGAACCCGGCAAGCCGACCAGGCATGTGTACTTTCCGATTGATGGCTTCATTTCGCTATTGGCCGTGGTAGATGGGGAGCCCGCGCTGGAGGTGGGCATGGTGGGACGCGAAGGCATGCTCGGGGCCCAGTTGGCGCTGGGCGTGGTGACGGCGCCCATGCACGCCGTGGTGCAGGGCCAGGGCACGGCATGGCGCTTGAGCAGCACGGCCTTTCGCAGCGAGCTGGCGCACAGCGCGGCGCTGCAAAAGCGGCTGAACCGCTACCTGTATGTGCTGATGGCCCAGTTGGCCTCGTCGGCCGGATGCCTGCGTTTTCACCAGATCGGACCGCGCCTGGCGCGCTGGCTGTTGATGAGCCACGACCGCGCCTACAACGACCGCTTTCCCGTAACGCACGAATTTCTGGCCTATATGCTGGGCGTGCGCCGCGTGGGGGTGACGATGGCGGCGGGGGCGCTGCAACGCCGCGGACTGATCGAATACCGCCACGGCGAACTCAAGGTGCTGGACCGCAGTGGTCTGGAAGCCGCGGCGTGCAGCTGCTACGCGGCCGACCGGCAGACCTACGCGGACATGCTGGACTAACGACCCGCGGCCTGCTCAGCCCAGCGCGCCGAACAGCGCACCAGCACCGGCGGTGATCGCCATCGCCAGCGCGCCCCACAGGGTGACCCGCCAGGCGCCTACAGCAATGCCCGCCCCGCCCACGCGTGCCGCAACCGCGCCGAGCAAGGCCAGGAACATCAGCGACATGCCAAACACCCACGGCAGCAGACTGCGTTCCGGCGCCAAGGCGGTGACCAGCAGCGGTAGCACCGCGCCCACGGCAAAACTGGCGGCCGACGCCAGTGCGGCCTGCACCGGCCGTGCGCTGAGCGTCTCTGAAATGCCGAGCTCATCGCGCGCGTGGGCACCGAGCGCGTCGTGTTGCATCAGCTGCCCAGCCACCTGCTGGGCCAGCCTGGCATCCAGCCCCCGGCCGACATAAATCGCCGTCAACTCGCGCTGTTCGGCCGCCGGGTCGGTTTCGATTTCCAGGCGTTCGCGCGACAGATCGGCTTTTTCCGTGTCGGCCTGCGAATGCACCGACACATATTCGCCGGCCGCCATCGACATGGCCCCGGCCACCAGGCCGGCCACGCCGGTCATCAGGATGCTGGCATGGCTGGCGCTGGCAGCCGCCACACCCACCACCAGGCTGGCGGTGGAGACAATGCCGTCGTTGGCGCCCAGCACCGCCGCGCGCAGCCAGCCAATGCGGTCGGTACGGTGGCGCTCGGCATGGCGGTGCAAATATTTCATGCCGTATTGTCACCGGCACGCCGGCGCCACAGGCGCCACACCATGTAGGCCACCACGGCCACGTTGCCGGCCAGCACCAAGGCGTTGGCAAACGTGGCGTGGTGCACCAGATGGTTTATCTCCACCGGCACGTAAATCGCGCCGGAGAGGGCCGCCAGCCATTCGGCCCAGGCGCGGTCTTTCCACAAGCCGTAGCCTTCCAGCAGGCGGATGGTGGCATAGGCCCAGGCCAGCAGCACCACCGAGCGCAGGTTGGTATTGACCAGCAGGTCGGCATACGACAGCAGCAGCCTGGGGTAATGGGCATCCGGGTTGAGGTGGAAGTGGCCTATCAGCGCATAGGCCAGGCCGCGCACGTCGCGGTGCGCCAGGCCCAGCAGCCCCAGGCTGGCCGCAATGGCGGCCAGGCCCTTGAGCCCTTCGAACAGCGCGATAAGGTGCAGCGCGCGGCTTTTCATTGCCGGGTCCGCACGGGCCAGGAATTTGCCATGCCGCTTTTTGTGCCCTTGTTGCCATCCATGCACCTGATTTTGCCAGCAGCACGCCAGGGCCGGAGCTTGATCCCCGTCAAGCCGCGAACAGCAGATACGCGCGACGATGCGGACTTGGGTGCGATAACGCACAGACGCCTTGTCGGATGCACGTTGACACTGGGCGAACACCCCTACTCTTGAAGGAGAAGTACCATGTTGCGCAACACAAACGACTTGTTGGACTACGCGATCGAAGCGGCCGAAGGCAGCATCGGCCACGTCAAGGATTTCTACTTTGACGACCAGGCCTGGGTCGTCCGCTACCTGGTGGTGGATGCCGGTAGCTGGTTGTCGAGCCGCAAGGTGCTGGTATCGCCGGTGGCCATTACGCAACCGAACTGGGCCAAAAAGCAGTTTCGGGTGTCGATGACCAAAGAGCAGGTGAAGAACAGCCCCGATATCGACACCGATAAACCGGTCTCGCGCCAGCACGAAGAGCAGTACCTTACCTACTACAACTACCCCTATTACTGGGGCGGCACCAGCCTGTGGGGGGGCGAAATGTACCCGGGCATGATGATCCCCGGCGCGGGCGGCCTGCTGGAATCCCCGGCTGAGCGACGGCTGGAATCCGAACAGGCCTATGTCCAGGCGCAAGCCACTGAACACAACGACGGCAACCCGCACCTGCGCAGCTGCAAAGAGGTGACGTCCTACCACCTGCACGCCAGCGATGGCGATATCGGCCACGTGCAGGGCCTGTTGGTGGACGAGCAGACCTGGGCCATCCGCTACCTGGTGGTGGACACCAGCAACTGGTGGCTCGGCCACAAGGTGTTGATCGCACCGCAGTGGATACAGGAGGTGAGCTGGGCCGACTCGACCGTGTCGGTGGACATGACGCGCCAGGCGGTCAAGGATGCGCCGCCCTACGAGCCGTCCGCGGAGCTGGACCGCACACAGGAAAGCGCCATCTACAAACACTACCGGCGCGCTGGATATTGGGACGGCGTGTAATTTACGGATTGCGCGCGCGCCGACTCCCGAGAGCTGGTTCAACATGGCAACTACCACCCACAATGCCCGGCTCATGGAGCCGGTGCCCTACTTTACGGCGGCCGGAAAACAAAGCCACATCCCCGCCGGGCCGTGCCTGCTGGAGCGCATCGACGAGCGCCGGGTAGACATCATCTGGGGCCCCACCGGCCAAAGTTCGGCCGTGCTGGCGGTCGATACCGTCAAGGCGGCGGCTGATGCCGGCCACCTGCTCTTGCTGGACTGAACCCGCAATACCGGTCAACCCCGCGGGCCCTCGCGCCGCGGCAGACCGCCACGCTCAACGCCAGCGCGGCTTCGGCGTCAAGTGGGTAGTGGCGTGCCGCCCATCTGGTCGTATTTGGCGAAGTGCTTGCGCGCCAGCGCCACCAGCTGGTTTTCGCTTGGGTGGTCCACCACTTCGTAGCCCACGATACGCGCCGCCGTCAGCGGACGGTGTTTTTCGGCGTAGTGGCGAAAGTCGGCCAGACCTGTGTGCCCGCCGGTGACAAGCACCTCCGCAATGCCTTCCAGCGCGTCGCATACGGCGCCGAAGAACTCGTGCTCCGTACGCACGCCGCTGCCGTGTTTGCGGGTGGTGTGGGTGTGTGCGTGTACCTTGCGCTCCACGGCATGTTCAGAGCCGAACTGCAGCACCTGGGCGGATTGGTGGTCGACGAAAGCGACGGCATGGAAGAGGGTCATGCGGTCAAGAGTAGCGGCGCCGCCGCCCGCGGTCTGTGCGCTGCCCCACACAGGTGGCATCGCCCGGCCGGGCCGGTTCGCGCTCCGGAGCAAAGCTGTTAAGCTGCCCGATCTGATGCCTGCCGCGACGTCCTCCCTCCACATCGCCATCCTCGACGACGAGGTCGATATCACCGTGTTGCTGGCGGGTTACCTGCAAAGCCACGGTTACCGCGTCACGCAATTGCACAACGGAAGATCCCTGATGGCCCTGATGCCGTCAGACCCTCCGGCGCTGGTGCTGCTTGATCTGGGGCTTCCCGGTGAAGATGGTTTTTTGATTGCGCGCACGTTGCGCGAGCAGTGGCGCTGTGGCCTCGTGATCGTGACCGGTCGCGGAGATTCAGTGGACAAGGTGGTGGGCCTGGAGGTCGGGGCGGACGACTATGTGACCAAGCCGTTCGATTTGCGCGAGCTGCTGGCGCGTATCCATGCCGTGTTGCGTCGCATGGCCTTGGGCGAGCTTCAGGCTGCGACGGTGCCCGCACCACCGCGCACCCGCTTTGTTTTTGCCGGTTGGCAGCTCGATACCGTGGCACGCCGCCTGACGGACGCGCAGGGGCAGGAGGTGGCGTTGACCGGCGGGGAGTTCGACCTGTTATGTGTTTTCGTGCAGCGGCCGGGACGCGTGTTGTCGCGCGACCTGTTGCTGGAACATACCCGGCGCCGCGAGGCCGGCCCCTTCGACCGCACGATCGACGTGCAGGTAGGCCGCCTGCGCAAGAAGCTGGAGCTTGACGCCGAAGACCCGCGGATCATCAAGTCGGTGCGCGGGGCCGGCTACATCCTGGTGCCGCCCGTGAGC
>JANLPN010000474.1:0-1773 GCA_031367285.1 Betaproteobacteria bacterium | reverse complement strand
GCGCTCAGGGGCACGATGGCCGCGCCCAGGGAATTCAGCGCCAGGTAATGCAGGAAAAAATCGACCCGGTTGCCCAGCAGCAGCCCCACGCGCTGGCCGGGCTGGAGACCTGAATCCCCATAGAGGCCGGCAAGTTCAGCCACACGTTTTCCCGCCTGGCCGTAGCTCCATTCAATGGCAGTGTCGCTGTAGGCTTTGGCGGCGTGGTGCGGGACATGGAAGAACGGGTGATCCGCCCAACTCGCCACGGCCGCAGTGAAGGCCTGGAAAACGGTGAGGCTCCCGCCCAAGCTCGGCAACGGGTCTGGTTTCGGAAGTTCACGCATGGGTAGAGTGTCTTATAAAAACCCCAGAACCTGCATGCGGTTGCCTGAGCCAGCACCCTTTGGTACGAGCTGGTCAACGCCGGGCGAACCATACTTGTTCCGGTATAGTTTGGCATGCCGGTAATCAACAAACCCCTCGCATGGATAGGAAGCAGCAAAAGGGACCTCATGGAGCTGCCGGTCGGTGTGCGCAAGTTCTTCGGTCATGCATTGGACTTCGCGCAGCGCGGCGACAAACACGATGCCGCAAAGGTACTCAAGGGCTTTGGTGGTGCTGGTGTGCTGGAACTTGTGGAAGACGACCAGGATGGCACCTACCGAGCCGTCTATACGGTGAAGTATTTCGAGGCCGTGTTTGTTCTGCATTGCTTCAATAAAAAGAGCAAGCGTGGAATCGAAACACCCAAGGAAGACATGGATATCATTCGCGCGCGGTTGAAGGTGGCCGAAGTGCTTGCAAAGGAGTTGAGAAATGAAAAAACGCATCGTTGATGGCATCGAATTTGAAATCAGCTCAGGCAATGTTTTTGCCGACCTGGGGCTGCCCAACGCCGAGAAACTGAAGATCAAATCCGGCCTGGTCATTGAGATCACCAAGGCCATGCGCCAACTTGGTCTTACACAACAGTCAGCCGCCCAGCGCATGGGCATTTCCCAACCCAAGGTGTCAGCCATGTTGAAAGGCGACTTCGCCAATCTGTCGGAAAGAAAGCTGATGGACTGCTTGAATCGGCTTGGCTATGACATCGAGATCAGGGTCAAACCAACCAAGCTCCCTGTGGGGCATCTGATGCTGGCTTTTTCTTGAATGGACGTGGAGCGTATCCGTGCTGGCCAGAACTGCCGCGGTATGCGCGCCAGCACGGCGCGGCGAGTATTTACCGGGCCGGCAACAGCGCCCACAGCGGCACCGCCTCCACACCTTCAAGCAGCGTGTAGCGCTGATCGCCGGGATAGACGACGTACAGGGCGTCCAGTTTCAAATCGTCGATAGCGGTATGCATGGAGCGCGTGACCGTCGGTACGTCGGCGCGTTTGAACTCGACACCGATACGCTGCGCGCCTTTGAGCATCAACAGGTCAAGCTCAGCGCCCTGGTAGGTGCCCCAGAAATAGGCCTCGTCGGGCCTGGCCAGGCGCAGCACCTGCTCCAGCGCAAAACCTTCCCAACTCGCTCCACAGCGTGGATGGACCAGCAAGTCCGGCAAGTCCGACACCCCCATCAGCGCGTGCAGCAGACCCGTGTCGCGGAAATAGATCTTGGGTGCCTTGACTTGCCGCTTGTCCAGGTTTTGATGCCAAGGCTGTAGCTGCCGCACCATGAGCGTCTGCGTGAGCGTGTCGAGGTAGCGCCGCACGGTGGGTTCCGACACGCCCAGTGAGCGCGCCGGGTCAGCCGCCGTCCAGGTCTGCCCGTGGTAATGGGCCAGCATGCGCCAGAAGCGCA
>JANLPN010000047.1:0-3972 GCA_031367285.1 Betaproteobacteria bacterium | reverse complement strand
GGGACAGCGCGCGACTTGAGAAAGCCTTCAACGAGGTCTATCAAGCCACCTTTGGCAACACGCTGGCCAATATTCCGGTCGTCATGGTGATCTTGCGCACCATTGCTGTAGGCAAGCGCAGTGGCGCCAGCCTGCCGCAGTCCACCAAATTCGCCGACGGCAACGCGCGGCCACGCACCAGACGCCCGGTGCACTTCGATATCTGGCATGACACGCCCGTCTATACCCGCGACGACCTCGCACCGGGCATGCGCTTCGATGGCCCCGCCATCATCGAGCAGAGCGACACCACGACCGTTGTCGAACCGGGCATGGACGTGGTCATAGATCCCAAGGGCAATATGTTGGTAAAGGTGAAATGACATGGATGCAGTAACACTGGCCGTGGTGCGCGGCAGCCTGGAACAGATCGCTGATGAAATGGATCTGCACCTGATCCATGCGGCCATGTCGCCGATCATCTCGGAGACCAACGACTGCGCCAATGGGATCTTCCACCCGACTACCGGCGAGACCATTGCGCAAGGGCGTTACGGCTTGCCAGTGTTCCTGGCCTACATGCAGTTCGCGGTGCAGAAGATCATCGAACTGGCCAACGCCGAGGGCGGTTTCAAGCCCGGCGACATGTGGATCATGAATGACACTTATCTTGGCGGCAGCCACCTGCAGGACGTGCAGATCATTGCCCCGGTGTTCGCCGGCGGCGAGCTGTTCGCGGTGATGGCGACTACCGGCCACTGGATGGACATGGGTGGCAACGTGCCCGGCGGCTGGGGTCCCAAGGCCACCGATATCCACCAGGAAGGCATCGTTATCCCGCCGGTCAAGCTGTATGACGAGGGCAAGCTCAACAAGGCGCTGGTGGCGATGTTCCGTGCCAATGTGCGCCTGCCGGACGAGATCGCCGGCGACCTGGCCGCCATGTCGAATGTATTCACGATCGGCAACCGCGGCATCGAGGCGCTGGTGCGCAAATACGGGCGCGTGGTTTTGAGCGAGTGTCTCAACGAAATGATCGCGTATTCGGAGCGCCAGATGCGCTCCTACATCGCCGACCTGCCGGACGGTACCTACAGCTTCGAGGACTGGATCGACAACGACGGCATCGTGGACACGCCTATTCCCGTGCGGCTGGCGATCACCATCAGCGGTGAAACGATGCACTTTGACTTCACCGGCACCGGCCCGAAGGCCACCGGCCCGCAGAACATGTCGCGCAACACCACGCTGTCGTCGTGTTATGTCGCCATCAAGCACATCTTTCCCGAAGTTCCAGTCAATGGCGGCACGTTCCGGCCGATCAGCTTCAACGTGCCGGCAGGCTCGCTGCTGGCAGCCGTTTACCCGTCGCCGTGCGGCGGCTACCTGGACCCGATGGGGCGCGTGATCGACGTCGTGTTCGGCGCCATGGCCAAGGCGCTGCCGGCCAAGGCGCCGGCGGCTTTCTTCGGCACTATCGGCGTCGTCGCCATCAGCGGCACCCATCCGCGCAGTGGCGGCTATTTCGTCGGCGTATTTCCCTATCCCGGCGGTTACGGCGCGACCAAGGCCAGCGACGGCCTGGTCAACGGGACACCGCCGCAGTCGATGGCCAACTTCATGTCGCTGGAGATGTCCGAGCATCGTTTCCCGATCCGCTTCGACTAATTCAAGCTGCGCGACGACTCAGGCGGCGCGGGCTGGCACCGGGGCGGCTGCGGCACTTCCTACGGCTTCACAGCTTGGTCGGAGTGCAACGTCTCGGCGCTCGGCGACCGCGTCGACCATGCGCCGTTCGGCATCGTCGGCGGCAAGTCCGGCGCGCCGAACAAGGTCGAGTTCCATACCGGCGGCAAGAGCTGGATTCCGGAACTGCGCAGCAAGCAGGACAACGTGCTGTTCAAGCCCGGCGACGCGATCCGCGCGGCCTCGCCCGGCGGCGGCGGCTACGGCGACCCGCTGACGCGCGACCTGGCGGCGGTAGAACGCGACCTGAACCGCGGCTATGTCAGCCGCGAGAGGGCGGAGCAGGACTACGGCGTCGTGGTGGCGCAGGCGTCGCAGCTGACCCAGGACCACACGCTGTACAAGCTCGACGCGGCGGCCAGCGCCGAGCGCCGCAAGGCGCTGCAACAACAAGCGGTTTCCGCCTGAGGCGCGGGACCCACCACGAAGGAGAAACCATGCACGACAGTAGCGGAAGCTGGGAGTTGCCCGAAGAACTCGGGATGCTGAGGGACACGATCCGCCGCTTCATGGCGGAGGAGGTCAAGCCGGTGGAGGACAAGCTGGCGCACGATGCCTATACGCTGGAGCCGGGGCCCCGCCAGGCCCTGCAGAAGAAAGCCCGCGACATCGGTCTGTGGTGCCTGGAGACGCCGTCCGAGCATGGCGGTGCAGGCCTGAGCCTGCTGGGCCAGTGCGTGGCCGCCGAGGAAACCGCCAAGTGCCGCATGGGTGCCTATATCGCCGGCTGCGGCGCCTTCGGCTTCGATCCGCCCAACGTGATCTGGAAGGGCACCGAACACCAGCAACGCTTTGCCCGCGAGGACGTAGCGGCCGGTACCAAGGCTTTCGTGGCGATCAGCGAGCCCAGCGGCGGCTCCGACCCCGCGCGTTCGATCCAGACCCGCGCCGAGCGCAAGAGCGACCGCTACGTGATCAACGGCACCAAAATCTGGATTTCCGGCGCTGGCATGGCCAAGTGGGGCATCGTGTTCGCCCGCGTCGGCGAGAGCAAGAGCCGCGAAGGCATCACCAGCTTTGTCGTCGACAAGAGCCGGCCGGGGATCAGCCTGTCGAAGATTCCGGTGATTCGCTCGTATTCGCCCTATGAGGTGCATTTCAACGACTATGAGGTTCCGATGGAGGATGTGCTGGGTGAGGAAGGCAAGGGATTCAAGTTCGCCGAGGAATGGTTGATCCACGCGCGCCCGCCGTATGCCGCGGCCACCATCGGCATCGCGCAGGCCGCGCTCGACCTGGCGATCGAATGGGCATCGCAGCGAAAGACCTTCGGCAGCCTGCTGTCGGAGAAGCAGGCGATTCAGTGGATGATTGCCGATTCCGAAGTGGAGCTGCGCGCGGCACGCCTGCTGGTGTACCAGGCGGCCTGGAACGCCGACCTGGGGCGTGACATCAAGATCGACGCCTCGGTGTGCAAGGTCTATGGTACCGAGGTCGCCGGGCGCGTGGTGGACCGCTGCATACAGATTTTCGGCGGCATGGGCGTGGCGCAGGAACTGCCGCTGGAGCGCTGGTACCGCGAGCTGCGCATCAAGCGCATCGGCGAGGGTCCGTCCGAGGTGCACCGCATGGTGATCGCGCGCGACCTGATGGGCGGCAGAAAGGTGAAGGGCTGATATGGCCATCGACTACAGCGTTTCTGATGACGGCATAGCCCTGATCACCATCAACCGTCCGGAGCGGCTTAACGCCATGGACGCGGAGCACTACAAGTTGCTGTCGCAGGCCTGGTGCACGGTGCGCGACGATCCGGCGGTACGCGTTGCGATTGTCACGGGCGCGGGCGAACGATCATTTACCACTGGCGCGGACATCAAGAGCTTCCTGACCTCGCCACCCGGTATCTCCGAAATGTGGCTGACGCAGCGCGACCAGCTGCTCAACCGCGGGCTGGAGGTATGGAAACCCATCATCGCCGCCGTCAACGGGTATTGCCTGGGCGGCGGTGTGACACTGATGCTGGCCACCGATATCCGCATCGCCGCCACGCACGCCACCTTCAGCGTGGCCGAGGTCAAGCGCGGCGTGATTCCGGGTAACGGCGGCACGCAACGCATCCTGGACCAACTGCCTTATGCGGTGGCGATGGAAATGCTGCTCACGGGTGACGGCATCGACGCCGTGGCAGCGGAGCGCTGGGGACTGGTCAACAAGGTGGTGCAAAAAGAAGATCTCATGGTCACGGCTTTCGCCTACGCGCGCCGCATCGCGGCCAACGCGCCGCTGGCCGTGCAGGCCGCGAAAGAG
>JANLPN010000374.1:0-4817 GCA_031367285.1 Betaproteobacteria bacterium | reverse complement strand
AGCGCTTCGGCGTAGTCCGACTCCATGCTTTTGACGGCCGCGTCCAGGCGGCCCTCCAGAATCAGCGTCTCGGTGAGCAGCATGGCGCGACGCTCGCCACTGCTGCGTGCGAACTCCACGGTCTTGCTGGCAGTGCGCGCCAGTACTTCCTGCAACTCGGGGAAACGCAGCACCAGCAGCGACATGGTGTAGTAGCTGTCCAGGTCGGGATCCAGTATCAGGTTGGACTGGTTGCCGACCCGGGTGATCAGTGCCCGCCCGGCGTCTTCCACGGCCTCGTAGCCGGCACTGTCCACGGCGGCCGTGCCTTGCAGGGCCTGCAAGCGCTTGAGCAGTGCCACGCTGGTATCCGCGCTGGCCATTTCCGGCCCGTACTGGGCTTCTGCGCGCTGCAGCGTCTCGATCCATTCAGTGAGCCGGGTTGGCGCAGGAGCCGGGGTGGTGGCAACCCCATCGGCCCGCGGGATGATGGGAACCGACAAGTTCGTCAGCGTGTCGCGAATCTGCGCAATGTAGGCATTGCCAGCCAGTTCCTTGCGCGAAAAATTGATGGCGATGTATTTCTCATTGATCAGAATGCCCGAGATATAAATCACGGCGCTGAGGTCCAGCAGATAGATCAACAGCAGCTTGCGCCCGACCGGCAGGCGGCCGACAAAACGTGCAAAGAGACCCAGCATGGATCAGAGCGTTGGGGCTTGGAGTGTTCGAGCGGCCGCTCCGGGGCAGGGACAGGGATGGAGGTTTCTCACGGCGGTAAGTTTGTCTGATTGGCAATGGAGCAAGACCTGTGCCAAGATGGGTAATGAATGCGCATGTTCCGATGTTGCCACACCGTCTCCGGCGGCATCTGATGCTTACCTTTGTTGCGCTGCCCGGGTTTACCGGTTGATGCCCGTTGATGCTGGACCCGACCGTAACTTCATAGGAGAATTGACAAGTGCACAGGTATCTCGCATCGGTATTTCTCGCGTTGTGCTGCATGTCGCAGGTGCAGGCGCAGACCTGGTATTCGTTCGCGCGAAGCTTCTCGGACACGGCGCTGTATTTCTTTGACGTCGACTCCGTAGGCCGGCAAGGTGACACCGTAACGGTGTGGATCAAATACGTGGGCGACCCGATTTCTCCCGATGTCGATGGAAGTTATGCCACGGCGCAGAGGTTCAGCTTTGAGTGCGGCAAACACACGCTGCACGCGCTCTCCACCATCACCTACGACAAGGGTGGAAAGCCGATCCGGACCCACCCGGACACCGGACGCGCACAAAACGTGGCGGCCGGCAGCATAGGCGACAGCCTGTTCAAGGCCGCCTGCACCGCGGACTTTCCGAAGAACCCGTCACATGAGCTGTATTTCCCCGTGCTGGGCAACGACGTCTTTCGCTACACCGAGAGTTATTTCGAACACATGCGGCGCTCGGAAACCGACCACTCGCCCAACTGACAGGGCATGGGCGTGCCACGTTTTGCAAGTCCGCTATTGCTTGCGGCGTGCGTAGCCGAGCGCGGCCAGGCCCAGGCCGAGAAGGGCCAGCGTGCCGGGCTCGGGGACGGACACCGCGTCGAATCCCACCACCACGGCCTTACCGGTAAAACCCGGTATCTTTATGCTGTCGTACAGGCTGTTGACCCCGTTGTTGAAGTCCAGCAAGTCGCCGATGTGAAACTTGCCTGGTTGTTGCAGGTTCTGGTTGTTGAAGTCCTGCATGTCAAGCTCCGTGAACACATCGAAAAAGGACCCGATCGACTGGTTTGGCGCGGGCCGGAAGATCGGGTATTCCGTATTGGGGGCGAGAGACAACTCGAAGAAGATGTCAAAAAAACTGCCGATAGGCGTTATTACGGTCGGCGTCAGATCGAAGTACTCGATGCCGTCAAATGGCGCATTCGGTTTTATGAAGCTGACGGTGCCGTCGGCCGCCACGATATCCGAAGCGCACGGGATGGATGGGTCGCCGTTGCTGAAGGTGTAACTGCAGCCGATTTCATGCCCCGGCTCCTGGCCCGTCAAGGTGTCCACCAGATTCGCGTGGGCCGCAACGCTGGCGATACACAAGGCGGCGCCGATCAGAATTCCGGTCAGAACTCCAGTTGAACAAGTTTTCCATGTTTTCACGCTTGTCTCCTTCGCTGGCTGGTGCGGCCCTCTTTCCCGCGCGAGCCGGTTGCGGAGCAACGAAAGAAACGCCAACGTGAATTCCTTCGCCTGGGCTGACACCGCACGCATTTTTCATACCACGGCGCAACGCACCGACCGAATTCAAGGCTGGGCGCGGCTTGCCGAAGCTTGCGGGGCAAGGCCTTGGGCGGCCCTGAAAGCCCAATGTAAGTTAACCCGACGGGTCGCCGGGCCCGGTCGCGCCCGGCTTGAAGATAGAAGTGGTTCGACAAATCTGAACAGCGCGATAAGTGGAAACTCGGCCCATTTTGAATTGCTGGGCGCAAGCCCGGCGCAAAGGAGTTTTCACCATGAAGTTGAAGAAGAAAGCCAATGTGGCCAGGCGGGTGCGGCGCACGCACAGCGCCGAGTTCAAGGCCCGCGTGGCGCCTTTCGCGAGGACCGGACCATGGCCGAGCTGTGCCAGGAGTTTGAGCTGCACGTCAACCAGATCTCTGAGTGGAAGCACTAGCTCCTAGAACGCGCTGCTGACGCGTTTGACGGCGCTGGCGCCAGCACTGCGGTGGACCTGGTGCCGCTACAGGCCAAGATCGGACAGCGTCGCCTTCGCGGTGGGGTCAACGCAGGGCATACGTAGTCCTCCGCGTAAAAGCAAGTCCCGCAAGAGCCAACCCGACTAGCGCGAACGTTGCTGGCTCGGGAAGATTGCCACCGCCGGTGATGATTGCCTGAGTTACGAATATGCCGTCTTCAGGTTGGGCTGGGAAGGCGCCAAGGTTGGTGACCACAAAGGCGGAGCCATTCCAATGCACGTTGTAAACTCCGTGGCCGCCCTCGTCGGTCACTATGGCATCGCCCAGCATACCGGTAAACTGACTAGCATCTGCCTTCTGAATTCCTGAGCCGGGATATGCCGCACCGTAAAAGCCCTCAAGCGGACCGCCCGATCCCAAATTGAGAGGCACAAAACCAATTTCCTCTGCGCCGCTAACTGTTACCCCGTAGACCGTTGACATGTCCGTAACAATACCGCTCGTTGAAATTGCATAGAGCGAATTGCGCGATTCGGACGCTATGACCACTTGGCCACCAACCGGACCAAAGCCGGAAGGTGCAAAGTCGATTCCCTCAAGCACTTGGTTGGGAACGCTGGCAAGGAGAGTGGCTACGCCCGCCGCATTCACTTTATAGACGTTGCCTGAATTCGTTGTAACGATCATGGCGAAATCGAAGTTTCCGTACGGGTCGAATGCGATACCTTTGACATAGTCAGTGTTCAGACCCGTAGCCCCGGTGACAGTAAACGTTCCCTGCGTCGATCCGTCATTGCTGAAATGGTAGAGGCCACCTATGTTAGGTCCGGCACTCGCATAGATGTCGCGGCTTGGAAAGCTCCCAAGGCCCAGTGACGATGATACGAACAACTCGCTGAAACCGCCGGGTATTGGCGTGCCGAACAGTGTGACTGCTCCCCCCGCGAGGTTAGTCTGGTACAGCTGCGAGTTATTGTAATAAACAGACCCGACAAACTTGTCGCCCGCGAAAGCAAACCCGATTGGGGAAGTATCTCCCGGAGACAATGCCGTATTTATGTCGGACTGCTCAACGAATGTGTTGAAGACAAGGGCTGCATTACTCGTTGCGGCGAATGCCAGAAAGGCAAGCGACACCAAGACTTGTCGAGTTTTTGTAAACATGATTCAGCCTCCAAGCCAAAAAATCGGGCAGCGATACCTAGTTCGATAATTGGAGAAGCACTGACCATGCCAAGGTTGATTTAGCTTGCGCAGCAAATTGATTTTATTGAGAAAAGCTTACCTTCCATGCGATGGATACTAATTTTCCGGGCCCGCGTTGTAATGGATATCGACAGCGAATCGCCCCGCAAATTGCTGCATTTGCGGAGTGCGACCGTTCGATGAACATGCAGAACTTCGCGCGCGCATATCGCGAAAAAATGTCAACAAATATCAACAGGGCCGGTCCTAGATTTCCGCCCGCCGACTCAGCAAAACATCAGCCCCTGCCACGCCGGATCGTCCAGTACGTTCAAAACGACAAACCCGCCCAGCCTGTAAGGCCTCACATGCGCCGCCGCAATTGCATCGGTCCAATCCATCGGCCAAATAATCGTAGCGCATCGGCGGCAAGTATCCGCGCGGCAAAGTCGCAGAACACCGCGTTGCGACTGTACTCGTAATCCCCCAGAGCAACTCAGCCTGCTTCGGACTGTGGAAAAAGAAGCCCCGTGGATAGGGGCTTTGCGGGGTGTTTCGGGGACTGTGTTGGACTGCTTAAAACACATCCCTGGCGGAGAGAGTGGGATTCGAACCCACGGTACCTTGCGGTACGCCTGATTTCGAGTCAGGTACATTCGGCCACTCTGCCATCTCTCCGGAAGCGGGCATTGTACCAGCCGGGTTTGGCCTGCGGCGTGTCAGGCGGTGCGCGCCCCGGTGTCCTGCAGTTGCTGGAATGCGCTGTCCAGGTCGGCCTGTGTGACGCCTTCTGTCGCCAGCACGGTGTATGTCATCTCGTTCAATGCCACCAAGCCTTCTTGCTGCAATCGGCCTATCGCCGCACCTGCGTCCTTGGGTGACGCGAAGCCTGCGCTTTGCAGCAGCAGGCGGCCGCCTGCATCGACAAACTTGAAGTGGAACTGCCCGTCGCGTTCGCGGTATTGCTTGAACACCGGCAA
>JANLPN010000353.1:0-5973 GCA_031367285.1 Betaproteobacteria bacterium | reverse complement strand
GCCAGGCGGCTCCACTTGGGGAAGGCCCGTTGCGCCGCGGCAACCGCCTTGTCGATGTCGGCCGGCCCTGCCATGGCGACATCGCAGATCAAGGAATTGTCATGCGGGTTCAGGCTGGCCAGGGTTTCGCCCGACTCGGCATCGACAAACCGGCCATCGATGAACAACTGGTGCCGGACCGGCGCGCGCAGGCCCACCGCAGCCTGCTGGTCTGCTGGAATCATGGGTAAGCTCCGGGTTGGGTTGAAAGCGGTGCGACGCGGGTCAGAACCTGACCGGTACTTCGGGCGCTTCGCCCTTTTCGATTTCGTACACCAGGGTGGGTGAGCCGTTCTCCCAGACCAGCAGCATCGAACGTTTCGGGCTGTAGCCCTGGTGCCGGCAATAGGCCGGCATGGCGGCCATGTCGCCGGCTTTCATGATCACCCGGGCCAGCGGCTTGCCGGTGTTCTTGTCGGCGCTGTCCCAGTGGATTTCGTCGCACATCTGGAAGAACCACTCAACGCGGTCGTTGCCATGGATGATGGGCAGGATGTGCTCCTCGGTGGTCGGGCACATGAAGCTGTACTTCACCACGCTGGTAAACGACGGGTTCCAGGTGACCTGGCTGCGCGACAGGAAGGCAAACAGGTTGAAGGCGTGTACCTGGTCTTCGAAACCGGGCTCGGGATGCAGCTCGGGCATATCCTGCGGCACGTCGGCAAAGGCCCGGTTGATCGGCGCGCCGCGTTCGTCGGTACGCAGGTTCAGGTCGCCCTTCATGCCCACGCAGCGCGTCGCCAGTTCCCTGGCACGCGTGATCTTGGCCGTGTTGTTGCCGTTCTTGCGGCCATACGGCGTGCCGGTTTCCTGCGGCGCCGAGAACGGGTCGAACGTTACGTTGGTCCAGTCGTCGAGCATCTGCTCGAACGTGCCGCGGATCTGGTCGGTCGGGAAGTTCTCCAGCCGGTCCACCCCGGCTTCTTTCATGGTGCCGTTGTAGCTGCCAGCGTACAAATCGACCGAAGTGTATTTGTTGAGCGTGCCCAGCACATGGTCGAAATTGACCCAGCCATAAAAGAAGCCCCAGGCTACGTCGCGCATCAGGGCGCGCAGAAAGTTGCCCGCGTCCATGGTGTGGCTCATGGGCCGGCCGTCGCGTGTGGTCCAGGCGATATGGGCGAAATACTCATCGCGCCGGAAGGTGAAGGCGCCGAGGGTAAAGGTCTTGTAGCCCATCACCGCATCGGGGTGGGAGGAGAACACGTGGGCAAGTTCGGCGGGTGCGTTCATGGCAGGGTTTCCTTGTTTCAACGGGTCTGGCAAATGTCTGCCCAGCGCTCCACCGACAGATCGCCTTTGCAGGTCTGCAGAATCAGCACACCGGGGGCGTCACTGCGGAACTGGTAGGCCGTGCCCTTGGGCAACATGCCCTGGTGGCCACGTTTTATCTTCATCCAGCCCATCTTTTTGCCGCGCGGCTCGCCTTCCACCAGCACGGCACCGTTCTTGTTGTCGTCGCGCACGGTCTGGGCCGTATCCAGCTGGACCAGATGGATTTCCACCTCGCCATCCATACACAGCGCAAACTCGTCGTGGGCACAGGTATACCAGGGCGAGGTCCCTTCAGCACGCACGGTCTCCAGCACGTAGATCTGGTTCTGGCCAAACACCACCTTCTCGTAAGGCCTGGCTTTGGAGGCGATTTCGAAGCAGTTGGAGAACGCGTAGTTCTTGACGTCGTCCGAAATCGGCTGCACGCCACCTTTCTCGTACGACTTGAGCGAGCCGAATTTGGTCTGGTACTGGACTTGGGCCATGCGGGTCTCCTGCTGTTTTTTACCGTTGAAGCTATGCTTTCTACCTGGCTCAAAGTGTAGGAAGCGTGGGGCCGCCGCGCTAGAGCCTAATCCCCGACTTGATTGTTCCGGGTTGCAGAACAATCCGCAGGGTTAACCCTTGGCACGCGGCGCTGGGGGTCCCAGCCCCAATGCAAGGTCCCAGGGCAAACTGCCCTTGAATCTGACGGTGAGGGACTCCAGGAACAAGCGCAGCTTGTAGCTCTGCTTCAGGCTGCGCGGGTAGACCACCGAGAACGGGAAGGCCGACAAGGCATAGTCCTTCAGAACCCACTGCAGGGCGCCCTGGCATATCGGGGCCGAGGCAACCAGAGTCGGCAAACATACGATGCCGGCGTGTTCCTGTGCGTATTCGGCCAGCAGGTGCACGCTGTTGGTGAGCAGCGCGGCTTTCAGGTCCAGCGCCGTCTGTTGATCGCCCCGGCTGAAAACCCATTTGTCACGCGTCGGGTAGTTGGAATACAGACCCAGCCGGTGCGACAGCAGATCGCCCGGATGCAGCGGCATGCCATGCTCGGCCAGGTACCGGGGCGAAGCGCAGAAGATCCGCTGCACCGAGAACAGTTCGCGCGCAATCAGTTCCTCGGACGCCGGCCCGAAAATCTGCAGCGCGCAATCGAAGCCGGCCTTGACCGGGTCCACCACCGTATCGCTGACCACCAGATCGAGCTGTATGCCCGGGTATTCGGCCTGGAAGTCGCGCAGCACCTTGGCCAGGTGGCCCAGCACGAAACCGGGCAAGGCATGGATACGCAGCATTCCGGAAGGCGAGCCGCGCACGTCGCGCATCTGGTCCATGATGTCGCTGGCGCGCCCTATCAGGTCGGAACAGTCGCGCAAAAAGGCCTGGCCCAGTTCGGACAGCCGCACGCTGCGGGTGGTGCGATGGAACAGCGGCCCACCCAGGTATTCCTCCAACTGCTGCACCCGGGTCGTCACGACCGAGCGCGAAACGCGCAACTGGCGCGCCGCTTCGGCAAAACTGCTGCATTGCGCAACACGTACAAAGGTTTCTATGCCCTGAAGACGATCCATGGATGCAATGTACCCGCAGCCTGCTCCAACCAAGGCACGGCACAATGGCTGCCATGCTGATGCAACCCTCCCAGGCCGACGTGCGGCGCTTTTTCTGCGCGGTTTACGCTAAGGCGCAATCCGGCCAGACCCTGGAGGCGATAGAAACCATCGCCAGCCTGTGGATCGACGACCACCCCGAGTACCATGCGGACCTCGCCGATGCGGATGCTGCCCTGCGGAAAATGCTGGATGCAGGTGATGCCAGGAGCAACCCGTTCCTGCATCTCTCCATGCACTTGTCCATCAGCGAGCAATGTTCGATCGACCAGCCACGCGGCATACGCCAGGCGGTTGAGTTGCTGACCCACCGCCTGAACTCCCTGCACGACGCCCACCATGCAGCCATGGAATGCCTGGGCCAGATGATTTGGGAGAGCCAGCGCGCCGGGAGCCCGCCCGACGGCGACGCCTACGTGGCCTGCGTGCAGCGCCAGGCCACGCGCGACTGAATGTGCCCGGTGCCGGGCGCCAGGGTCACTTGAACTTGGCTTGCGGGACGGTGTGCAACTCGCTGGGCAGCGAATGCACGTAGTTGGCCAGTTCCTTGAGTTCAGCGTTGCTGAACTGCTTGGCGATGCCACCCATGATGCCGTTGGAGCGGCCCCATAACGCCTTGCCCTCGGTCTTGTAGGATTTGAGCGCCACAAACAGGTAGTCAGCGTGCTGGCCGGCTATCTTGGGATAAGTCGGGTCTATCGGTTTGCTGAAGCTCTCGCCATGGCAGGACACGCAGGCGCCTTTGGTGAGAAGTTCCGCTGCCTTGCCGCTGGCCGCGGCTTTGCCTGGCACCGGACCGCCGTCCTGCCGGCCCAGGGTTTCGTAATAGGCCGCCAGGTCGGCCATGTCCTGTTCACTCAGGCTCTCGGCGAAGCCGCGCAAGGTGGGGTGTTTGCGGTCGCCTTTCTCGTAGGCATTCAGTGCCGACATGATGTATTTGGCGCCCTGGCCGGCAATCATCGGCACTTTATAGACTTCAGGAAAACTGGCCTGGTAGCCCTTGATGCCGTGGCATCCGATACACATGGCGATCTTGTGTTCGCCGGCTTTTGCGTCGCCCTTGATTTCCTGTGCGGTGGCTGTTTGGGCCGTCACCGACGTGACAAACAGGACAAATATCGACGACAGCAATTTGTTCATTTTGCGGAGACAATCAAGAGGAGGCTGGGATGAGGTAACTCGTTCCCATTATATCGGTCAGGTTTGGCTAGCACGTAACTTGCGTACAGGCCAGCCTCCGCTGAAAGTTCCTTTCCACCATCGCTTCCGGCTTTGCCGCTGCACACCACCACCACCATGAAATTCCAGGGAACCAAGAATTACGTCGCCACCCAGGACCTGATGTTGTCCGTCAACGCGGCCATCACGCTAAAACGGCCGCTGCTCGTCAAGGGCGAACCCGGCACCGGCAAAACCATGCTGGACGAAGAAGTGGCGCAAGCGCTGAACATGCCGCTGCTGCAGTGGCACATCAAGTCCACCACCAAGGCGCAGCAGGGCCTGTACGAATACGATGCAGTGAGCCGCCTGCGCGATTCGCAGCTGGGCGACGAAAAGGTCAAGGACATCCATAACTACATCATCAAGGGCATTTTGTGGCAGGCCTTCACGGCCGACGCCCAGGTGGCCCTGCTGATCGACGAAATCGACAAGGCCGACATTGAATTCCCCAACGATTTGCTGCGCGAAATCGACCGCATGGAGTTCTACTGCTACGAAACCCGCGAATTGATCAAGGCCAAGCACCGGCCGCTTGTGTTCATCACCTCCAACAACGAAAAAGAACTGCCGGATGCGTTTTTGCGCCGCTGTTTCTTCCACTACATCAAGTTCCCCGACGCGGAGACCATGAAAAGCATCATCGACGTGCATTTTCCGGGCCTCAAGAAAGAGCTGCTGAACGCAGCGATGAAGACGTTTTACGACGTGCGCAACCTGCCCGGCCTCAAGAAGAAACCCTCTACCAGCGAATTGCTGGACTGGCTCAAGCTGCTGCTGGCGGAAGAGATACCCCCCGAAGCGCTGCACAGCAAGGATGAGAAGGTGGCGGTTCCGCCGTTGGTGGGCGCGCTGCTGAAGAACGAACAGGACGTGACTCTGTTCGAGAAGCTCGTGTTCATGCAACGCCACAATCGCTAAGCCGATGAACCCCTTGCTCGTCGAAGGCCTGGCCGACGCCATCGGGTTCGTCACCGGCTCACTGCTCGGCTTCGGGCTCGGGCACTTGCTGGGATTCGACATATTTGCGCCGGGGTACGGCAACGGCACCATCTTCGGCATCCTGCTGATCGGTGTGGGCGGTGGCGGGGGCCTGCAGCTGGCGCGCCGCTGGCAACGCGGCCGGGCCGCAAAAAAGAACTGAGGAAGAGAGCTTGGAATGGCTTTTGTCGAACCTGTAACGCTGAGCGACCGCGGCATCAAGCTGGTGCCGCTGACGCTTGAGCATGAAGCAGGCCTGCGCGCCGCCGCCAACGACGGTGAGTTATGGAGGTTGCGCATCACCTCGGTGCCCGAGCCGGAGCAGACCGGCCAGTACATCCGGGACGCGCTGGCGATGCGCGAGGCCGGCAACCGCTTTGCCTTTGCCGTGCTCGACGCGGAGTCCGGCACCGTGCTGGGCTCCAGCAGTTACCACGACATACTGGCCAACGTGAAGCGCGTGGAAATCGGCTACACCTGGTACGCCAAACGTTGCCAGCGCACCCACGTCAACACCACCTGCAAACTGCTGCTGATGGGCCACGCCTTCGACACGCTGGGATGCCATGTGGTGGGCTGGCGCACCGACAATTTCAACTTCGACTCGCAAAACGCCATCGAGCGCCTGGGCGCCCGCAAAGACGGCGTGATTCGCGGCCACGCCATCCGCCGCGACGGCAGCATACGCGACACCGTGATGTACAGCATGCGATCCGGCGAGTGGCCGGAAGCGAAGGCGCAGCTGCTGTATCTGCGGGACAAGCCGCGTTGATGACAAGCAACCCAAGCTGTATATACAATGAAGATATACCATAGGAGGTCCGGCCATGAATGCGCGCATCCCAGTAACAGACACCAGTGC
>JANLPN010000313.1:0-1658 GCA_031367285.1 Betaproteobacteria bacterium | reverse complement strand
TGCATCCAGCCCCGGGAACAGCACCTCGGTAAACCCGAATTTGGTGAAGTCGCGCACCCGCATCGGGTACAGCTTGCCAATCAGGTGGTCGCACTCGTGCTGCACCACGCGGGCGTGAAAGCCCTCTACCGTGCGGTCAATCGGGTCGCCATATTGATCGAACCCGGTGTAGCGGATGCGGTGCCAGCGCGGCACCATGGCGCGCAGGCCGGGGACTGAGAGGCAGCCTTCCCAGTCCTCTTCTTCTGCTGGCCTGGTGCTGCCTCCATTGCCAACATCGCTTCTGCCGTCAACTCCATCCGTCGCCGGCGGCGGCAAGGGCATGATGACCGGGTTGATCAACACCGTGCGCGGCATGGCCGGCGCGTCCGGATAGCGCGGGTTGGGTGCGTCGGTGCCAAAAATCACCAGTTGCAGATCCACCCCAATCTGTGGTGCCGCCAGCCCCGCACCATTGGCCGCGCGCATGGTGTCAAGCATGTCGGTGATCAGCAGATGCAGTTCGTCGGTGTCGAACTGGGTCACGGGCGGTGCCACACGCAGCAGGCGCGGGTCGCCCATTTTGAGGATGTCACGGAGGGTCATTGGCAGGGTGAGGGAAGCCGGTTGCGCCAGTAGTCTGGGCGGAGATGATTTTGAACTGACCAAACGGTCATTGACTTGGGCTGGGCGTTAGGTTCGATACTTGGCGAACAGTTCTTCGATATGCCCGGCTGGCAAATCTCCCCGCTGATACGCCGCAAGACGGTCCTGCGCCTCAACCGCCCAAGCCGCCTCAATGACAGGGTCTGGCTCGTCGAGCGACGCCATCAAGGCATCGATCAGCCTGAGCCGCTCCACGGGGCGGAGTTTGCGGGCAGATTCAAGGATTTCGGCGGTAGACATGCTGCAATTGTCACAAATTCCTGAAAACGCGGCAAGGGGCTACATACATTTGACTACGGGGTCCTTTGAGGTGTTCCGGATGGCCAATCTGACACCTTCATTTTCAACTCTTGCAGCTTGGTAAGTAACACTGGAATGTCTGTTTGAACAATGCTCCAAAGCGTGTCATCGTCGATTCCAAGATACCCGTGGATAAGCTGATTTCAAGTCGCAACAATCATGCGCCAAGGAACATTGGGTGACGACAAACGCACCTGATCGGGAATATGGGTCGCTGCCTCCCCAAGCAACTCGATGTTGCGAACTGTCGCGTCAAACCGCATGATGTCGCCTACAAACTGAATTTGATCTAATCCTTGGGTAAAGGCTTGGACACGCTCGCAAAACCCGATCATGTCATCCAGATAAAAGCGCCACTCGCGGTTTGGCGTTGCGTCAGACATGCACGGCTTCCCTCTCTATGAAAGGCCGAAGTTCCGCTCGAAGCGCCTTGTCGGTCACCAAGTCAACCGGACGACCCAGCAAGTCTTCAAGATAAAACTGAACACCGAAATAACGGGCAGAGGTTGCTGGGCCATCAAACCCGACGAGGACATCCACATCACTTTTTGCAGTGACATTGCCACGCGATATTGACCCGAACAACGCCAGCTTGACCACACCGAACTGGCTGGCAAGGTAGGGCTTGTGCTGTCCCAGGAGTTGGAGTGTTGTTTGACGGTCCATCGTGACAGTTTACTGGTTTCGGCTTGAAAAGCCGGCATTGAGCAAAC
>JANLPN010000294.1:0-6206 GCA_031367285.1 Betaproteobacteria bacterium | reverse complement strand
CGGTGTGACCACCATGGTCTCGGCCGGTGAAGTCCACCTGCCCGGAAGGCCCAAGGACATCGTGGGCCTGAAGGCGCTGGCCATCACGGCGCAACGCGCCTTCGATAATTTCCGACCCGGTGGCGTCAAGGTGATGGCCGGTGCACCCATCATCGAAAAAGGCATGGTCGAGCAGGACTTCAAGGACCTGGCCGAGGCCGGCGTCACGCTGCTGGGCGAAGTGGGCCTGGGCTCGGTCAAGGCCGGTTACGAGGCAAAGGAAATGGTGGCCTGGGCGCGCAAATACGGCATACAGAGCACCATCCACACCGGCGGGCCGTCCGTTCCCGGCTCCGGCTTCATCGACAAGGACGTGGTGCTGGAAGCCGACGCCGACGTCATCGGCCACATCAACGGCGGCCATACCTCGCTGCCGGAGGCCCACGTATGTGAGTTGTGCGAAAAATCGTCGCGCGCCATCGAGATCGTGCACAACGGCAACGAGAAGGTGGCGCTTGCCGCCGCGCGGATGGCGCTACAGCTCAAATGCCCGCACCGCGTGATTCTGGGCACGGACGGCCCGGCCGGCTCGGGCGTGCAGCCGCTGGGCATCTTGCGCATGGTGGCTTTGTTGTCCAGCCTGGCGAATATCCCGGCCGAGCTGGTGTTCTGTTTTGCCACCGGCAATACGGCGCGTATCCGCAAACTCAACTGCGGCCTGATCGAAGTGGGCCGCGCGGCCGACTTCGTGTTCATGGACCGGGCCCAGCACACCGCCGGCAAGACGCTGCTGGAAAGCGTGCAGTTGGGCGACATCCCGGGCGTGGGCATGGTGATGATTGACGGCATCGTGCGCTGCGGCCGCAGCCGCAATACGCCACCGGCCACCGAGGTGCCGGTGGTGGTGGGGGCGCATTGAGCCGGGCCGCTCCCAAGGCGCATGGCACCGCGGCGCGGAGGCTGGTTCCGTGAGCAGCGCCGCCAGCAAGCGCTGCGCCTGGGCGGGCAGCGACCCTTTGATGCTGGCCTACCACGACCAGGAGTGGGGCGTGCCGCTGCACGATTCGCGGGCACTGTGGGAGACGTTGATGCTGGAGGGTTTTCAGGCCGGCCTGGCGTGGATTACCGTGCTGCGCAAGCGTGAGGAATTCCGCAAGGCGTTCGCAAACTTCGAGCCGGCCAAGGTCGCGCGCTTCGGCGAGAAGGACATTCTGCGTCTGCTCGACAACCCCGGCATCATCCGCTCGCGCGCCAAGATCGAGGCCACGATCCAGGGCGCCAGGATTTATGGCGAGATGGCGGCGCGCCGCGAAAGCTTTGACACTTTCTGCTGGTCGTTCACGGGTGGACGCGTGATCCGGGGTGACGGTAAAACCGTTCTTGCCAAAACCGAACTGTCGGAGCGGATTTCGAAAGAGATGAAAAAGCGCGGCTTCCAGTTCGTCGGACCGACCATTGTCTACGCCTGGATGCAGGCGGCGGGAATCGTCAGCGACCACTCGCTGCACTGCTTCAGGCGCTAGTGTTGCGGTAGCTCGCCTAAGCTTCAGCCCGTGACACGTTTGAAGGCCACGCGGAACCACCGGGGGATGTCAAAAAACTAACTTTCGCGTTTTTAAAATACGGGAAAGTTAGATTTCTCTTGCCTTAATAAGATGGAAATGCTAACTTTCCCGTATCTGAAACCCGGAAAAGTCGTAAACATGCCTCTTCATCTTGTTGGCGAAACCCTGCAAAAGACCAAAAGTCACTACATGGCGGAGACTGGCAAGCTCGTTCAGCTTATGCGTGGAATCTACGTCGATGCCACCGATGACATAGACCAGACCGTCCTCGCCCACGCGGTACGGCTTGGCCGTTACCTCTATCCGAATGCTTACCTGTCGGCCGCGAGCGCCGTTCTGCTGGGGCCGACCCGCGATGGCCGCCTTTACCTCACCGGCCAACGCGTGCAACGCACCCGCATCCGGGCTCTGGAGATTGTTCAGAACAAGGCACCCACGAAACCATCCATTGCCTCGGCCGCCGTTGCAGACAGCATGGGGGAGTTTTCCGTCAATGTGTCCTCGATCCGACAGCGGTTTCTGGAAGCCTTCCGCCTGCGCAGCGAACATGCCGCGTCGATCGATGCTGCGGCAAGAGCGTCCATCGCTGCCCGTCTTGTCGAGGAGTATGGAAACCCAAAAGCCGCAAGCGATGCCGTATGGGCACTCGCGCGGGAGAACGACTGGTACCGTGAGGGCGAGGGAGCAGAGAAGTTCCTGCTACGCAATCCGGTGGTCGCACCCGCCGGCAACAAGGCCGCGTTCGGTTTGACGGTGGCATGGCATGGCCTGCCGATTGGCAACCTCGCTCACGACGGCTTCGAATGGCGGTGGTCGCCGACCGACACCGGCACGCCCGTGCCGCCGGTCATCCGCCAGACGATGCCGGGCAAGCTGCCACCGCTCATAGCGTCGCTGCTGCCCGAAGGCTGGCTCGAAGCCGTCCTCCATGATCGCGATGAGCGGGCCACGTTGCGCTCAGGCAGACGCTACCTGTCCAACATCACCATTGCCGAGAACGAAAGCGAGCTGGCCGCCCTGCCGCTCGATGTGATCACGACACCCCTGAGCAACCATACGGCGGCCGGCATATTCACCGGCACCTACGCCGGGCCGGGCCGCAGCGCAATAGAGCAGGACTTCGAACGCAAGCTCGCCACGATCTACGCGCACACCGACACACCGCGTCTCTCCGGGGTGCAGATCAAGGCACCCATGACACTGGACCCGGACGGAAAGTTGTTGCCCAGCATCGGTACGCCCTTCACACACATCCTGAAGCCTGCGGGGACCAGCGGCTTCGAGACATTGCCGCTGGTCGAATGGGTAGGCCTTTCCCTGGCGAAAGAGGCCGGGTTCACGGTCCCGGCAACTGCCCTGATCGCAATGCCAGACGGTATGCCTCCGGCACTTCTGGTCGAGCGGTTCGACATTCGCATGGGTGCCGGCGACCACCACCTGCTGGCGATGGAAGACTTTTGCTCAGTGCTCGACCTGTCTGTGCAGGCCAAGTACGACAGCACCATAGAGCGTGTGGCGCGTGCCTTGAGAGCCCTGTCCACATCACCTGACGACGATCTGTTGATCCTCGTGAAACGCGCCTTGTTCGCATGGCTGATCGCCGACGGCGACATGCATCTGAAGAACATGGCCGTTCTGAAAACCGCCGAACCGGGCGATACGGCCTTCCGCAGCGTACGGCTCGCACCGGTCTACGACACACTCACCACCCGCGTCTTTCCCCGGCTTGAACATGACCGTATGGCACTGAAGCTCAATGGAAAGGACGAGCGGCTCAAGCGCGCCGACTTTCTGACAGTCTCTTCGATTGCCGGGCTTCGAGCGTCGGACACCAACAGCGCGGTGGATGACGTGTTGGAGCGGCTGCGGGTTGCCGTTGCGGCAGTCGCATTGCCCCGGCTCCCGGACTACGGGCCGTCAGGCGAGGCTGCCGTGACTCGAACGCTGGAGATTTGCCACGAACGGATCACATCGTTCGCCTGAGCGCCGGGCACCGCGTGCAAGAAGCGTTTTCCAACTCTTGTCTATTCAGGTGCCTGACGATGACACTCTGCGCAGGCCGTAAAATCACGCCTCCGCGCCGCCATACCTGTAGCGCCCTGGCGTCACCCTCGCGACGCCTTTTTTCACTCCGGATCCTGCCTTGTCCTTCGCCTCAGAAACCCGCCGTCGGCGCACCTTCGCCATCATCTCCCACCCCGACGCGGGCAAAACCACGCTGACCGAGAAGTTGCTGCTGTTCTCCGGGGCGATCCAGATCGCCGGTTCGGTCAAGGCGCGCAAGGCGACGCGCCACGCCACCAGCGACTGGATGGAGATTGAAAAACAGCGCGGCATTTCGGTGGCGTCCTCGGTGATGCAGATGGTCTACCGCGACCATGTGATCAACCTGCTGGACACGCCTGGCCACAAGGACTTTTCGGAAGATACCTACCGCGTGCTGACGGCCGTCGATTCGGCGCTGATGGTGATCGACGCGGCCAACGGCGTGGAGGCGCAGACGCGGCGCCTGATCGAGGTCTGCCGCCAGCGCAATACGCCCATCATCACCTTTGTGAACAAGATGGACCGCGAGGTGCGCGAGCCGCTGGACATCCTGGACGAAATCGAACGTGAGCTGGGCATGCCCTGCGTGCCCATGACCTGGCCGGTGGGCCAGGGCAAGACCTTTGGCGGCATCATCAACCTGCATACCCAGGCCATGACGGTGTTCGAATCGGGCGGCGACCGCCGCGCGCAGGACTTCACCACGCTGCCGCTGAGCAACCGTGCGGCGCTGCTGGGGCGTTTCGGCCACGAGTTTGAGACCGCCACGGACAGCATGGAGCTGGCTGCCGGCGCCTCGCCGACGTGGGATCCTGCAGCCTTCCTGGCCGGCAAACAAACCCCGGTGTTCTTTGGCTCGGGTGTGAACAATTTCGGTGTCATGGAAGTGCTGGATGCACTGGTGGACCTGGCGCCTTCGCCGCAGGCACGCACCAGTTCGCTGGTGGTCAACAAACAGCCGGTCGTCAGGCAGGTGCTGCCGGAAGACGATGCCTTTGCCGGCGTGGTGTTCAAGGTACAGGCCAATATGGACCCCTCGCACCGCGACCGCATTGCCTTTGTGCGCATGTGTTCGGGCAAATACACACCGGGCATGAAACTCAAGGTGCAGCGCACGGCAAAAGAGTTGCGCCCGACCAGCGTGGTCACCTTCATGAGCCAGCGCCGCGAGGCCGTCAATGAAGCCTATGCGGGCGACATCGTGGGCTTTACCACGCACGGCGGCGTACAGCTCGGCGACACCATTACCGACGGCAGCGTGGCGCTGCAGTTCACCGGCCTGCCGTTTTTTGCACCCGAATTGTTCACAACCGTGATCCTCAAGAACCCGCTGCGCACCAAGCAACTGCAGCAGGGCCTGGCCCAGCTCGGTGAAGAAGGCGCAATCCAGGTGTTTCGCCCCAACGTGGGCGGCCCCATGCTGCTCGGTGCCGTGGGGCAACTGCAGTTTGAAGTGGTGCAACACCGGCTCAAGGGCGAATACGACGCCGACATTCGGCTCGAATCCAGCCAATACGTCGGCGCACGCTGGATCACCGCCGATACGCCGCAGGAGTTGCGCGCTTTTACCGACGCCTACCCGATGCGTATGGCGCTGGACGCCGCCAACACACTGGCCTACCTGACCACCTCGCAGTACGACGTGCGGCTGGCGCAGGAGAGGTTTCCCAAGATCCACTTCCACCCGCTGCGTGAACACGCCGGACTGGCACTGCAGTCAGCGGGCTGAGAGCCCGGCGCCCGCCATGATGCAAGCCTTGTCCGAGTGGCCGGCGCAGGCGCGCCAGCGCATCATCGGGGTGTTCACCGACATTGACGACACCCTGACAACGGACGGCGCGATCACGGGCGAGGCCCTGCAGGCGCTGGGCGCGTTGAAGGGCGCAGGCCTGCACGTGATCGCCATCACCGGGCGCCCGGTGGGCTGGAGCGAACCGTTCGCGCGCAGCTGGCCGGTGGACAGCATCGTGGCCGAGAACGGGGCCGTAGCGCTGATTCGGGGCGCATCCGCCGGCGCCCCCCCAGCCCCGACCGGTGCATTGCACAAGCTCTACCAGCAGGATGCCGCCACCCGCGTAGCCAACTTTGCACGCATGCAGCAGGTAGCGCAGCGGGTACTGCGCGAAGTACCCGGCGCCATGTTGTCGCAGGACTCGCCGGGCCGTGAAACCGATATCGCCATCGACCACAGCGAGTTCACCCGGCTCTCGCCGGAAGGGATCACGCACGCGGTACGCATCATGCAGGCCGAGGGTATGTCCGCCACCGTGAGTAGCATCCATGTCAACGGCTGGTTCGGCGACCACAACAAGCTGGCCGGCGCGCACTGGATCGTGCAACAGCTGGTTGGCCGGGATCTTGCCGCGGAAATGGACCGCTGGGCCTATGTGGGCGACTCCACCAACGACCAGCTGATGTTCGAGGCCTTTGCACATTCAGTCGGTGTGGCCAATATTCGCCGCTTTGCCGCGGAACTCAGCCACTGGCCGCGCTACGTCACCCCCAGCGAACGCGGTGCCGGGTTTGCGGAAGTGGCGGCGGCGCTGTTGTCAGCAGGTTCCGGCATGCCGAACGGCCATCGTTACCCATGACACCCCACAAGGCACAACTCGGCCT
>JANLPN010000274.1:0-25669 GCA_031367285.1 Betaproteobacteria bacterium | reverse complement strand
CGACGGCGTGGCGCTGGTCGGCTGGCAGGGCTTGCTCAGCATCAGCGAACTGCTGCCGGCCTATACCAGGAAACATAGCGAAATACGGCCGCGCGATGTGATGGAGTTCATGGTCAAGGACGAAGACAACCCGTCCAGCATCGTGTCTTGCCTGAGCGCGGCGCGGGAAAACGCGCGGGCGGTGCGCGGCACCTTGACGACCGAAGTCTGGGAGACCCAGAACCAGACCTGGCTCGAAGTACGGCGCATGATCAAGGAGGGCGTGTTCGAGAACGATCCCGGGCAGTTTTTTGAGTGGGTGAAGTTTCGTTCGCACCTGTCGCGCGGCGTGACGGTGGGCACCATGCTGATGGACGAGGCCCTGTATTTCATGCGCCTGGGTACCTTCCTGGAGCGGGCCGACAATACCGCGCGTCTGGTGGACGTGAAGTTCCACGCCGTGGAGAGCGACTTCTTCGGCGCCGCCAGCGAGAAGGACCAGGAGTACGACTTCTACCACTGGAGCGCGATTTTGCGCAGTGTGTCCGGCTTCGAGATCTACCGCAAGGTCTACCGCGACGTGATCAAGCCCGAACGCGTGGCCGAATTGCTGATATTGCGACCGGACATGCCGCGCTCGCTGCACGCCAGCCTGAACGAAGTGGTGAGCAACCTGGCCATGGTGGCCAATGACCCCGACAGCGAAACCCACCGCCGTGCCGGCAAATTGCGCGCCGAACTCAAATACGGCCGTATCGACGAGATTCTTGCCACCGGCCTGCACGCCTACCTGACCCAGTTCCTGGACCGTGTGAACGATCTCGGTATGCACATCAGCCGCGATTACCTTATTCCGTCCGCGGCTTGACGCAGTCTGCGAGGGCCCGTCGGGCCATGTGTCGGATGCAGGCTACGATCGCGCCTGCACCATGATCCGGCAAAACTCCCCATCGCTTTACCTGCCGGATGCAGGCGCTCTGGCCGCCATGATGCGGGAAGAGCAACTGCGCCTGCACGCGCTTGCATTTCCGTCCGCGACGACCGGCAGTGTTTTGCTGGGGCTTATTCTGGTACTGGTGCAGTCGCGTGTGATGGCCCTGGGCCCGCTGCTTGGGTGGCTGCTGTGTCTGGTGCTGGTGCTGCTGGTGCGCGCCGTGGTCGGGCTGGCGCACCGGCGTGCCGCCGGAAGCTTGTCCGGCGCAACACCGTGGCTGCTGCGGTACCGCCTGGTTTTCCTGGCCCATGGCCTGGTGTGGGCGCTGGCCGGCCTGATGTTGTTTCCCGCGGGCGACCTCACGCACCAGACATTTCTGGTCTTCGCCGTGGCCGGCATCTGCGTCAGCTCGCTCAGCACCAACGCGTTCGACCTGAAAGCCGCCTTGCTGTTCAGTTGCCCTGCCATGGCCGCGCTGGTGTCGCGGCTTTTCGCGCAGGGCGACGAGATGGGTACCGCCATGGGTGTGGTGGTGGTCCTGCTGCTGGTCTTCATGGCGGCGGTGGCCGTGCGCGCGAACCGGGTGGTGCGTGAAAACGTGGCGCTGCGCGCGGTCGAGGCGGCGCGCGTGGAGGCTTTGTCGCGCAGCCACCAGCAACTGCGCCGCGCCGAACAACTGGCCCATCTGGGCAGCTTCGACTGGGACCCGGTCTCGGGAGCCTTGCAATGGTCGGACGAACACTTCCGCCTGTGGGGTATGCAGCCGGGGCAGGTCAGCGCGACCTATGCGGTGTTCCAGGCCGGGGTGCATCCGGACGACCGGCAGCGCCAGGAGTCGCTGTTGCATGCCGCCATGCGCGGCGAGTGCCACTACGACTGCACCTACCGTGTGCAATGGCCCGGCGGCGAGGTGCACACGATCCACGGTCGCAGCGAGGTGTCGTTCGACGCGTCGGGCCGTGCCGCGCGGGTGGTGGGCACGGTACAGGACATCACGGTGATCCAGGCCGCCAAAGAGGCACTGGGCACGGCGGAGTTCGTGGTCAATTCAGTCAACGACCTGGTGAGCATGGTTGACCAGGACGGCGTCTACCGGCTCGTGAACGATGCCTGGTGCCGCAACACCGGTTTGGCGCGGGAGCAGGTGGTAGGACGCCCGAGTTCGGAAGTGCTGCCCACCGTGGTGACGCAGGAGCGCCTGGTGGCCCTGCGCGAATGCGTGGAGTTGCGCGAGACAAGGGTATTGCGCGCCGTGGTCAATCACATGGGTGGCAACCCGCGCACCATGGAGACAACCCTGACCCCCTACGTCACCCCGCGCGGCGGCGTACTTGGGGCGGTGGTGGTCACGCGCGACATTACCCAGGAAGAGCTTGCCATGCAGGCGTTGCGCGCCAGCGACGGCCAGCAACGCGCCTTGATGGACGCTTTCCCGGGTTATGTCGCCGTCATGGGCATGGATTACGTGTACCGCTACGCCAACCAGCGCCTGGCGGTTTTGCTGGGCCATAACGCGGCGCACATGGTCGGGCGCCACATGCGCGACATCCTGGGCGAGCAGCGCTTCGAACTGGTTGCGGCGGAGCTTGTCCGGACCGGCCAGGGTGAGCGCTCGGTGTCTGAGCGCAGTTTCGCCGCCGTGCCCGGCCGCGCCCGCATCGACTTGGAAATCACCCATGTGATGGGAAGCAGCGAAGCTGATGCCGGAGCCGTTGTCTACACCTTCGGCGTGGATATCACGGATCGCAAACGCGCGGAAGAGTCGCTGTTGCTGGCCAAGGAGGAGGCGGAACGCGCCAGCCGCGCCAAGAGTGCCTTCCTGGCCAGCGTCAGCCATGAACTGCGCACGCCGCTGAATGCCATTCTGGGGTTTTCGCAGCTGCTGCGCACCGACGCTCAGATGTCCCAGGCATCGAGCGACAACGCGGGTGAAATCGAGCGCGCCGGCCAGCATTTGCTGTCGCTGGTGGACGACCTGATCGACCTGGGACGCGTGGAGGCCGGGCACCTGGAGCTTTCGCTGGCGCGCACACCGCTGGAGGCGGTGATCAACGACAGCCTGTCGATGGTGGCGCCGCTGGCCGCCAAGCAGGGTATTCGCATCGTCTATACGGGTGGAGACGCGCGCAATGCGATTGTCATGGCGGACGCCGTGCGCCTGCGCCAGGTGATCATCAACCTGCTCTCCAACGCGATCAAGTACAACCGGAGCGATGGCACGGTGCGCGTCAGTTGCCAGAGGCGCTATGGCGCGGGCGGCAAAGGCCAGCCGTTGGTGCGCATATCCGTCAAGGACACCGGTTACGGCATACCCGCGGACCGCGCCAGCCGCATTTTTTCCGCGTTTGACCGGCTTGGGGCGGAACGCGGCGTGGTCGAAGGCACCGGAATCGGGCTGGTAATTACCAAACGCCTGGTGGATGCCATGGGCGGCTCCATCGGCTACGAGAGCCGGGTAGAAGAGGGCAGCACCTTCTGGGTAGAGCTGGCGCAATCGACCGCGCCGGTGGCAGGCGGCTTGCCCCTGCCACCAGCCGAGCCCGTCATCAAGCCGCGCTTGCGCAAGACCGGCCCGCGCGTGCTGGTGGCGGAAGACTATGGCCCCAACCAGGCGGTGCTCAAGCTGCAACTGCTCAGTCTGGGTTGCGAGGTCGAGGTGGTCAACGACGGCGCGGCGGCGCTGGCCGCCTGGACCGAGGTGGGCTACGACCTGATCTTGAGCGACCTGGATATGCCGTTGATGAATGGCCTGGAGTTGGCCCAGGCAGTTCGCCGTCTGGAGCGCACCGGTGGCACACACGTTCCCTTTATTGCGCTGAGCGCCGCCGTAGCGGGGTTTGAGCGCGCGCGAAGTTTCGAAGCCGGCGTGGACGATGTGTTGGCCAAACCTATTTCGCTGCAAGGCCTGGCGGCGATGCTGGAGCGCTGGCTGGGTGAACCCGCGCTTGCTGGCGTCGTGCAGGCGTCCGTGAGCGTCGCCAAGCCACCGTTGCCGGGGCTGGCCAGGCCGACGCTGGATCTTGATACCTTGTACCGTGTACTGGGCCGCACCAGCACAACACAGGCGCGCGCCTTGCTGGCCACTTTTGTCAGCGCCGCGCAGGTCGGCTTGGACGAACTGCAGGCGCGTGCCGATGACCAGGCCTTGCTGTTGCGCGAGATGCACCGGCAGCAGTCGTCCGCCCTCACCGTGGGTGCCTTGCGCTACGCCGAACTTGCGGGCTCGCTGGAGCAAAAGGCGCGGTCCAACCAACCGGTCGGCGATGTCGTCCGACGTTTGGGCCAGTTGGACGCCGAGCTGGCGCAGGTCAGGCGGTCCGCGGCAGCCCTGGCCACTGTGGCCCCCGCCTCGGCACCGGCACCCTTGCGCGGCGAAGCGTCGGGGGCCCCGTTGTCTTCGTCGGTGCTGGTGGTGGACGACGACCCGGTGGTGCTGATGCAGATGAAACAGATGCTGGCCGGTATTGGCGTGGCCGAGGTGCTCACGGCGCGCAACGGCGTGGAAGCTATCTTGCTGATGAACCGGCGCACGCAGCGGCTGGAAGTGGTGGTGTGTGACCTGAACATGCCCGAGATGGATGGCGTGGAGATGATCCGGCGCTTCGGCCAGAGCGGCTTTCGGGGCGGACTGATACTGATGAGTGGTGCCGATGAGCAGTTGCTGACCACGGTCGGCAAGCTGGCCGAGCTGCAAGGCCTCAAGGTGCTGGGCCAGATCCACAAACCCGCCACGCCCGACACCATGCGCGAACTGCTGCGCCAGTCGTCGGTTGCGCCGGTGGACCGCCGGCCGGTCGCCAGTGGCTCGGTCATGACGCCGGACGCGATACGGGCCGGCATCGCGCGCCAGGAGTTTTCGGTCTGGCTGCAACCCAAGGTCAACGCCGTCACGCTGGAGCCGGTGGGCGTGGAAGCGCTGGCCCGCTGGCGCCAGGCGGACGGCAGCTTTGTGCCGCCGGACCTGTTTATCGTGGTGGCCGAACGCTCCGGCATCATCGACGAGCTGTCCGGTGTGCTGGTGGCCAACGCCCTGCACGAAGGGGCCCGGCTGCACGCCGCCGGCTTCCCGCTCACGCTTTCCGTCAACCTGTCGGCCCTGTGGCTGGACGACCTGAACCTGCCCGACCTGATGGCACGCTCCACCCAGGCCGTCAAACTCACACCGGCCGACATCGTCCTGGAGGTGACCGAGACCGGCGTCACCAAAGACCTGGCGATTGCGCTGGACGTGTTGACGCGCTTGCGGCTCAAGGGTTTTGGGCTGTCGATCGACGACTTCGGCATCGGATATTCCTCGTTCGAACAGCTGGGCCGCATACCGTTTACCGAAATGAAGCTGGACCGCAGTTTTGTGAACCGCGGTACGCTGGACTCAGCGGCCCGCGCCATCCTGGAGAGCAGCATGGCCATGGCGCAAAAGCTGGAGCTGACGACCGTGGCCGAAGGCGTGGAGACCGCGGCGGAGCTCGAACTCATGCGCGACCTCGGCTGCGACAACGTGCAGGGTTACCTGATTGCCAAGCCGATGCCGATTGATGAATTGGTCGTGTGGCTGCGTGCGCGCCGGGCCGGTAGTTGAACCGCGGCGGTCCCGGCGGGACACTACCTTTGCCTCGCCGCAGCCACTTCCCGCCCGAGTTCGATTACCGCCATGGCGTAGTAGCTGCTCCAGTTGTAGCGCGTCACCACGTAGAAGTTTTCCGTGCCGGCCACATAACTTGGCGGTGCATCGCCGTTTTGCAGTTCGACCAGGGCCAGCGGGCCGTTGTGCTGCAGCGCGTCGCCCTCGGGCACGGCGCCTTTGGCCATAAAACTGGCGACACTGAAAGTCGGCAGTATGTCCGGTGCCAGCAGGGCGTCCAGGTCCAGGATGGATTTGTCAAAACGCACCGGATAGTGGGTCGGCATGCCGCTGTGCCAGCCAAAGGTCTTGAAATAGTTGGCCACGGAGCCGATCACGTCGGCGGCGCTGCCAAACAAATCTACTTTGCCGTCGCCATCAAAATCAATCGCATATTTGGCCCAGCTCGACGGCATGAACTGCGGCATGCCCATGGCGCCTGCGTAGCTGCCCTTGAAGCTCAGCGGGTCGGTACCGGTGCGCTGCGCCAGTGACAGCAGTTGTTCCAGTTCCCCCATGAAGAACTCGCGTCGCGCGTGCGCGCGCGGATGGGCGGCGGGGAAGTCGAAGCTCAGGGTGGCCAGGGCGTCCATGACGCGGAAACTGCCGGTGTCGCGCCCGTAAATGGTTTCCACTCCGAGGATGCCGACGATTATCTCGGCCGGTACGCCGTAGTCGCGTTCGGCGCGTTCCAGCGTGGCGGCATTGGCCTGCCAGAACGCCACCCCCGCCGCCACACGTACCGGGTCGATAAAACGGCTGCGGTAGACGCGCCAGTTTTTGGCGCTGCCGGCCGCTGCCGGCAACACCCACTGGGCGACCTGGGGCAGATGGCGTGATTGCCCGATGGCCTGGCGCACCCAGGCACGGTCGAGGTCGCGGCGCTCGGCGATGTCGTCGGCAATCCGCATCGCATCCGCCCGTGTGGCATACAGCGCCCCGGCAACGGCATGGCCGCGTGCGCCCTTTGCCGCCGCGCGGTTTTTGGCTGATGGTTTGGCCGCGTGAGCCGGCGTCAGACACAGGCAGCATGCAGCAAGGGCCAGTGTCCAGCAGCGGAAAAACCCTGTTACTGGGGCCATGGCAGTTGACGAAGCTCGCGGCGCAGCACCAGCAAGGTGACCGCCGCCGCGGTGCCGGCAGACGCATAACGCAGGGTTTCCAGACGCAACAGCCACTGGCCAATCGCCAGCGCGCGCGGATCGGCGCTGCCCAGGTGCTCCTGCACCTGCCGTGCCATCAGACGCGGAGGGCTGTTTGCGGCAATCGTGATGCCTCCCGCGCGCAATTTTTTTCCGGCGCGGTCCAGCAGGCGCAGCCAGGGGTCGTGCCGGCTGCGCTCCCACAAGGTCCAGGCGGCGCCGAGCAGGCTGGCAAGCACCACCAGGCCTATCAGCACGTAACCCAGGTCTTCCCAGCTCGGCGATTCGAAACCGATGTCCCTGAGCAAATTCAGCTGGGTGGTCTGGCTGTAGTTCAGCACCCACTGGTTCCAGCCGTTGTTCATGGCCTCCCACATCGAACGCAGGTTGAACAACACGACCGGGCTGACGCCGCCCAGGGCGCTGGCGATGACGCCGCGCGGTGCCTGCAGCCGCTGCAGCGACCCGATGCGTCCGGGCGACACGCTGGCCGTGGGGTCTACCCGGACCCAGCCGCGGTTGGCCAGCCAGACCTCCGCCCAGGCATGGGCGTCGCTCTGGCGCACGATCCAGAAGCCGTCCACGGTATTGACCTCCCCGCCCTGGTAGCCGGTGACGATACGCGCTGGTATGTCGAGCGCGCGCATCAGCACCACAAAGGCCGAGGCGATGTGTTCGCAGAAACCTTCCTTGCGGTCGAACCAGAATTCATCGGCGGTATTTTGGCCAAACACGCCGGGGTCCAGCGTATAGGTGTAGCCGCCGGTGCGCAGGCGCTCCAGCACGGCATCCACCAGGCGCACCGGGTCGCTCGCGTAGCGGGGCTCCCGGTGCATCTGAGCGGCCAGTTGCAGGGTGCGCGGGTTGAAGCCGGCCGGCAGTTCCAGATAGTCTTGCAGCGCCGCCGTGCGCTGACGCGGGCCGTGGCGGAAGCTGGTGAAACTCTGGGCGCGGTAACGCAGCAGGTCGGATACCGGCCGCTCCGCCAGCCACTGCAATTGCGCCGTCATGTTGACGTCGGTGCCGGGCACGGTGGGCCGTGCCAGCGCCGCATCCAGCACGAATATCCAGGGCCGGTTGTTCGGCTCCAGCGTCACCTGGTACTGGACCGGTGTACCGCTGACCTCCAGGCCGGAGGGGTCCTGCATACGTGCCGGAAAACCGGAGCGCAGCACACGCCATTCGCGACCGTCCAGCGTGGACAACACGGGACCGCGAAAGTACAAATCGGACTGGCGTGGCGGCACCCCGCCGTCAAACCGGATACGCATGGCGATGCTGTCATCCAGCGCCAGCGTGGCAATAGCGCCTACCTGCATGCTGGAGGAAAGGCCGCTGCGCCCGGCCATGGCGTCGCCGGGTATGCCCCACAGGGGTGCCAGGCGCGGGAACAGCATGAACAGCACCGCCATGATGGGTGCGCCCAGCAAGGCCATGGTTGCAGCCGTCCTGGCCGATTCCCGCAGCGGCGGTTTGCCCACCGGCATGTGGCTGTTGACCAAGGCCGTCAGGAGGCCCAGCAAGGCCACCAGCATGGCGGCGGCGGTGGGCAGCGACTGCGAGAAGAAGAAGTTGGTCAGCATCGTGAAGAAGCTCAGGAAGAAGACCACAAACGCATCGCGCTGGGCCCGCAGCTCCAGGGTTTTAAGCGACAGCAGCACCACGATCAGAGTCACGCCCGCGTCGCGCCCGAGCAGCGTCCGGTGCGTGAGCAGCGTGGCCCCCACCGTGACGGCCAGCAGCGCAAGCAGCCACCAGCGCGAGGGTAAGGGGCGCGCGGTCCACGCCAGCCAGCCGCGCCACAGCAGCACACCTGCGGCCAGCAGGCTGCACCACGGCGGCAGGTTGCCGACCTGCGGCAAGATCACCCAAGCGATCACCAGCAGCAGAAACAGCGTGTCGCGGGTATCGCGCGGCAAATGCTTGAGGCGGTCCAGCATGGTCAATTAGTCGGCGCCGTTGCTGCCATACAGGGCCAGCGCCTCCAGGCAACGCCTGCGTTGTGCTTCGCCGCTGCCGGGGCGGATCTCCTGCGCGCCCAGGCGCAGCCCGTAGTCGATGGCTTGTTTGTCCGCCGCCAGCACCCAGGCGCACAAGCGCGAGAGCGCGCGTTCCAGGTGGGCACCGCTGCCCGCCATGGCCTGCGGTACACCGGTCTGGGCCAGGTCCAGCCACAACTCAAAGCGCTGCGCCTGGTGCGTGTCGCGGCTGACCAGTTCGCCGGTCTTGGCGGCCTTTTTCCAGACCACCAGCTTGAGCGGGTCACCGCGCTGGTAGGCGCGCACGCCGTCGTATTCGCCGCTGGGCTGCACCTGGTTGGCTTGGGCGGCACTCCCAGAGCGGGGTTCCCCGGCGGGAAGCGGTGGTGGCACGGGCTCTGGCCGCGGGTAGACCAGCACCCTGGAGGCCGGCCGCCAGACCGTCCAGACCCGGAAGGTACCGAGGGGAAAACGGGTTTCGGCTGTCAACGGCGGTACAAGGTGCAGGCCCCGGCGCTCCGGCCGGAACGCCACGTGGACGGTGGCACTGCCCTGCGCCGGTACGTCGGTCCAGACCCAGTGCCGGGCGCCCAGCACCGACAGGCCGATACCATGGCGCACGCTTTTACGTTCGCTTGCCAGGCTGACCCCCAGGGTGGCGCTGGCGCCCACGAACTGGGCGCTGCAGGGCAGCAGGTGCATGCTCAGGCCGCGCAGCGTGCCATGGCACAAATGCATGCCGACCAGGGCACTGCCGGCCAGCAGAAAAGTCAGCAGATAACCCAGGTTGAGCTGGTAGTTGATCGATGCCACCAGCAGCACCAGCAGCGTGGCGCCCAGCATGAAGCCGGGCCGCGTGGGCAGGATGTAGACATTGCGCTGCGTCAGCACGGTGCTGTCGCGCAAGGGCAACCGGGCCTGCCACCAGCGCTGGAAACGGCCGCGCACATGCCCGATCGGGTGCAGCAAAGGGTGTGGAAGCGCGTGCGCCATGGGGTGTTCGGCGTGCAAGTTCAGGGGTTGCGAATTTTTTCGGCGCGCCTGTTCAGGCCAGCGGGACCGACAGCACCATGGCCCGCACCTGCTCGATGGCGCCGCGGCCCGCATCTCCCACCGGAATCAGACGATGTGCGATGGTCTGGGGCAGTATGGCCTGTACGTCGTCGGGCGCCACGTAATCGCGCCCAGACAACATCGCCTGCGCTTTGGCGGCACGCACGATGGCAATACCGGCGCGCGGGCTCAGGCCCTGTAAAAACCATTGGCCGGAGCGGGTAGCGGCGATCAGGTCCTGCACATAGTTGAGCAGCGCGTCGGAGGTGTGGATGGCCAGCACCTCGCGCTGCAGCTGCTCCAGCTCCTGCGCCGACAGCAGGCCTTGCAAGGCTTGCACCAGCTCGCGCCGGTCATGGCCATGCAGCAGTTCCCGCTCCGCGGCGCGGTCCGGATAACCGAGCGAAATACGCATCAGAAAACGGTCCAGCTGCGACTCCGGCAAGGCATAGGTGCCGAGCTGGTCATGGGGGTTCTGCGTAGCGATCACAAAAAATGGCGAGGGCAGGGCGCGTGTTTCGCCTTCCACGGTCACCTGTTTCTCTTCCATCGCTTCGAGCAGAGCGCTTTGCGTCTTGGGGCTGGCGCGGTTGATTTCGTCGGCCAGCAGCACCTGCGCAAAAATCGGCCCGCTGTGGAACACGAAGGCCTCCTTGCCGCGTTCATAGATCGAGACACCTGACAAGTCGCTGGGCATCAGGTCGGAGGTGAACTGCACGCGCGAGAACCGCAGGCCGAAGGTGCGCGCCAGCGCATGCGCCAGCGTCGTCTTGCCCACCCCCGGCACGTCCTCGATCAGCAGGTGGCCTCCGGCCAGCAGGCACGCCACACAATCCTGTATCTGCGCCGGCTTGCCCACAATCACCGTGTTAAGCTGGTCCAGCAGAGATTTGAGCTTTTGTTGTGCATTCATGGCATGACCTTACCCGAAAATTCCAGAGCCTTTGGTTGCCGATGAACAAGACCGGATACTTCACCCATGGCGATTGCCGGAAACATGAAATGGGCCGGGGCCACCCTGAATGCCCGCAACGCCTGGATGCCATTGCCGACCGCCTGCTGGTGTCCGGCGTAGGTGATGCGCTGGACCGGCGTGAGGCGCCGCAGGCCGCGCTGGCCGACATAGAGTTGGCCCATGGCCGCATGTTTGTCGCGTCTTTGCGCGGCCTGTCGGACGGCTTGCGCGACGACGTAGCGGCGGGCGGCCCGACGCATGCACAAGTCGACCCGGACACCGCCATCAACGTATACACCTGGGACGCGGCCCTGCGGGCCGCCGGGCTGGCGCTGGCCGCAACCGACGCCGTGATCGCGGGCGAACTGGAGAATGCCTTTTGTGCCGTGCGCCCGCCCGGCCACCACGCCTGCCGTGACCATGCCATGGGTTTCTGCTTTTTCAACAACGTGGCGATTGCCGCCAAATATGCACTGGAGCGCCACGGCCTGCAGCGGGTGGCGATCGTGGACTTCGACGTACACCATGGCAACGGTACCGAAGACATCGTGGCCGGCGACGAGCGCATCCTGATGGCTAGTTTTTACCAGCACCCGTTTTATCCGGTGGGTGGCTCCAAATCGGACGCGGCCAATCTGGTGAATTTGCCGGTACCTGCGTATACGCGGGGTGCGGAGATCCGCGCAATGATCGAGGCGTGCTGGATACCCCGGCTGGAAGCACACCGCCCGCAGATGATCTTCATCAGCGCCGGCTTTGACGCGCATCGCGAAGACGACCTGGGCCAGCTTGGCCTGGTGGAGCAGGACTACGCCTGGATCACCAGCCGCATCAAGGACGTGGCCCGCCGCCACGCCCAGGGGCGCATCGTGTCCTGTCTGGAGGGCGGCTACAACCTCAGCGCATTGGGCCGCAGCGTGGAGGCGCATCTGCGGGTTTTGGCGGATTTATGAACGTGATCAGCGCGGCCCCGCGTGTCGACGATCTGGCCGAATGGGTGCAGGCCTTTGGCCATTTGAGCACCCTGGCTGAAATCGGTGTCCTGCTGGCGTGTGTGGGGCTGGCCTGGGGTTTTGTGTGGCTGGTGCGGCGTGCCAGCGGCCATGACGAACCGACGTCCATCCTGTTCGGGCGCAAGCTGGTGGACGGCGTGATGTTCCCGTTGGTGCTGTTGTGCCTGGCGTATGGCGCGCGCGCGCTGGTGGCCCCGTGGACGCCGCTGGTGGTGTTCCGGATTGCCTTGCCGGTGCTGGTGGCGCTGCTGGTGATACGGGTCGGCGTCAAGGTGCTACAGGCGGCTTTTCGCGAGGCACCGGTGGTGCGTGTGCTGGAGCGCACGATTTCCTGGGTGGCCTGGATTGCCATGGTGTTGTGGGTCAGCGGCCTGTTACCCCTGTTGCTGGAACAGCTGGACCAGATCCACTGGAAGATCGGTGGCTCGACCATGTCGGTGCGCACCCTGATTGAGGGCAGCCTGACGGCCGGCGCCGTATTGATATTTACTTTGTGGATTTCGGCCGGCATCGAGTCGCGTTTGTTGCGTTCGGTCTCCGGCGGCACGTTGTCGCTGCGCAAGGCGATCAGCAATGCGACCCGTGCGTTGCTGATGTTTGTCGGCTTGATGGTGGCACTGAGCGCAGTGGGCATAGACCTGACGACGCTCTCGGTGCTGGGTGGCGCGATCGGTGTGGGTATAGGTTTTGGCTTGCAGAAGCTCGCATCCAACTACGTCAGTGGCTTTGTGATGCTGGCCGAACGCAGCGTGCGCATCGGCGACAGCGTGCGTGTGGACGGCTTTGAAGGGGTTATCACCAACATCAATGCGCGTTACACCGTGATCCGTTCACTGACCGGGCGCGAATCCATCGTGCCGAACGAAATGTTCATCGTGAACCGGGTCGAGAACCTGTCGCTTGCCGATGGCCGGCTGTGGCAGTCCAGCGTGTTGCTGGTGGCTTACGAGAGCGACGTGGACCTGGTGATGCGTATTCTTCTTGAGGCGGCCCTGGAGCCGGAGCGGGTATTGCGCGAGCCGGCTCCGAACGTGGCGCTGTCGGCATTTGGCGTGGACGGCCTGGAGTTTACGGTGGGCTACTGGATGGAAGACCCGGAAAACGGCCAGCTCAACCTGCGCTCCGAGGTCAACCTGGCCATGCTGCGGGCGCTGCGCGCGTACGGTATCCGTATTCCACCGCCGCAGCGTGCGACCGAGCCGATCAAGGCTACGCCGGCCGAACCGCGAGCAAGTGCATGAGTGCTGTCGGCCCGACTTCTATAATTGAAGCAGCGACCGTACGGCGCCACCTGAGATGGCATATGGTCGCTTTGGTCCTGCGCCTTGTCGCGCGGGGGAAGCCCCGCCTCGGACTTGCCGCATAAAATCGACAAATTCAGCCGGTTGCATACGATTAATCAGTTTTTTTGGAGTAGCAGCTATGAAGGTCATGGTGCCTGTGAAACGCGTGGTGGACTACAACGTCAAGGTGCGGGTCAAGTCCGACGGCACCGGCGTGGACATCGCCAACGTCAAAATGAGCATGAACCCGTTTGACGAAATCGCCATCGAAGAAGCCGTGCGGCTGCGCGAAAAAGGCGTGGCCACTGAAGTCATCGCCGTGTCCTGCGGCGTCACCCAATGCCAGGAAACCCTGCGTACCGCCATGGCCATTGGCGCCGATCGCTCCATCCTGGTGGAAACCACCGAAGAACTGCAACCGCTGGCGGTGGCCAAGCTGCTCAAGGCCCTGGTCGAAAAGGAACAACCGGGGCTGGTGATCCTGGGCAAACAGGCCATCGACGACGACTGCAACCAGACCGGCCAGATGCTGGCCGCCTTGTGCGAAATGGCCCAGGCCACGTTTGCCAGCAAGGTCGAAGTAGCCGACGGCAAGGCCCGCGTCACGCGCGAAGTCGATGGTGGCCTGGAGACCATCTCCATCGATCTGCCGGCGGTGATTACCACCGACCTGCGCCTGAACGAGCCGCGTTACGTGACGCTGCCCAACATCATGAAGGCCAAGAAAAAACAGATGGACATCTACAAGCCGGCCGACCTGGGTGTGGACGTCAAGGCCCATCTCAAAACCCTCAAGGTCAAGGAACCGCCGCAACGCAGCGCCGGCATCAAGGTGCCCGACGTGGCGACGCTGGTTGCCAAACTGAAAAACGAAGCAAAGGTAATTTGACATGACCGCACTCGTAATTGCCGAACACGACAACAACACCGTCAAGGCCGCCACCCTCAACACCGTCACGGCCGCTGCCCAGTGTGGCGGTGATGTCCACATACTGGTGGCGGGCGCAAGTGCCGCCGCCGCCGCGGCGGCGGCGGCACAGATCGGCGGCGTGGCCAAGGTCTTGCACGCCGAAGACGCCGGTTTTGCGCACGGCCTGGCCGAAAACATGGCGGCCCAGGTGCTGGCCATTGCTTCCAACTACAGCCACATCCTGTTTGCCGCCACCGCCTCGGGCAAGAATATTGCACCCCGGGTTGCGGCCAAACTCGATGTGGGGCAGATATCCGACATCACCAAGGTGGACAGTCCCGACACCTTTGAGCGCCCGATCTATGCCGGCAACGCCATTGCCACCGTGCAAAGTCTCGATGCGATCAAGGTGCTCACCGTGCGCACCACGGGTTTCGATCCCGCTGCCGCCAGCGGCGGCTCGGCGGCCGTTGAGGTTTTGACGGCGGTGGCCGCCAGTGCCAAGGTCACTTTTGTAGGCAGCGAGATCGCCCGCAACGACCGGCCCGAACTGACGGCGGCCAAGATCGTGGTGAGCGGCGGGCGCGCCCTGGGCAGTGCCGAGAAGTTCGCCGAAGTCATGACCCCGCTGGCGGACAAGCTGGGCGCGGCCATGGGGGCTTCGCGTGCCGCGGTGGACGCGGGTTACGCGCCCAACGACTGGCAGGTCGGCCAGACCGGCAAGATCGTCGCGCCGCAGCTGTATGTGGCCTGCGGCATCAGCGGAGCCATTCAGCATCTGGCCGGCATGAAGGACAGCAAGGTCATCGTTGCGATCAACAAGGACGAGGAGGCGCCGATCTTCAGCGTGGCCGACTACGGGCTGGTCGCCGACCTGTTTGTGGCCGTGCCAGAGCTGGTCGCCGCACTTTGATTTTTTAACCCGCCCCCACGGTTGCGCTTCACGCCGCACCGACCGGGAATTTCGCAGGCCGTTCTCTCCGACGTTTTTTGTTGGCCGGAACGGCTTCTGTGTATCTGGAGACACCATGAGCTACGTTGCACCTCTCAAGGACATGCTGTTCGACATCCGTTACCTGGCCAATATCGATCAGGTGGCGCAATTGCCCGGTTTTGAAGACGCCGGCTTCGAGACCGCGCAGGCCGTGCTCGAAGAAGCCGCCAAGTTCAACCAGGGCGTGTTGGGGCCGTTGAACTGGGAGGGCGACAAGAACCCGTCGTCCTGGAAGGGTGGCGTCGTGACAACCACGCCCGGCTTCAAGCAGGCCTACGTACAGTTCGCCGAAGGTGGCTGGCAGGGCCTGCAACATCCGGTGGAGTTTGGCGGTCAGGGTTTGCCCAAGACCATTGGCGCGGCGTGTATCGAGATGGTGAATAGCGCCAACATGAGTTTTGCGCTGTGCCCGCTGTTGACCGACGGCGCCATCGAAGCGCTATTGACGGCCGGCTCGGACGAGCTCAAGGCCACCTACCTGGGTAAGCTGGTCAGCGGCAAATGGACCGGCACCATGAACCTCACGGAGCCGCAGGCCGGATCGGATCTGGCCATGGTGCGTACGCGGGCCGAGCCCCAGCCCGACGGCACCTACAAGGTGTTCGGCACCAAGATTTTCATCACCTACGGCGAACACGACATGGCCGAGAACATCGTACATCTGGTGCTGGCCCGCGTGGTGGGCGCGCCCGACGGCGTCAAAGGCATCAGCCTGTTCGTGGTCCCGAAATTCCTCGTCAACCAGGACGGATCGTGCGGCGCGCGCAACGACGTGGCCTGTGTCAGCATAGAACACAAGATGGGCATCAAGGCTTCGCCCACGGCTGTATTGCAATATGGCGACCAGGGAGGGGCTGTGGGTTATCTCGTGGGCCAGGAGAACCGCGGCCTGGAGTACATGTTCATCATGATGAATGCCGCGCGTTATGCCGTAGGCACGCAGGGCATTGCGATTGCACAACGCGCCTACCAGAAGGCGGTGGACTTTGCCCGGGAGCGCGTGCAGTCCCGGCCGGTGGATGGCTCCATCGCGGCCAGCGCGCCCATCATCCACCACCCCGACGTGAAACGCATGTTGATGACCATGCGTGCCTATACCGAAGGTTGCCGTGCCATGGCCTCGGTGGCTGCCGCCTCGTACGACGCGGCGCACCACCACCCGGATGCCCGGGTACGCAAACAGAACCAGTCCTTCTACGAGTACATGGTGCCGCTGGTCAAGGGCTACAGCACCGAGATGAGCCTGGAGGTGACCAGCCTTGGCGTGCAGGTGCACGGCGGCATGGGATTCATCGAAGAAACCGGCGCCGCCCAGTACTACCGCGATGCCAAGATACTGACCATCTACGAAGGCACGACGGCGATACAGGCCAACGATCTGGTCGGCCGCAAGACCGCGCGGGACGGTGGCCAGACGGCCCTGGCGATTGCCGCCAACGTCGAAGGTACCGAGCAGGATCTCATGAAGAACGGCAGCGACGCCGCGTTGGCGGTCGCGACCCGCCTCAAGGCGGCACGCCTCGCTTTTGTGGACGTGGTGAACTTCGTGGCCGGCAAAACCAAGGCCTCCCCCAACGCGGTGTTTGCGGGCAGCGTGCCTTACCTGATGCTGGCCGGCAACCTGATGGCCGGTTGGCAGATGGCGCGTGCACTGCTGGTGGCGCAGGAGCAGATTGCGCAGGGTGTTGACGTGGCCTTCATGCAGGCCAAAATTACCACCGCCCGTTTTTATGCCGACCACCTGCTCAGCAAGGCGCCCGGCCTGCGCGACAGCATTGTCGAAGGCGCGGACTGCGTCACGGCGCTGGCGCTGGACGCGTTCTGACAACGCTTGGCCGCGGATAGCCCTTTAAGTCCCTCGGAGTCGATTTCCGCTCGCTCCGTTTCAGCCACATATCATAGCCAAGCACTACCCCATGTCCCGACTGCCTCCCCCGCTTGCCACCCTGCCGCTGCCCATCATCGGCGCGCCGCTTTTTATCATCAGCAACCCCAAGCTGGTCATCGCGCAATGTATTGCCGGGGTGGTGGGCTCCATGCCCGCCCTCAACGCACGCCCGGCATCACAGCTCGAAGAGTGGCTGGCTGAAATTACCGAGGCACTGGCCGCCTGGAACCAGGCCAATCCGGGCCGGCCCGCCGCGCCGTTTGCCGTGAACCAGATCGTGCACAAGAGCAACGACCGGCTGGAGCACGACATGGCGATGTGTGTCAAATACAAGGTGCCGATCACCATTACCAGCCTGGGGGCGCGCGAAGACATCAACGCGGCGGCGCACAGTTATGGCGGGGTGGTGCTGCACGACATCATCAACAACAAGTTTGCGCACAAGGCGATAGAGAAGGGTGCCGACGGCTTGATCGCGGTGGCGGCCGGTGCCGGAGGACACGCCGGCGTCAAGAGTGCGTTTGCGCTGGTGCAGGAAATCCGCCAGTGGTTTGACGGGCCGCTTGCTTTGTCCGGTTCCATCGCCAGCGGCAGCGCAGTGCTCTCCGCGCAGGCCATGGGCGCCGATTTTGCCTATATCGGCTCGGCCTTTATCGCCACCGTTGAAGCACGTGCCGTGGATGCGTACAAGCAGGCCATTGTGGGCAGCAACTCGGACGACATCGTCTACAGCAACCTGTTCACCGGCATACACGGCAACTACCTGGCGCCCAGTATCCGCAATGCCGGCCTGGATCCCGACAACCTGCCCCAGAGCGACCCCAGCAAGATGAACTTCGCGGGCGATGCCACCAAGGCCTGGAAAGACATCTGGGGTTGCGGCCAGGGTATAGGCGCGGTCAGCAAGGTGCAAAGCACGGCGGACTTTGTGGTGCAGCTAAAACGCGAATACCAGCAGGCCCGCGCGCGGCTGATGGAGCGCGAATACGCCTGAGCGCTTTGAATACCGTCGTGTCGGCCCGTACTGCCCGTTGACGCCGATGCCGGGCGAGTGACCGGTAGGCGTTGACGCTGCCGGTTGGCGGCAATATACTGGTTTTATGACCAGTATTGTCGGGATTCCTGTACACGCTATCAAGGGCCGCGGCGCTGCACAGCGCACAGCGAACCGCTTCGAGCGGGATACGCGGTCCGCATTTGATGACGGCTGGGGAACGATGGATGGATCTGCCCTGGAGGGCCTGGCCACACCACCCACCCAGGTCACGCCCGAAAACGCCAAAAGTGCCATCAGCCGCAATGATTCGCCCGACATTTATTTCGACTACGGGCTCAACCCGTACCGGGGTTGTGAACACGGCTGTATCTACTGCTACGCGCGCCCCACCCACAGCTATCTGAACCTGTCACCCGGGCTCGACTTCGAGACAAAAATCATCGCCAAGACCAATGTGGCGCAGGTATTGGCGCGTGAGTTGCAAGCCCGCGGCTATGTGCCGCGCCAGATCGTCATAGGCTCGGCCACCGACGCTTACCAGCCCATAGAGCGTGAGTACAAGGTTACCCGCGGCGTGATCGAATTGCTGCACCGCTGCCACCACCCGTTTGCCATCGTGACCAAAGGCAGCGGCGTGGAGCGTGACCTGGACCTGATCGCACCCATGGCCCGGCAAAAACTGGTTGCGGTGTATGTGACCATCACCACGCTGGACGGCGTGTTGGCCCGTAAGCTGGAGCCGCGTGCCGCCGCGCCGCACCGAAGGCTGCGCACTATCCGCACTTTGGCCGATGCCGGTGTGCCGGTGGGCGTGAGTGTGGCGCCGCAGATTCCTTTTATCAACGAAGACATGGAGCAGGTGCTGGAGGCGGCGGCCGCGGCCGGTGCGCACAACGCCTTCTATACCGTGCTGCGTTTACCGTGGGAGCTCAACCCCATCTTCCAGCAGTGGCTGGAGCTGCATTACCCGCAGCGCGCGGCGCGGGTGATGGCGCGTATCCGCGAGATGCGTGGCGGTCGCGACTACGACGCCGATTTTGCAACGCGTATGAAAGGCAGCGGCGTCTGGGCGCAGCTGATTGCCCAGCGATTCGAGAAGGCCTGCACGCGGCTTGGACTTAACCGGACGCGCGTGGAACTGGACGTAAGCCAATTCCGGCCCGCGCTTCTTGCAGGACAGGGAGATCTGTTTTGAGGTGAGGCTCCGCGCAGTAGAAAACGAAGTTTCAGCGCAGACTCACATTTGCGCGGCATGTGAGTCGTAGCTAAAGATTCGCAGCCTCAGCTGAAGAAGCTCTTGAGCCGGTCGGTCCAGCTATCACCGCTCGGTGAATGTTTGCCACCACCTTTTTTGAGCGACTCGTCGAGTTCGCGCAGCAGCTTGCGCTGGTGTTCGCTGAGTTTGACCGGTGTCTCGACCAGGATGTGGCAATACAGGTCGCCCGGATAACTGGCGCGCACACCCTTGATGCCTTTGCCGCGCAGGCGGAACTGCTTGCCGGTTTGCGTGCCTTCCGGGATGTCGATCGCGGCTTTGCCGGCCAGGGTGGGCACGTCGATTTCTCCACCCAGGGCGGCAGTAACCATGTTGATCGGCACCGAACAATGCAGGTCGTCCCCGTCACGCTCGAAGATGTCGTGTTTCTTGAGCCGGATTTCAATGTACAGGTCACCTGCCGGCCCGCCGTTGGTGCCGGGTTCGCCGTTGCCGGTGCTGCGAATACGCATGCCGCCATCGATGCCGGACGGGATTTTGACTTCCAGTGTTTTCTGCTTCTTGACCTTGCCCTGGCCGTGGCAGGCGATGCAGGGCTCCGGGATCACCTTGCCGGTGCCGCGGCAGGTGGGGCAGGTCTGCTGCACGCTGAAGAAGCCCTGGCGCATCTGCACGGCCCCCGAGCCGGAGCAGGTGCTGCAGGTCTTGGCCTGGGTTCCAGGCTTGGCACCCGAGCCATGGCATACCTCGCAAGCTTCCCAGCTTGGAATACGGATTTGTGCGTCCTTGCCGCGTGCCGCTTCCTCCAACGTAATTTCCATTGCGTAGCTCAGGTCACCGCCGCGAAACACCTGCCGCCCGCCACCCGCGCCGCGCCCGCGCTGCTGGCCGAACATGTCGCCGAAGATGTCGCCAAAGGCCTCGGCGAAACCACCAAAACCTTCGGCACCCGGCGCACCGCCACGCATGTTCGGGTCCACACCGGCATGACCAAACTGGTCATATGCGGCCCGCTTCTGCGGGTCGGACAACATCTCGTAGGCCTCTTTGGATTCCTTGAACTTTTCTTCGGCGACCTTGGAGTCCGCCCCCTGGTTGCGGTCAGGGTGGTGTTTCATCGCATGTTTGCGATACGCCTTTTTGATTTCCTCGTCCGAGGCGTTCTTGGGAACACCCAGCGTTTCGTAATAATCTCTTTTGGCCATATCGTTTTCAGTCAGCGTGCACGGTCTGCTGTCGGTAGTCGATCAAAAAATGCAGATCGCCGCGTCGAAGATCCCGGGGGAATCGTTCGAACGCGGCGTTTGCCTGCGTATCGAGGATAAGGTCAAGCCTTCTTGACTTCTTTTACTTCAGCGTCCACCACGTCGTCATTGGACGGCTTGGCTGTAGCGGGCTGCTCCGGTGCCGCGCCCGCGTTGGCAGCTTCGGCCCCGGCCTTGGCCTGCATGTCGGCGTACATTTTTTCGCCCAACTTCTGGCTGACCGTCATCAGGGCGGTGTTCTTGTCGTCGATGGCGGCTTTGTCTTCACCCTTGAGCACTTCTTCCAGTTCCTTGATCGCGGCTTCGATTTTTTCCTTCTCGCCGGCTTCGAGTTTGTCGCCGTATTCGGTCAGGCTTTTCTTCACGCTGTGCACGCTGGCCTCGGCCTGGTTCCTGGCTTGCACCAGCTCCAGCTTTTTCTTGTCGTCGGCCGCATTGAGTTCGGCGTCCTTGACCATCTGCTGGATCTCGGCTTCCGAGAGGCCCGAGTTGGCCTTGATCGTGATCTTGTTTTCCTTGCCGGTGCCCTTGTCCTTGGCGCCCACGTGCAGGATGCCGTTGGCGTCAATGTCGAACGACACCTCGATTTGCGGCGTGCCGCGCGCCGACGGCGGAATGCCTTCCAGGTTGAACTCGCCCAGCATCTTGTTGCCGGCCGCGATTTCGCGCTCGCCCTGGAACACCTTGATGGTTACCGCCGGCTGGTTGTCGTCGGCGGTCGAGAAGGTTTGCGCAAACTTGGTCGGGATGGTGGTGTTCTTGGTGATCATCTTGGTCATCACGCCACCCAGTGTCTCGATACCCAGCGACAGCGGGGTCACGTCGAGCAGCAATACGTCCTTGCGGTCACCGGTCAGCACCTGCCCCTGGATGGCGGCGCCCACGGCCACGGCTTCGTCCGGGTTGACGTCCTTGCGCGGCTCGCGGCCGAAGAACTCCTTGACCTTCTCCTGTACCTTGGGCATACGCGTCATGCCGCCGACCAGAATTACGTCATGGATGTCGGCCACATTCACGCCGGCATCCTTGATGGCGGTACGACAGGGCGCAATCGTGCGTTCGATCAGGTCCTCCACCAGCGATTCGAGTTTGGAGCGGGTGAGTTTGATGCTCAGGTGTTTGGGGCCCGAGGCATCGGCAGTGACGTAAGGCAGGTTGATGTCGGTCTGCGAGCTGTTGGAGAGTTCGATCTTGGCCTTCTCGGCCGCCTCCTTGAGCCGCTGCAAAGCCAGCACGTCCTTGCCCAGGTCCACGCCCTGTTCCTTCTTGAACTCGCTGATGATGAAGTCGATCACGCGCTGGTCGAAGTCTTCGCCGCCCAGAAAGGTGTCACCGTTGGTGGACAACACCTCAAACTGTTTTTCGCCGTCCACATCGGCTATCTCGATGATGGACACGTCGAACGTGCCGCCGCCCAGGTCGTATACGGCGATCTTGCGATCACCCTTTTCGTTTTTGTCCAGGCCGAACGCGAGTGCCGCCGCGGTAGGCTCGTTGATGATGCGTTTTACGTCCAGGCCGGCAATACGGCCGGCGTCCTTGGTGGCCTGGCGCTGTGCGTCGTTGAAGTAGGCCGGCACCGTGATCACGGCCTCGGTCACTGTTTCGCCCAGGTAGTCCTCGGCGGTCTTTTTCATCTTGCGCAACACGTCGGCGCTGACCTGCTGGGCGGCCATGGCCTTGCCACGCACTTCGACCCAGGCATCACCGTTGTCGGCCGGCACGATCTTGTAGGGCATCAGCGCAATGTCTTTTTGCACTTCCTTTTCGACAAACTTGCGCCCGATCAAACGTTTGACGGCGTACAGCGTATTGCGCGGGTTGGTGACTGCCTGGCGCTTGGCCGATGCACCCACCAGCACTTCACCGTCTTCCTGGTAGGCAATGATGGACGGTGTGGTGCGTGCACCTTCCGAGTTCTCTATGACTTTCGGTACGTTGCCCTCCATGATGGCCACGCAGCTGTTGGTGGTACCCAGGTCGATGCCGATGATTCTTCCCATGTTCTTCTCCAAGATCGCCCGGCTGCGGATACGTACTGCCGCCAGGCTGGTGTTACAAGTTAATCCTGTTTCGCAGGTGTGGATAAGCGCAGGGTTTTCAAGGCTTTATTTCGGTGCCGAAACCGTGACCAGTGCCGGCCGCAGCACCCGGTCCGAGATGGAATAGCCTTTTTGCAGCACATTCACCACGCTGTTGGCGTCCAGCTCGGAGGGCACCACGGTAATAGCCTGGTGCTGGTGCGGGTCGAAACGGGTGCCGGCTTCGGGGTTGATCGCAATCACTTTGTTGCGCTCCAGAGCGGCGGCCAGCTGGCGCAACGTGGCCTGGGCGCCTTCGCGGATTTGTTCCGGGCTGGCATCCTTGATGACCAGGCCGGCTTCCAGGCTGTCCACCACGGGCAGCATGTTCTCGGCAAAACTCTCAATGGCGAACTTGCGCGCCTTGGCGATTTCTTCTTCGGCCCGGCGGCGAGCGTTTTCGGCCTCGGCCTTGGCACGCAGGTACTGGTCGGCGAGTTCAGCGCTTTTGGCCTGCAACGCCGCCAGATCGGCCTGGGCACGGGAAAGCAGGTCGGATTCATTGGCCGCCTGGGCGGCAACCATTTCCTCGGTGCTCAGATAGTCCGGTGCGGTGTGGTGGGGATCGGGGGGATTGTTGTCAGACATACGGTGCTGTGGTAAATCAATTGCGACGCGTTGGACGTTGGGGCGCCACAGCCAGTTTCAAGGGCGCACGCGGCCCAACGGTCAACGGCGCTCCAGCGTTTTGCGGCCCGGCGGGCGAGGCGGGCGGGCCGGCGCGCGACGCCAATGGCCTAGGGTCGGTGGTTAACCCGAAACGCCCAGCAACTCGACGTCGAATTTCAAGGTGGCATTGGGAGGAATGACACCGCCGGCACCACGGGCGCCATAACCCAGCTCGGGCGGAATAATCAGGGTACGTGCACCGCCGACTTTCATACCCGCCACCCCTTCGTCCCAGCCCTTGATGACCATGCCGGCGCCAAGCGAAAAAACAAACGGGTCGCCACGGTCCTTGCTGGAGTCAAATTTGGCGCCCTGTGCCTGCGAGCCGCTGTTGTAGAGCCAGCCCGTGTAATGCACGGTGACTCCCTGCCCGGACGTAGCTTCAAGGCCGGTGCCCACGCTGGTGTCGGTATATTGCAGGCCGCTGGTTGTGGTGATCATGGGGGTCCCAAAATTAAAGTTGCGCAGGAGACTGGCGGATGCCCAAGTGGCACCGGGCCTCGAAAAAGCGCACGGTGAAACTCAAAAGAGCGCAAATTATGCCAGCAGTCCGCGCTGTGCCAGATCGCGCATGAGGGCCGCCACGCCGTAGTTCCAGGGCGCAACCCGGTCGGAGTGGTTGACACGGTTGACCAAGGTACCCAGCCGCGCGGTCGATACCGACACCAGATCGCCCAGCGCATGGGTAAATCCCTGGCCTGGCCCAAAGCGGTCCTGCGTAGGCGCGAACATCGTGCCCAGGTACAGCATGAAGCCGTCCGGGTACTGGTGGGTGCGCCGGTCGGGTTCCCCCATGGCCTGGTTGACCAGCTCCAGCGGATCGCGGCTGATCATGGCCAGGCTGCTGGCACCAAACATCTCGAACTTGCCATCGGCGCTGGTGACACGCATGGCCAGCTCGCACTGGCGCACGTCGTCGATACCGAAATGTTCATCGAACAGCCGGATGAACGGACCAATGGCCGCCGAGGCATTGTTGTCCTTGGCCTTGCCCAGCAGCAGGGCGCTGCGGCCTTCAAAGTCGCGCAGGTTCACGTCGTTGCCTAAAGCGCAGCCTTTGGTTTCGCCGCGGCTGTTCACCGCCAGCACGATTTCGGGTTCCGGGTTGTTCCAGACGCTTTTGGGATGCAGGCCGATTTCGGCGCCCACGCCGACGGCGCTCATCGGTTGGGACTTGGTGAATATCTCGGCGTCTTCGCCGATGCCCACCTCCAGGTACTGCGACCATACGCCCTGGCTGATCAATACGTCGCGCAGTTGCGCGGCCTGGACCGAACCCGGCTTGACGCTGCGCAGATTGTCGCCAATCACGCCCACCACCGAGCGGCGCACCGACTCGGCCCGCCCCGCGTCGCCGCGCGCCTGCTCCTCGATCACACGCTCCAGCATGGACGCCACGAAAGTGACTCCGGCCGCCTTGATGGCCTGCAGGTCGCATGGCGCCAGAAACCAGGGTTCGTCCGGCTGGCGCCGATCCTGCGCGGAGTTGGCGAGTACGGCCGCCGTGTTGGCGATATGCGGTCCGCCGTATTCGCGCACTGTACCTACCGGGTCGGCCATCTCGAGCAACTGCGTGCTGGTGGCCGCCAGGTGCGAGATGTCGTAGATGTGGTCTTCACGCACCCGTACCAATGTGGGCCCGAGGTCCTTGGTCCAGATGCGCCCTATGAGCACGGCCCGGTCATGATCCAGAGGAAGAATGTTTTTTGGGTTCAGCAAGTCGTTCATTGCGTGGCGCTTCTCAGGTTTTTTTCTTGGCTTGCAATGCCGCCCACCGGGTGGCGAATGAAGACAGGTCACCGATCCGTTTTAGCAGGTCCGCACCGGTTGGCGTGACCACATAACCATCGTCGCCGTGGCCCATCAGGCCGGCCAAGCGCAATTCCTTGATACGGGTATTGAGCGTGTTGGGCGTGATGCCACCGACGCTGTCCTGCAGCAGGCGGAAGGTTTGTGGATGCCCGTCTTTCAGTGCCCACAATACACGGATCGCGTAGCGGGACTCCAGCAGGCTCAGCAACTGGCTGATTGCCGCAGTTTCCTTGGAACTCATTCGCCTCGACTCCTCATGAGAATACGCCCGGCCGCCCACAGTTTTTTGCACCCCCTGGGGGGCCCGACGCGAAGCGGCCGGACTGGGGGCTCATGACCTGGTTATTGTTTTTGCTGACGTAGTGTAGGGGGCTTGTGCTACCTGAACAATAGCGCCGGGGCAGTGTTTCAGGATTGTGGCGACTATGCACGCGCTCCCGCTTTGATAGCGGCGCTGAGGCAAGGGCTCTTGCCTCTTCCCAGGGTGGCGCCCGATCACCCGCCTACAGGTAGATCTTTTGCAACAGGCGCATCAGGGTGTTGCGTTCGGACGCGCTCAGGCGCGCGGTTGCATCGCCCTCCAGTTCAGCCGCCGTCACTTCCGCTTCCCGCATCAGTTGCTCGCCCGCCGCGGTCAGGTACAGGCTCATCGCCCGGCCATCGCTGCGGTGCGGCGCACGCTGGATCAGCCCCCGCTTGTCGAGTGTGCCCACCATCGCAACCAGGTTGGGCGGCAGTATTCCCAGGGTTGAACACAACTGGCGCGAGGTGATGCCGGGGTTGTGGGTAACCAGTGACAGAATGGAGAAATCGACCGGTCGCAGTCCGTATTTCGCCATGCGCTGTAAAAACAGACCGATGATAGCCAGCGTAGCCCG
>JANLPN010000244.1:0-12792 GCA_031367285.1 Betaproteobacteria bacterium | reverse complement strand
CGGCAAACCGGGCGCAGCCGGATCGGCGTCGGGAACTTTGGAACTCTCGATGCATTGCAAATTCAGGTTCCCGCGTGGCGCATGCATTGCTACCATTCTCTGACTGAAGACAAATACTGGCTGCGGGTTTTATGGCAATTCTTAATCACTGTTTTTTCGCAACAGATGTGCACGCGGGCCTTGCTGCACGCGGATTTGCACACCTGTCGAGCGCCGTTTTAATCCGCAGCGCCAAGATTAATCCGCGCTGGATGCGGTGTACATCAAGTTAGGCACCGCAAAATGCCGCATCTCCAAGCCGAAGCCGTCGCAGTGATGACGAGCGCCCTGCGAAGAGTGGAATCGTTGATCGCTCCACCGCAACGTGTCCCACACAAAGGTTCGTTTGTCTTCCGCTACGCCAACAAGGGCATTCACGAGGCGCTTGTGCAGAAGCTTGCTCGCTACATTAGCGGCCTGAATGCTGTTGCCGTCCTCCTAGACGCCGGCTACGTTCAGGAAGTTGGCGTTCTCTTCCGAACTCTCGATGAGATTCAGGAAGACATCTTCTTCTTGGCCAGCGCGGAGACCAATGGCGCCCGCACAGAACGCCACACGCAGTATCTCGAAGCGTTCTACGCCGAGGCGGTCTTCTCCCGCCCAGAAGGGTCGTTGCGAATCTCCAAAGCCAACCTGCCGCCACGCAAGAAGGTTCGGGCCCACACGATGAACGTCCTCGGACAGGGTGTGAACGTCTCCCACGCACTTGACGCGGGAGAGAGCGTGAGTACGGCGTACTCAGGGTACGTCCATGCTGCATCGGAGAACATCATGGACATGTACGGGGGCAACCCGCCGCACTTCCACGTTGAGGGAATGCGTGGAACGCCCCGAATGGCCACCTTCGAGCGGGATGCCGAGAACTACGTCTACCGGGGCCTGATGGCTACAGGCGTGGTTGCAAAAGCCTTTGGGGACAAACCACTCGTTGAGGCCATGTATGAGTTCTTGGCAAAGTATGAAGCCGCGAACGGTCACACCAAAGGTGCCGGTGCCTAACGAAAAAGGATAGATCGCGCGAAGCCGCGATCTGATCCGGCTGTTGGACGAGCCCGGCCCAAGTGACCAGTGGCCGATACAGAATACATCTCCCGGAAGTTTGACCGACGCTGACGACTGGTCGCGCACATTGCCCGACGCGAACGGCTTTGATTGCCAAGCCCACGCTCATTGCAAGAGCGGCTGGATGCAAATGGCGATCTTTGAGATCACCGCAACCCCTTGACGCCATGAACGGCGAGGAGGTTCCTGGCGAGATAGATTCCGATGGTAATAATGTCAATTAGAGCGAAGCACAGTACTACCGAGGTGAATGGCATGAAGGCTGAATACGATCTCTCAAAGATGAAGTCGCGTCGCAACCCGTACGCGTCCAAGCTCAAGAAGTCGGTAACCATGCGCCTTTCCGAGGATGTGGTTCAGTACTTCAAAGGCATGGCCATGGAAGCGGGCGTTCCCTACCAGAGCCTCATCAATCTTTACCTGAGAGATTGCCTTGCGCAGAATCGCAAGGTGGAGATCAAGTGGCCGAGTGCTGCCTATGGATCAGGGCCCAAGCAATGATCTGACCAGTTAAGCGTAGCACCGGAGTGGGGCCGAAACCGCCCAATACCGCTCGCCAAGACGGTTGCGGCCCACTTTGACCCCACGCTGCACTCGGCGACAACCGGGCTCCTGCAAAAGAACGGGAGCGGGCGTAAGATAAAAATCAGCCCGATTCCTGCGACCTGGCAATTCCAATAATGAGGAGCAAAGTACATGGCAAAACTCAATGTCAATGGTGTGGTGCGCGACTTCGAGGCCGAAGATGACACACCGCTTTTATGGGTGCTGCGTGAGCAGCTTGGCCTGACCGGCTCCAAATACGGCTGCGGTATCGCCCAGTGCGGCGCCTGCACGGTGCACCTGGACGGTGTGCCCACCCGAAGTTGTGTGCGACCGGTATCTACCGTGGGGCCGACCGAAAAGATTTTGACCATCGAAGGCCTCTCGCCCAACGGCTCACACCCGGTGCAAAAGGCCTGGGCCGCGCTCGATGTGCCGCAGTGCGGCTTCTGCCAGAGCGGCATGATCATGGCGGCGGTGGCACTGCTGCGCGACAAACCCAAGCCAACCGATGCCGACATTGACGAGGCCATGACCAATATCTGCCGCTGCGGTACCTACAACCGCATTCGCAGCGCCATCAAGGTGGTGGCCAACGGCGGCGACACCAAGATGGCCGCACTGGCGATTCAACACGCCGATGGGAGCACGACATGAGCCGCCGGGCCGCTCCCAAGGCGCATAGCACCGCAATGCGCAGCATGGAGGTGTTCCGAGTGAGCCGCCGGGCCGCTCCCAAGGCGCATAGCCCCGCAGCGCACAGCGCGAAGGGTATTCCAGCCAGCGCCGCGCCGGGCCTGTCGCGCCGCATGTTCTTGGGCAGTTCGGTGGCTGCCGCCGCCGGTGGCCTCGCTGTTGCGTTCCATATTCCGCTGATGGGCGAGGCCCAGGCACAAACCACCTTGCCGGCCGAGGTTAATGCCTGGGTCGTGGTCAATCCCGATGACAGCATCGTGATCCGTATTGCCCGCTCCGAGATGGGCCAGGGCACCTTGACCGGCCTGGCCCAACTGGTGGCCGAGGAGCTGGATGCCAACTGGGCCAGAGTCAGCACCGAATACCCGACGCCGGGCCAGAACCTGGCACGCGGCCGCGTGTGGGGCAGCTTCGGCACCGGCGGAAGCCAGGGCATACGGCAGTCCAACGACTACGTGCGCAAGGGGGGTGCCGCGGCGCGGTTGATGCTGGTGCAGGCGGCGGCTGATGAATGGAAGGTGCCGGCCGCGGAATGCAAGGCAGCTGCCAGCGTGATTACCCACACGCCAAGCGGGCGGACCACCACCTATGGCAAGGTGGCGGCGGCGGCGGCCAAAGTCCCGGTACCTACAGTTGTCACGCTCAAGGACCCCAAGGACTGGAAGATCGCCGGCAAACGCCTGGCGCGGCTGGACACGGTGGACAAGACCACCGGCAAACAGATCTACGGCATGGACCTGGTCTTGCCCGGCATGCTGAACGCGGCCATCAAGGACTGCCCGGTGTTTGGCGGCAAGCTCAAGAGCTTCAATGCCGCGGCCATTGACAAACGCCCCGGCATCAAGAAAGTGCTGCGGGTGGGCGACAGCGCGGTGGCCGTGATCGCCGACACCTGGTGGCGCGCCAAGACGGCGCTGGACGCACTTCCCATCGAGTGGGACGAAGGCCCTAACGCCAGGCTGTCGAGTGCCGGTTTTGCCACGGTTTTGAAGGCCGGGCTAGACGCGCCTGAAGCGGTGGTGGCCAATTCGGTCGGTGACGCCCGCACGGTCATCGCGTCATCCGCCCGCAGGATGGAAGCCGTCTATTCCTACCCGCACCAGAACCATGCAACGATGGAGACCATGAACGCCACGGCGCGTTACACGCCCGAGCGCTGCGAGGTCTGGGCACCGACCCAGAACGGCGAGGCCGCCCTGGCCGCCACGTCGGAGGCGTCCGGCCTGCCTGGGTCGAAATGCGATGTCTACAAACTGCATCTGGGCGGCGGTTTTGGACGGCGCGGCGCCACCGACTACGTGACCCAGGCGGTGCTGCTGGCCAAGGAAATGCCGGGTGTACCGATCAAGCTGATCTGGTCGCGCGAGGAAGACATGCTGCACGGCAAGTTCCACCCGGTCAGCCAGTGCAGGATGACGGCGGGGCTCGATGCGCAGGGCAACATCACGGGCCTGCACATGCGCATCTCGGGCCAGTCCATACTGGCCAGCGTGGCGCCGCAAAACATACGCGACGGCCGCGATCCGGTGGTGTTCCAAGGGCTGAACCCGTCCGGGCCCGAAGGTGCTTTCACCTATGGCATTCCCAACCTGCTGATCGACCACGCGATGCGCAACCCGCATGTGCCGGCGGGTTTCTGGCGCGGCGTGAACCTGAACCAGAACACCATCTACGTTGAATCCTTTATCGACGAACTTGCGCACGCCACCCGGCAGGACCCGCTGGCGCTGCGCCGCAAGCTGCTGGCCAACAATCCCAGGTCCCTGGCCGTGCTCAACGCGGCCGCCGAAGGTGGTGGCTGGGGCAAGCCGGCTGCCAAAGGCGTGTTCCGGGGCCTGGCGCAATGCATGGGTTTTGGCAGCTACGTGGCCGCTTGCGCCGAGGTATCGGTCGGCGACGACGGCGTGCTCAAGGTGCACCGGATCGTGGCCGCCACCGATTCGGGCCATGCCGTCAATCCGCAGCAGATCGAAGCCCAGGTGGAAGGTTCGTTCGCCTACGGCTTGTCGGCCGCGTTGTATGGGGAATGCACGGTCAAGGACGGCCGCATGGAGCAGGAAAACTTCCACACCTACCAGGTCATCCGCATGAACGAGATGCCGGCCGTGGAAACCATCATCATGCCTTCGGGTGGATTCTGGGGCGGCGTGGGTGAACCCACCATTGCAGTGGCTGCGCCGGCCGTGTTGAATGCGATTTTTGCGGCCACCGGTAAACGCATCCGCGACCTGCCGCTCAAGAACCACGACCTCAAGAAGGCCTGAGCTTATTGTCGCCATGCGACCGTTCCGTGCCTGGCTGCTTCTGGTGTGTGCCGGCGCTGCGCAGGCGCAGACTGGGGTTTTCACCATCGTTGGTGATGCCGTGCCGCAGGCGTTGACCGATCTGGCCGGCGACGCAGGGCGCGGTCGTGCCATCGTGGCCAACCGGCAACTCGGCCTGTGCCTGTTGTGCCACGCCGGGCCGATTCCGGAGGAACGCCTGCAGGGCACCCTCGCGCCTGACCTGGCCGGAGCGGGTAAACGCTGGTCGGCCGCCCAGCTGCGTTTGCGCCTGGTTGACCCGGCCGCGCTTAACCCGCAGAGCATCATGCCGTCCTATTACCGTAGCGACGGCCTGAACCGGGTCGCGGCGGCCTGGGCCGGGTCGCCGCTGCTCAACGCCCAGCAGGTGGAAGATGTGGTGGCCTACTTGAAGACATTGTGACTGCGGACATTGCATGAAAAAAACTTCCGCCACGCGGCGCAAGCTGCTGGCCACCGGCGTCGGCCTGGGTGCCTGGCTGGTGGTGGTCCGCCCGGCGGCGGCGGCCGAGTTGCCGCAAGATCTGGCGGCAGCGATCAAGACCTTCACCCAAGGCGCCACGCTGCGCGAGGGCCGGGTCACGCTCGAGATTGCGGAGCTGGTGGACAACGGTAACGCCGTGCCGCTGACGGTCAGTGTGGCCAGCCTCATGACCCCGGCCGACCACGTGACCGCGATCTCGATCTTCAACGAGCGCAACCCGCAGCGCGACGTGATCAACGTCCAGCTCGGTCCGCGCTCCGGGCGCGCCAGGTTGTCCACGCGTATCCGGCTCGCCACCTCGCAGAAGATTGTTGCCGTGGCGCGTTTCCGCGATGGCAGCTGCTGGTCCAGAACGGTCGATGTGGTGGTGACCCTGGCGGCCTGCATAGAGGAAAACTGACATGGCCCGCACCTTGATCAATATGCCGACCAGCCCGGCGCGCGGCGAGGTCATTGAAATCCGCACGCTGATTGCCCACAACATGGAGACCGGTTACCGGCCCGGAGCCGACGGCAGGGTGTTGCCGCGCGACCTGATCCGGCGCTTCACCTGCAGTTTTGACGACGGCTCCAGCAACGAGCCAGTGTTCAGCGCCGAGTTGTTTCCGGCCATTGCCGCCAATCCGTATATTGCTTTTCACTTTGCGGCCACGGGCAGCGGAACACTGCGCTTCGTGTGGGAAGGCGACAACGGCTTTACCCAGACGGAAACCGTGGCGATTCGCGTGGCATGAGCCGCCGGGCCGCTCCCAAGCGCGAATTCCGCAATGTTTAGCATGGATTCCTGATGAATATCAGTGAGGCATGGTTGCGCCATCTGTTTGGCGGCATGGTTCCGGTGCTGGCTGCCGTGGTTTGGGGCACCGCGCAGGCACAGCCCGACCCGCGCCGCTCCGGCTTCGATTTCATGGGCCAGTCCACCCAGGCCATGCAGCGCGACGACACGCAAAACCCGGGCATGTTGTGGGTCAAGGACGGCGAAGCGCTGTGGAATCGCAAAGCCGGCCAGAGCAACAAGGCTTGTGCCGCTTGCCACGCGGCCGCGCAAAGCAGCATGCGGGGGGTGGCGGCGCGGTACCCGGCGCTGGACGAAAACACCCGACGCCCGGTAACGCTGAACCAGCGTATCAATCTGTGCCGGCAAAACCACCAGCAGGCCCCGGCACTGCCCTACGAAAGCCAGGAACTGCTGAGCCTGGAGGCCTATGTGGCGCACCAGTCGCGCGGCTTGCCGATGGCGCCGCCGGACGATGCCCGCCTGAAGCCTTTCACGGCGCGCGGGGAGAAGCTGTTTGCGCAGCGCCTGGGCCAGCTGAATTTGTCGTGTGCGCAATGCCATGAGCAACGTGCCGGCCTGCGCCTGGGTGGCAGCCCGCTGCCGCAGGCGCACGCCACCGGCTACCCGCTGTACCGGCTGGAATGGCAGGCCTTGGGATCCCTGCAACGGCGCCTGCGCGGCTGCCTGACTGGGGTACGCGCCGAAGCCTACGCCTACGGCGCACCGGAGCTGGTCGAACTAGAGTTGTACCTGGCGGCGCGGGCCAAAGGCTTGCCCGTCGAGACACCGGCCGTACGGCCCTGAGCGGCTGTATGCAGCCGCTCAGGGCCGCTTACCCAGTCCGTGTATGTGGCCATGCCGGAGCCAGGGTCGTCAAAGCCCCAGGCCGCTTAGACCGGGATGGTCATCGGGGCGGCGTCCCAGCGGCCAGCGGAATTTGCGATCCGTTTCGGTAATGGGTCGATCGTTGATGCTGGCGTAGCGCACGGCCATGAAGCCCACGGCGTCGAATTCCCAGTTCTCGTTGCCGTAGGAGCGGAACCAGTTTCCCGCATCGTCGTGCCATTCGTAGGCAAAGCGCACGGCAATGCGGTTTCCGGCAAACGTCCATATCTCTTTGACCAGACGATATTCCAGCTCACGCACCCATTTTCGCTGGAGCAGCGCAACGATCTGTTCCCGCCCGCGCGGGAACTCGCAGCGGTTGCGCCAGCTGCTGTCCAGGGTGTAGGCCAGCGACACCCGTGCCGGGTCCCGGCTGTTCCAGGCGTCCTCGGCCATGCGAACTTTTTGTATGGCGGTGGCTTCCGTGAACGGTGGTAGCGGCGAGCGCGGCGCTTCGGTGGCGTGGTTCATGGCGGCCCCGCGTCAAGCCGCAACGCGGGCACTGACTCTAGGGAAATCGATATCGGTTTGCGCGACGTTGTTGACATAGTTCGTGAGTACGTTAAGTGCCACCGTGACAACGATTTCTATCACGCTGGCCTCGTCGAACCCCGCTCCGCGCAGCGTGGCCAGGTCGGTGTCAGTCACGCGGCCGCGATGTTCGACAATCCGCCGTGCAAACTGCAGCGCGGCATCGGCTCGGGTGTTTTGCGAGTGGCCATCGCGTGCGGCGTCGATTTCTCCATCGCTGAGTCTTGCCACATTGCGGCCCAGGTAGTCATGCGCCGACAGGCAATAGTTGCAGCCGTTGAATTCGGCCACGGTCAGTGCGATGCGTTCGCGCAGTTGCACGTCGAGTTTGCCTTTGGTCAGGGCGCCGTTGAGGGAAAGATAACCTTCCAGGGCGGCCGGGCTGTGGCCCACCAGCTTCATGAGATTGGGCACCACGCCAAGCTGCTGTTTGACAGCAGCCAGCAGGGGCTTGGAGGCTTCCGCGGATTGCTCGATGGTGGGGATGCTGATACGGGACATGATGGTTTCCTTCAGGTTTGGTGGTGTTGGAGCGTCATTCCCCGCGTGTGCGGAGAATGCCCCAGACTGTGACGGGCGCGGGTTGTTTTGAGAATCAGCGCGCCAGTCAAGACACCATTACGCCCAGAGGAACTATCCGGGCGCGACATCCAGCTACAGGACTTTGCCGCTGACATACCGGAACTCCTGTGTCTGCCCCTGGTACCCCCAGGCGTCGCCATGGACCTCGTCGATAACGACATAACTTGCGGGCGCAAGAGCACCCATGATGGACGCCATCGCCGCGAACACGCGCGAGACATAGGCTGCTTTTTCGTCCTTGGTGTTCGTGCCTTCCGTAACCTTGATGTCCAGATAAAAGCTGGACAAAGATTGGCCTTCGAGCCCGGTGCCGCCGATGTACCATTGCCCGGGCGGTACATGCTCCACCGCTACAGCGGTCAGTTCGCGTTTCTTCTTGAGGATTTCGACCGTCAGTTCCGTCAGTGTGGACGCTATTTTTTCGCACGCTTCGCGACCCGACGTAGAACAAAGTTTCAGGTTGAGGTAGGGCATGGGGATTTCCGGTTGAATGAATGGGAACAAGGCGTGCTTGGTTGTGTGGCGTCGCCAGCGCACGGATGAACTGTGATGCGATCACCTGAGAGGGGGAACGACCACAGCAAGCAATACACCATTGCCCAGGAAGGAATGATTTGGACCAGCTGCATCTGATCAATGCCTTTGTCGCTGTGGTCGATGCCAATGGTTTCGCTGGTGCCGCACGCAAACTCGGCATTTCGCCGCCGGCCGTTACGCGCGCCATCAATGAGCTGGAGTCTCAACTGGGTGTACGCTTGCTGACCCGCACCACGCGTGTTGTCAGGGTCACGGAGCCCGGTGCGCGGTATGCCGCCGACTGCCGGCGCATCCTCGGCGATCTGGCCGAAGCCAACGAGTCGGTCGGTGGTTTGCACGGCGAGCCCAACGGCACCTTGACGATCACGGCGCCGGCACTGTTCGGAGCCAGATTCGTCACCCCCATCGTCACAGAGTATCTGGAGCGTTACCCTGGTGTCAATGCCTCATGCTGGTTCCTGGATCGGGTGGTCAACATGATGGACGAAGGCATGGACATTGCCGTGCGAATTGGCGAGCTGCCGGACTCGTCCATGCAGGCCGTGCGTGTGGGCCGTGTTCGACGGGTCATTTGCGGCGCTCCGGATTATCTGGAGCAACATGGCATTCCCCAGGCTCCGGACGATCTTGCCGCGCACAGCATCGTTTCAGCCAACGCGGTAACCCCCTCTTCCGACTGGAGGCTGGTACAGGACGGCGCGCCGCGTGTCGTAAAGCTGCAACCCCGCCTGAGCACCACCACCAACGATTCCGCCGTTGCCGCGGCTGTCAGTGGCTTCGGCCTTGCGCGGCTTTTGTCTTACCAGGTGGCGGACGAGTTGCGCGCCGGACAACTCAAGATTGTTCTGAGCGAGTTCGAGACCCCACCGCTGCCGGTGCATCTGGTGCACCGCGAAGGCCGGCATGCCTCCCGGAAGGCGCGCGCCTTCCTCGACCTGGCCATTGAGCGGCTGCGCGCCAACCCTGCTCTGAACTGAGTTTTATGCACATGGCTCGTCCCAAGGGAGTTGCACTATGAGAACGGCGACGATTCTGGGCTGGTTGTGCGCAGGCCTGGCAAGTTTTTCACCAGCATGGTCCCAGCCCTATCCGGCGAGGGCCATCAAGGTCATCGTTCCGATGCAGGCCGGCACCGCAGGCGATACGGTCATACGCATCGTCACGCAGAAGATTGCCGCCAACATCGGCCAGCCACTGGTGATCGAAAACATGCCGGCGGCCGCGGGTTTCACGGGGGAGGAACGTGTCGCCCGCTCTGTAGCCGACGGTTACACCATTGGAGCGATGGGCGACAGCATGCTTACCGTCATGCCCCATTTGCAGACCCATACCGGCTTCGATCCACTGCGGGATTTCGAACCCGTGAGTCTGGTGGCGTCCATCACCAGTGTCATGGTGGTTCATCCCTCCGTGGCGGCCGCCACCGTCAGAGAGTTCATCGTGCTCGCGAAATCCCATCCAGGAGCGCTCGACTTTGCTTCGGGCGGAATCGGCAGCCAGCAACATATGGCCATGGAGCTGTTCATGGCTGCCGCCGGTATCCGCTTGAACCATATTCCATTGCGCGGGGCGTCGCAGGCGGCCATGGAAGTCGTGAGCGGGCGCATCCCGGCCACGTTTGTTGCTTTGTCCATCGCCATGCCCTTCATCAAGGATGGCCGATTGCGGGCCATAGCGTTAGCCGGCAAAGAGCGCTCTGTCCTGCTGCCTGCCTTGCCAACCGTATCGGAGTCAGGGTTGCCGGGTTTTGTGCTTGCGCCCTGGGTGGCAATCTATGCGCCCAAGGGTACGCCACCAACCGTGATCGACCGGTTGAACCGCGAAATCGTGGTGGCGGTCGGTGACCCCGTGGTGCGCAACCAGCTGTTGGCGCAGGGGCTGGAGCCGGAGACATCGACCCCCGCCGAGCTGGGCTTGCGTACGCGGGATGACTACGCCCGCATGGGCAAGCTTATCCGGGCAAGCGGGATCAAGGGTGAATGAGTTTGGACAAGCTGCACCTGATCAATGTGTTTGTGGCAGTCGTCGAGGCAAATGGCTTCGCGGGGGCAGCGCGTCGGCTCGGCATCTCGCCACCCGCAGTGACGCGGGCCATCAATGAACTGGAAAACCACCTGGGTGTGCGCCTGCTCACCCGTTCGACCCGGGTAGTTCGGGTAACCGAGCCGGGTGCGCGTTATGCCGAAGACTACCGGCGCATCCTGGCTGAAATGGCGGAAGCCGATGAATCCGTGGGCCTTTTGCATGGTGCCCCGCGCGGGCGACTCGTTCTTACTGCGCCGGTATTGTTCGGCGCGAAATTCGTGACGGCCATCGTGACCGAGTATCTGCAACGTTATCCGGAGATGGGTGTCTCATGCTGGTTCATGGGTCGTTTGGTCAACATGATGGAAGAGGGTGTTGACGTAGCCGTGCGCATCGCAGAGTTGCCAGATTCGTCGATGCAGGCCGTGCGTGTCGGCCAAGTGCGCCGTGTGATTTGTGCCGCTCCGGCCTATCTCGAGCGGCATGGCATACCGCAGATACCGGATGACCTGCACCAGCATTGCACTATCGCCGTGAACCCGCTGGCACGAACACCCGAATGGCGATTGGTGGACAAGGGGGAACTGCGGATTGTCAAGCTGCAGCCCCGCCTGACGACCAATGGCAATGAGTCCGCCATAGCCGCTGCGCTGCGTGGCTTTGGCCTCACGCGCGTGTTGTCTTACCAGGTCGCCGAATACCTGCGGGATGGGCGGCTCAAGACGGTGTTGAGTGAATTCGAACCTGCCGTGCTCCCCGTGAATTTGGTGCACCACGAGGGCCGGCATGCCACGCGCAAGGCACGTGCGTTTCTGGATCTGGCCATTGAGCGTCTGCGTTCCAACCCGGCTTTGAACTGAGGCTTTTCGCCGCCGGCCCGGCACGGCGATTCTTCAGTCAACGGCAATAGTGTCTTGTGTCGGGCAGGGATTCTATTGAAGGTTGATGCGTGGGAAAGTTGCATGCATCCGCTGAGCTAACCCAAGCGCAGCAGATACCCCAACTTCCTTTATCACCTCCTGGAGAATGCTCATGTCTACCTTCCGTTCCCCGCGCCGCATCCTAGCGGCCACCGCCGCCGCCTTCGCGGCGCTTGTCCTTGCCCCATCGACCTCTTTCGCCGTCAAGCAGACCGGTGCCGAATACAACACCGTCTACGCAGGCCTTGGTGCCAAGGGGTATGACGTTGTGTCCTATTTCACCGACAAGAAGCCGGTGCAAGGCTCCGACAAGTTCACCTTTGCCTATGGTGGCGTAACTTGGCAGTTCGCCTCGGCGAAGCACCGCGACCAGTTCAAGACCGACCCCGCCAAGTACGCGCCGCAATACGGCGGCTTCTGCACCTGGGGCGTAGCCCAGGGCAAATTGTTCGACGTTGACCCGGTCAATGGCTGGACGGTGACCAACGGCAAGCTCTACCTGAACTTCAACGAAGATCTGAACAAAACGTTCGCGCGCGACACCGAGGGTTTTGTGAGCAAGGCCGAGCGCAACTGGGGCGGCCTGAACAAGTAGGCCAGGCAGCCGGTCTTGAACAATTCTCCCACCCGGCCGCTGGTATTGAGCGGCCGGATTCTTCTGGCCACTATGTTCGTGGTGTCGGGGCTCGCCAAGCTTGCGAGCACGCATGTACAAACCACCGGGTATGTCGTCAGCGACGGGTTTCCGTTATCGACTGAGCCGGCTTTGCTGCTGGGCACGTTTGAGATCCTGTCCGGCATTTGGCTCGGACTCGGCTACAAACTTAGATGGGTGGCGTTGGCCCTGGCGGCCTTTGTGTTGGTGGCAAACTTCGTCTTTCACGGCTTTTGGGCGTTTGCGCCGGAGTACCAGTTTGCGCAGCAACTCTTGTTCATGAAGAACCTGTCGGTGATCGGCGGTTTGCTGTTAGTCGCGGCTATCGCCGGGGCGGCCGAAAGTCAATCATCCGATCCACACCTGCCGGCCAAACGCGCATACTGAAAGCAACATCATCAGCTTGTCGCCGGGTGGCATGAGCCCCTGTAGCGCGTTTGCGGTCGTTGCATGCCCGATGGTTGCGGGGGAGTGACGTGCCCAAGCCTGGGATGCCGGCGCGCGGGGCACCGGTGGCAGCTGGCTTTATTGCGCCATACGGGTCTTACTACGCTGTTGGCCCATGAAACGCTGGTAACTTCATGCTGGCGCGGTTTTCGATGGCTTTTCGAGTGCCCGCAATAGACTGCTATGCAGAGCTCTCCATAGCAGTCTCTATGCTCAGTACGAAACTATGCGCAGTTGGGTTTTTCGCATCGGTTTTTAGGCAGGCGTGGTGCGGTTCCCGGCGAAGTAGCTCGGTCCAGATCTGG
>JANLPN010000021.1:0-6363 GCA_031367285.1 Betaproteobacteria bacterium | reverse complement strand
ACAAGGCCTTGCCGGGAAAGGAAAGAACGGTCGGACTGCCGATGTTCGGCGGCGAGATCGTGATCCTCGACGATGAGGGAAATGTGCTTCCCGCTGGCGAGGTCGGCGACATCACCGGCTACGGCCCGGCGCTGATGAAGGGCTACTACCGCCGGCCGGACATCACGTCGAAGATGATCTGGCGCGACCCGCAGGGCCGGACCTTTCTGCGCAGTGGCGACCTTGGGCGTATGGACGAAGACGGCTATCTGTATATCGCCGGCCGCATCAAGGACATGATCAAGTCTGGCGGCATCAATGTGTACGCCTCGGACATTGAAGAGGTGTTCATGCAGCATCCCGATGTGGTCGAGGTGGCGGCCATCGGAATTCCGCACGACAAATGGGTCGAGACGCCCTTGCTGCTGGCCATCATGCGCGACGGCGCGACGGTCACACCCGCAGAACTGATGGAGTGGGGCAATCCGCGCCTGGGCAAATGGCAACGTGTCAGCGCCATCGAGTACCGAGGCGAATTTCCCCGAGCCACGCACGACAAGATTCTCAAGCGCGCGCTGCGCGATCCCTATTGGCCCCCTGACCGCTAAAGGTTTCCACATGAGTTACGTCTACCCCGAATACCGCTCGCTCAAGCTCGACCGGCCAGCCGACCAGGTGCTGCGCATCACCATGTCGCGCGGCAAGATCAATGCGATGGACTTCGAGTTCCACCACAGCATGACCACGATCTGGCAACACATCGAGGACGACCCTTCGGTCAGCGCCGTGATCCTGACCGGGGAGGGACGGGCGTTCTCGGCTGGTGGCGACTTCGAGCTGGAGCAGAAGCTGGTCAACGAGTTCGAATGGCGTGCGCGAATGTGGAAGGACGGGCGCAACCTGGTCAAGAACATGATCCACTTTTCCAAGCCGCTGGTCTCTGCCATCAACGGCGCGGCGGCGGGTGGCGGCCTAGCCGCTGCCATCCTGTCCGACATCAGCATCGCCGGCCGCTCTGCCAAGATCGTCGACGGTCACGTGCGCCTGGGTGTGGCGGCGGGCGACCATGCGGCCATCATCTGGCCGCTGTTGTGCGGCATGGCCAAGGCCAAGTACTACTTGATGACGGGCAAGCCGCTGTACGCAGAGGAGGCCGAGCGCATCGGCCTGATCTCGATGTGTGTCGACGACGACAAGCTGCAGGAGACCGCGCTGGAGGTGGCCATCGACCTGACCAAAGCGGCTCCGTCGGCGATTCGCTGGACCAAGCTGTCGATGAACAACTGGCTGACCATGGCCTGGCCGATCTTCGAGAACTCGCTGGCGCTGGAGATCCTGGGTTTCTCCGGCCCCGAAGTGGTCGAGGGCCTCAAGGCCTACGAAGAAAAGCGTGCACCCGAGTTCAACCCCGACAGCCCGGTCTGATATGGCTGCGTCCACCATTCCCAACCCGCTCGATTTCACCGGCAAGACGGTGCTGGTAGTCGGCGGCTCCAGTGGTATCGGCAATGGCATCGCCCATGGCTTTCGCAGGCATGGTGCGTCGGTGTTTGTCTGGGGAACGCGCCCGTCGGTAGCCGACTACCGGGCCGAAGAAGGCTCCGACCTGACGGGCCTGGGCTACTGCCAGGTGGACGTGGGCGACTTCGCCGCCGTGGCCGCAGCGCCATCACCCGAACCACTCGATGTGCTGGTGCTGTGCCAGGGTACGGTGGCTTATGGGCGGGAAGAATTCCAGATGGACACCTTCCGGCGTGTCGTCGACGTCAATCTCAACAGCCTGATGGCCTGCGCCGGCAAGTTCCGCGATGCACTGTCGGCGCGTCAAGGCGCATTGATCACGATCTCCTCCGTTGGCGGGTTGCGCGCCACGCGTGGCAATCCAGCGTATGCCGCTTCCAAGGCCGGCGCCATTCACCTGACGGCAACGCTGGCACAGGCCTGGGCGCACAAGGGTATTCGCGTCAACGGCGTGGCACCTGGCCTGGTCGATACCAAGCTGACCAAGGTCACCATCGGCGATGCCGCGCGTCTGCGCGAACGGCTCGATGGCATACCGGCGCGGCGACTGGGTAGGCCGGACGACATGGCCGGGGCCTGTCTGTTTCTGGCGTCGCCGCTGGCGGCGTACGTCTATGGGCAGACGCTGTCGGTGGACGGGGGCCGCACCCTCTAGTGGCTGCGGCAAACGCAAGCAGCCCAGGTCCGAATACCCCACCCGAACCAATTCCAGGTGAGCACCGTGACCGCACCCCAACAGGCCCGCACAGCGCGGCGCGCCGCCACGCCGCCGGAGCCCGGTCGCCTGCAGCGCTGGGAGCAGTGGCTGGCGCTGAACCAGGAGGCCACGTTCGATCCCGACACGCCCATCGTCGACCCGCACCACCATCTGTGGGACCGGGGCGGCCATACCTATCTGCCAGCGCAGTTCGCGCAGGATGCGTCCGCGCATCGCTTGCTCAGCACGGTGTACGTGGAATGCCTGTGGAAGCACCGCGACAGCGGCCCGGAGCATCTGCGTCCGGTTGGCGAAACCGAACATGTCGCCGGCCTGGTCAGGGCCCGTGGGCAGACTGGCGGGCCGGCCATCGCCGCCGGCATCGTGGCACGTGCCGACCTGTCCCTGGGGGACGCGGTTGACGCGGTTGTGCAGGCCCATCTCGAGGTGGCCGATGGCCGCTTGCGCGGCATCCGTTATGCCACCGCCTTCGATGCTGATCCTGCGATTCACATGGCCTACCCGACGCGTCCCGGCATGTTTCGCGAGCCTGCCGTGTTGGCTGGTGCGCGAAGGCTGGCGCAACGGGGCCTGTTGCTCGATGTCTGGACCTACTGCCCCCAACTGGGTGATGTGCTGGCGCTGGCCCGTGCCTGTCCGGACCTGACCATCGTACTGGACCATGTGGGTGGCCCGATCGGCATCGGCTCCTATGCCCGGCGTCGCGCCGAGTTGATGGCGGCCTGGCGAACCGACATGTTGGCCCTGGCGGGCTGCGAGAACGTGGTCGTCAAGTTCGGTGGCCTGGCCATGCCCTTGTGCGGATTCGAATGGCGCAAGCTGGACCGGCCGGCAAGCTCCGACATGCTGGCCTTGGCCTGGCTGCCCTATTTCGAAGTATGTATGGAAAGCTTCGGCCCGGGCCGTTGCATGTTCGAGAGCAACTTCCCGGTCGATCGGCTGGGTTGCACCTATACCAGCCTGTGGAATGCCTTCAAGCGGCTGGCGGCGCCGCTGTCAGCGTCTGAGCGAAAGGGCTTGCTGGCCACGAACGCACAGCGCATTTACCGTATCTGATTCAGGCTGATACGTCCCGGTCGACCAGCAGCAGGGCCGCTTCCCGTGCCGTCATGCCGACGCACACACCACATTCCAGGGCCAGGCGGTTGGCGGCGCTGATGATGCCGTCGTCGTAGGTGCTCATGCCGTCGCCCATACGCGCCAGATGGGCATCGACGGTGACACCGGCAATACCTTCGCGTGCGGTGCTGTCCAATCCGGCCATGCCCGAGTCATTGCGGCCGCGGCCGCCGTCCGAGCACACGAAGCCGAATGGCCGGGCGTGCAGGATATGGCGAGCACCGCTGCGTCCGGTGTGCCCGGCGGTGACCAGTACGTTGCGGTGATCCTGCTCGGTCGCAAAGACGATGGAGTCGGTGACGACGATCTGCCGCCCCGATGCGCTTGTGTGCATGACCTGGCGGTTCGTGACCTGATAGCCGGTCGGCTCCAGCGGATCGTTGTCGAGCATCAGGCGCGCTGCCTCGTGCGCCGGCATGCCGACCCGCACACCGCAGTCCGCGGCCGGACGGTTCATGAAGCTGATGCGGCCGTTGGTATAGACGTCCACGCCGTCGCCCAGGATGATGCCCATCACGTCGACCGCGGCGGCCGGCACGTTGATCGCCTCGAAGTACCACAGCCCTGCCATGTTGGCCCCTTGCGGCCCCACTCCGCCGTCGAATCCGATCGCAGCCCGCGGCAGATGGTCGCGCAGCAGGCGTGCCGGCAAAACACCCATATAGGATGCGGTGACCAGCACGTCACGGCCCCGGTTGTGCGGCAGGATGTCGGCCGCGCTGTCCAGCGCCATCACACAACCACGCGTCGTGCGCAGCATTTCGGTCTGAAGATCTTCTTCGGTCATCGGGGCTAAGCGTCCAGCAGGATGGGATAAGTGCCCCAGTTGGGGCGTTCCGTCTGATCGGAGCGGGTCGCCGGACGGTCTGGGTCCGGCCTGGCGTTGCGCTCGAGCAGTGCGCGTACCAGCAGCGGCACGATGCCGTACTGGTGGGTGGCAGGGTCGGTATCGGCACGCGGCACCATGCCGCCATCGAGGTCGCGTCCCAGGCAGGTGTGGGAACCAACACCAAAGGTCAGGCCCCATGGCGGGATGCCGGCCGGCAGGCTGCGATGCGGGTTGAAGCACTCTGCATCGGCGCCGAACACGGCGGGGTCCCGATTGGCCGCGGCCATGTTCACGACGACGGTGTCGATCACGTCCGCCTTGCCGGCGTCGCCGGCAAGTGCCACCGGGCAGGTGGGGCGGCGTTCGGCCACCGGACTGGCCGGATGCAGCCGCAGGCTCTCATGCACGCAGCGCTGCAGGAATAACGGATCGGTGCGTATACGATCGGTGTCCGCTGGATGGGCCGCACACCAGGTGACGACGTCGTGAAACGCGTGCGTGGTGGCGTTGGCGGTGCTGTGTGACCCAGCCTGCAGGTAGAACGCGATCTCGCGCATCATCAGGTCCGGCGCCAGCTCGACCTTGTCTTCGTTGCGCAGCAGCACGGTCAGCACGTCGCGCGGCAATGCATGTTCAGCGATCTCGCTGGCGACAAATCGGGCCACGAGACCACGTCGGCGCTCCATGGACGGCTGGTAGAAGCGGGTCCGGAACGCGTCGAGAGCAGCGCGTACTTCGGCGCGCACCAGATCCTTGTCGCGGGTCGAATGCACGAGCGTGGCACCTTCGCCGAAGATGCCCACCATGCGGCGCAGGGCAGACGTTTCCGCAGTGTCACCCCGCGGGCGATCCACCCCGGCGAAGTCGGCGGTCAGGTTCATCGTGATGCCATAGCCCAGATCCATCAGGTCGACGCGTCCGCGCAAGGCGGTTTGCGCGATCGTCTGTGCCAGCGTCGCGGGAAATACCGATTGCTCATAGTGGCGGAAAAAGTCGCGCCTGAACACGCGCAGTTCGAGCAGCCGGCGGGCACGGTGGGGCGCGCCGTGCAGCACCAGCAGCACGTCCTGCATGATGACGGCGCCTTCGTCATATAGCGACTGCGCCAGTTGCGGGTTGCGCAGCGTATCCGATGCCGCTTCGTAGCCGGAGACCGTGAAGGTGGTCACGGCAAGGCCTTTGCGCAAGGCCGCACCATCGGGCAGTTGGCCCCGTCGGCGGGTCTGCAGTCGGAGGTGACGGTGCCGGACATGCTGGATAACTCGCTGGGTGCCCTGGTGGTGCCGGTCGCGTTAGGCGCGGTCGAGCTCGATCGTTAGCGAGCGGCGGTCCCAATGGGCGGCCGCATCGGCGACCTTGCGGTACAGGGCGGGGATGCCGTCACCCGGCATGTAGACCTCCATCATGTGGCCGAGCATCGGGCGCGTGTCGATGAAGGCTGCGCCGCGCCCGCCGGCGGTGCGGATTTCACCTGCCACCGGATAACCCAGCCTGGCGTAGTGCGCCAGCAGTTGTGCGTAGTCGTCTGGCACGACTGCCACATGGTGCAGGCCCTCCTGACCGGCAGGGAACATGTCGCGAAACGGGGAGGGTGTATCGCAGTGCTGCTGCACCAGTTCGACCTGGATCGGTCCGGCCTGTACATAGACCGCCGACATGTCGATGCTCGACACCGCACCGCGATAAAGCACGTGGGGCATGTCGATGTGACGGCGCACGAAGAACGGGCCGATACCCCACAGCGCGTGCCAGCGCTGCACGGCTTCGTCGATGTCGCGCACGACGTAGGCGTTCTGGATCAGCTGGTGGGTGAATGGCTTGGTGTTCGGCATGGTGGCTCAGAATTTGGATACACCCAGACCCAGGCCGCCGTCGACCTCCAGCGCCACGCCGGTGACCCATTCGGCGCGTATCAGGTACTCGACCGCTTCGGCGATCTCGGTCACGGTGCCGATACGTGCCAGGGCGTGGTCGGGCGCGATCGCCGCATATCGGTCCTCTGCCTGCTGGGCCGTGAACAGGCCGGCGCGCAGGTTGATCTCGGTGCTTACCGCGCCGGGCAGGATGCACGACACCCGGATCTGCTTGCGTCCGAGTTCGGCTGCCATGACACGGCTCAGGCCTTCGACGGCGGCCTTGGTGGTGGCGTACGGCGACGCGCCCGGATAGGCCCGCCGGTTGTGGATGGACCCCAGGA
>JANLPN010000202.1:0-2800 GCA_031367285.1 Betaproteobacteria bacterium | reverse complement strand
CTCGAAGAATTGGGCGGTTTCCATGGCGCTGATTTTTTCGGGGATCGCCACCACAAAAAACTGGTTCATCGTGGTGTCGTCGGTGGCCGCAATCCGCTTGGCGGCCTGTTTGAGCGACTCGGGGAGGTGCAGGGCGTAGTTGCTCATGGTTTCAGTTCCTTCGAACGGCACGACCGCATTGTATGGGTCAAAATTCAATGTGTCACGTTCAACGTTACAATAGAAATCATGATCAAGTCGTTCTCGCACAAGGGCCTGGAAGTGTTTTTCCGGACCGGCAAGAAGACTGGAATCCAGGCCGCCCATGCACGACGATTGCAGATCATGCTGACCATGCTCAACGTAGCGAAGGCGCCGCAAGCCATGACCGCACCGGGCTTTGGTCTGCTTGTCCTTAAAGGTGACCTCAAGGGACATTGGTCTGTGACCGTGAACGGCAATTGGCGGATGACCTTCCGCTTTGAGGAAGAAGGCGTGATCCTCGTCGATTACCAGGACTACCACTAGGAGAGTGCCATGCAGATGTTCAACCCCGCCCACCCGGGTGAAGTTTTGAAAGAAGCCTATCTTGACCCTCTGGAAATGAGTGTTACGGAGTTTGCGCGCCGCATCGGTATATCGCGCAAGTGCGCCAGCGAGTTCGTGAACAAGCGCGCGGGCATGAGCGTCGATATGGCGCACCGGCTGGCCAAGGCGACCGATACCACTGCCGAGTCATGGCTGATGATGCAGGTGCAGTACGCGTTGTGGGAAGCGAAGCAGGCCAAACTACCCGAGCAAATCCACGTTGAGCGGCTTGCGCTGAAGGCTGCGTGATCGACGGCAAGTTCCGTTTGATTGACTCCCCGCCACTCGCTGCCTTATCAATCACCCAACCGGAACCAGTGTGAGCAATCCCCTAGTCAACACCGCCAGGAACGCCACACGTATGCGCCTGGACAGCGCCATTGAGGCGGCCCGTGAACGCGACGAGTTCATCGATGAGGTCAACGGGCCCCGGTAGCCGCTGCCCTCGATGTGCCAGACCGGTTTTCAAAGCCTGGAAGGCGAACTGTGTCGGCGAACTGGTGACAAAAGGCACACACGCTGCTAGACTTTCAGCATGAAGCCGTTTCGCTGGGGCACCGAGAAGAACGAGCAACTCAAGCTGGATCGCGGTGTCTCGTTCGAGGCCGTGGTGGTGGCAGTGGAGGCTGGCGGGCTTATCGATATATTGGCGCATCCCAAGCCCGCAAAGTATCCAAATCAGCGCGTGCTGGTGGTTGCCTGCAACGGGTACGCATATCTGGTGCCTTTCGTCGAGGAAGACGACCATTTCTTTTTGAAGTCCGTGATCCCGAGCCGGAAGGCGACGCGGGACTATTTGAACCAAGGGGAACCCGATGCCCAAAACTGATGCGTATGAAGCCGAGGTCCTCTCCGCGTTCGAGAGAGGATCGTTGAAGTCGGTCGCCACCAAGGGGGAATTGTCGAAGTTCAAGGCTGCTGCACGCTCCACCGCCATCAAGGACCGCAGGGTCAATATCCGCCTGTCGTCGGGCGACCTGCAAGACATCCAGGTCAAGGCATTGGAAGAAGGCATGCCGTATCAGACGCTCATCGCCAGTGTTTTGCATAAGTACGTCTCTGGCCGGCTTGCCGAACGCGGAGAAGCGGGCAACTCACCTCCCGCAGCGGGGCCCAAGACGGCCCGCCGCCGTGCGAGTAAGGCTGGCCTATGAGCTAGCGCATGCCCCAACGCATAAAAGTTGCTGATCTGCCTGAGTTCGACGCGGCGCCTTACCTGGGCAGCGACGAAGCGGTCGCCGCGTGTTTGACCGATATTCTTGAAGCCAACGATCCGGCGCTGCCGGCGTCAGCTCTTGGCGATATTGCCCGCGCGCGCGGCATGGGCGAGATCGCCACGGCCGCCGGTATCACGCGCGAAGCGCTTTACAAAGCACTGCGACCCGACGGGCAGCCGCGCTTCGGCACCATCAGCCGCGTGTGTACGGCATTGGGGGTGCGCCTGGTGGCGCAGGTGGCTCCTGTGTGATCCCTTCCGTTGTGACCAGCCAGTTCACGACGCCGGATGCTGTAATCGAGCAGTTGCATACCCTCCGAGGAACTGCCTTGAAAACATTCCTGTTGTTCGTCCTGACCGCGATTGCCGAGATCGTCGGATGTTATCTGCCGTACCTGTGGCTCTCGAAGGCAGCGTCGATCTGGCTTTTGCTGCCCGCCGCGGCCAGCCTGGCGTTGTTCGCGTGGCTACTGACTTTGCATCCCCAAGCCGCCGGACGGGTCTACGCGGCGTACGGTGGTGTCTATATTGCAGTGGCGCTGGCCTGGTTGTGGACCGTCGATGGCATTCGCCCCAGTGGGTGGGACATGGCAGGCGTGGCCGTCAGCCTGGCCGGCATGGCGCTGATCGCGTTTCAGCCCCGAGTGGCTTAGTAGGTGGACATTTGTTCACGCCACGCTCAGACCGGCCGAGGCGTTTGCCAAGGAACTGCGGAAATGAAAACTCGATTTGTCGATGGTGTTGAAGTGCAGCGAGGTCTCCAACATGATGCGCGGCGACTTCACCAACCTGTCAGAACGCAAGTTGATGGATTGTCTGACGCGGCTGGGCTACGACATCGAGATCAAGGTCCGACCGGCGAAGGCCGGCGTTGGACACTTGATGCTGGCTACGGCCTGATCGTGGCGGGGCGGCACTTCGGTCACTTGCGGCACCATCACGACGGCGCATAATTTGACGCATGAAGCTTCGCGTCTACGTTGAAACCTCGGTCATTAGCTACCTGACCAGCCGTCC
>JANLPN010000122.1:0-1896 GCA_031367285.1 Betaproteobacteria bacterium | reverse complement strand
CGGATTGATCCACGCGAACTTGGGGAAGGCGTTGGTCAGGCGCTGCATCCACTCGGCCCCGGATTCCTCGTTGTTGTACTCGACGCTGCCGCCCGGCTGCAGGATCTCGTACGGGCTCATGGTGGCGTCGCCGACGAAGATCAGCTTGTAGTCCTTGTTGTACTTGCGGATGATGTCCCAGGTGGCGAACTTCTCGCTGAAACGGCGGCGGTTGTTCTTCCACATGAAATCGTAGACACAGTTGTGGAAGTAGTAGAACTCCATGTGCTTGAACTCGGTCTTGGTGGCCGAGAACATTTCTTCCACGCGCGCGATGTGCTCGTCCATCGTGCCGCCCACGTCCATCAGCAGCAGCACCTTCACGTTGTTGTGGCGCTCGGGCACCATCTTGATGTCCAGCCAGCCGGCGTTGGCGGCGGTGGCGCGGATGGTGTCGTCCAGGTCCAACTCTTCCTCGTGGCCTTCGCGCGCGAACTTGCGCAGCCGGCGCAGCGCGACCTTGATGTTGCGTGTGCCCAGCTCCTGCTGGTCGTCGTAGTCCTTGTAGGCGCGCTGGTCCCACACCTTCACGGCGCTGCGGTTGCGGCTTTTCTCCTGGCCGATACGGATGCCCTGGGGGTTGAAACCATTGGCGCCGAACGGTGACGTGCCACCCGTGCCAATCATCTTGCTGCCGCCTTCGTGGCGCTCCTTCTGCTCCTCGAAGCGCTTCTTGAGCGTCTCCATGAGCTCGTCCCAGCCCATCTTCTCGATCTTGGCTTTTTCTTCCGGACTCAGGTTGAGTTCGAGGTTCTTGCGCAGCCATTCGAGCGGAATGTCGCGCGTGAAGTCGGCAATCATCTCTATGCCCTTGAAGTAGGCCGAGAAAGCGCGGTCGAACTTGTCGTAGTGTTTTTCGTCCTTCACCAGCGTGGTGCGGCTCAGGTAGTAGAAGTCGTCGATCTTGTAGCCGCTAGGCCCATCCTGCGGGCCGTCCTGGTCAGTGTTAGGGCCCACCACGCCCTCTTTCAGCGCTTCCAGCAGGGTCAGGTATTCCTTGACCGATACCGGCAGCTTGGCCGAACGCAGGGTGTAGAAGAAGTCGATCAGCATGGCCTACTCCTGTGCAAGCTTGTGCAAAAAATCATTCGCCGCGCGGTTTGTCGCGCAGGTACAGCAACTGCGCCTTGGCCTCCGGCCATTCACCCGAGCGCATGCTGTAGATCACGGTGTCGCGAATCGTGCCGTCGCGGCGGATGGCATGGCCGCGGATGACGCCGTCTTTTTTGGCACCCAGGCGCTCTATGGCCTGCTGCGAGGCGAAGTTGAAGTTGTCGGTGCGCCAACCCACCACGTGGCAACCCAGGGTGTCAAAGGCATGGCCCATCATCAGCAGCTTGCAGGTGGTGTTGACGTGGGTGCGCTGGCAGCGTTTGGCATACCAGGTGTAGCCAATCTCCACGCGTTTCACGTTGGCGATGATGTCGTGGTAGCTGCTGGAACCCAGCACGGTGCCGCTTTCGCCGTCGAGTATGGCAAACGCAAAACGGTTGCCGGCTTCGCGCATCGCCAATGCGTCGCGGATGTACTGGCCGGTCTGCTCCGGCTCGGGCACCGAGGTAATGCGCAGGCGCCAGAGTTCGCCATCGGCAGCGGCGGCGCGCAAGCCGGGTTCGTGCTCCATGCCCAGCGGCACCAGCTTGATGCCGCGGTCGCTCAGCGTTACGGGTTCGACAAAAGCCATTCCAAGCTCTCTTCCTCAGTTCTTTTTCGCGACCCGGCCGCGTTGCCAGCGGCGTGCCAGTTGCAGACCCCCGCCACCGCCCACACCGATCAGCAGGATGCCGAAGATGGTGCCGTTGCCGTACCCCGGCGCAAATATGTCGAATCCCAGCAAATGCCCGAGCCCGAAGCCGA
>JANLPN010000111.1:0-3069 GCA_031367285.1 Betaproteobacteria bacterium | reverse complement strand
CCGAGGCGCTGCCTTACGGTCCGCGGCTGATCCAGGACGTGCTGAACCGCACCGACACGGCGATGTCGCAGGCGCATTGCTTCCTGGCCACGGAACTTGCGCTCAAGGCCGAGGCCATGGCAACCCGCGTAGGAGGGGCCGGGTGATGGCAAAAAAACTTCGCGTTGCCGTCGTCGGCCTGGGCGTGGGTCAAGGCCACCTGGAGTCGTACGCCAAAGTCACGGACCGCTTCGAGGTCGTGGCGGTGTGTGATCTCGATGAAGCCAAGGCCCGGGCCGTCGCCGCCGAGTTCGGCATCACCCGTGCCATACCCAGCTTCGCCGAACTGATCAAGAGCGCGAACCTCGACATCGTCGATATCTGCACGCCCCCGAACACCCATCGCACATTGATCGAACAAGCGCTGGCAGCCGGATTGCATGTGATCTGCGAGAAGCCGCTGGTAGGTTCCCTGGCCGAGGTCGATGCCATCGAGGCGGCGCAGAAGTCCGCCAGCGGCACGCTGTTCCCGATCTTCCAGTACCGCTTCGGCCATGGCCTGCAAAAGCTCAAGCACCTGCAGCGCAAGGGCTTCGCGCACACGCCCTTCCTCACCACCATCGAGACCACGTGGCGGCGGGATGCCGACTACTACGCCATCCAGTGGCGCGGCAAGTGGGCCACCGAAATGGGTGGCTGCTGCCTGACCCAGGCCCTACACGCGCACGACATGTTGTCCTATGTCAACGGCCCGGTGAAGACGGTGTTCGCCCACCTGGCCACACGCGTCAATCCCATCGAGGTGGAAGACTGCGCGGCCGTCTCGGTAGGCATGGCCAATGGTTCGGTGGCCACCTTTTCGGTGACGCTGGGCGCGGCGGAAAACCTGTCGCGCCTGCGTTTCATGTTCTCCGACCTGACGGTGGAGAGCCAGAGCCCGGACGCCTACCGCCCCGGCAAGGACCCGTGGATCTTCACCGGCAAATCGCCCGCGATCAACGCCGCGATCCAAGCCGCGCTGGCCGATTTCGTGCCCGCGCAGGAGTCCTTTGAGGGCCAGTTCGCGTTGATCCACGACACCCTCACTCACGGCGCACCGACACCGGTATCGTTGCATGACGCGCGCCAGTCGCTGGAGCTGATCACGGCCATCTATTACTCGGCGGAATCCGGTACGGCGGTGAGCCTGCCGATCCCCGGGGACCATCCCAGGTACGGCAGCTGGAAGCCGGCCTCCGGCGGCTTCTCCAAGGTGGCGGACCATGGCTGAACTCTCCCTGCGCGGCATCGTCAAGCGCTTCGGCTCCTTCGAAGTGGTGCACGGCATCGACCTCGACATCCAACACGGCGAGTTCGTGGTCTTCGTCGGCCCCTCCGGGTGCGGCAAGTCCACGCTGCTGCGCATGATCGCCGGGCTGGAGGAAATCTCGTCGGGCGAGTTCTGCATCGACGGCGTGCGCGTCAACGAGGTGGCACCCGCCAAGCGCGAGATCGCCATGGTGTTCCAGTCGTACGCGTTGTACCCGCACATGAGCGTGTACGACAACCTGGCCTTTGGGCTGCAGACGGCCGGCGAAAAGAAGGACGTGATTGACCAGCGTGTGCAGCATGCCGCCAGGATGCTCAAGATCGAAGCCTATCTGCAGCGCAAGCCCAAGGCGCTGTCGGGCGGGCAGCGCCAGCGTGTGGCCATCGGTCGCGCCATCGTACGCGAGCCCAAGCTGTTCCTGTTCGACGAGCCGCTGTCCAATCTGGATGCGGAGCTGCGCGTGCAGATGCGGGTGGAGTTGTCCAAGCTGCATGCCGACCTGGGCACCACCATGATCTACGTCACGCACGACCAGGTCGAAGCCATGACCATGGCCGACCGTATCGTCGTGTTGCGCGATGGCCGGATCGAGCAGGCCGGCTCTCCACTGGAGTTGTACAACCAGCCCGCCAACCAGTTTGTGGCGGGTTTCATCGGCAGCCCCAAGATGAATTTTCTGGATGGCGTGCTGGCCTCCCAATCCGCTGCCGGCATCGAGGTCCGGCTGGCTGGAGGCGACTGCCTCGGTATGCCGCGCACGGCGCCCGCTTGCGCCCAGGGTGCGTCGCTGTGCGTGGGCATTCGTCCGGAGCATATCAAGCTGGCCGACAGCGGCTTGCCCATGCAGGTCAACCTGACCGAACAGTTGGGCGGCAACACGGTGTTGTACGGCACGTTGCGCGAACAGCAATCGCTGGTGGTGCAGGTGGTGGGCCAAAGCCGCATCCGGCGCGGCGATACCGTACAGGTGGGTTTGCCACCTGGCGGTTGCCACGGCTTCGATGCACAAGGCCTGTCCCTCGCCGCTGTGCAGCGCTGAATTGGCACCGCATTTTCCAGCCCAACATCGCATCCACCATGACCACACAAAGACTTGGCATCATCATGCACGGCGTCACCGGGCGCATGGGCTTGAACCAGCATCTGATCCGCTCCATCATCGCTATCCGCAAACGGGGCGGTGTATTGCTCTCCAGCGGCAACACGGTCATGCCCGACCCTGTCCTGATTGGCCGCAACGCCGAAAAGATGGAAGCGCTGGCCAGTGCCCATGGCATAGAACGCTGGGGCACCGACCTGGACGCCGCGCTGTCGAACAAGGACGACACCGTTTTCTTCGACGCCGGTACGACCCAGATGCGGCCCACGCTGCTGGCCAAGGCCATCCGTGCCGGCAAACATGTGTACTGCGAAAAGCCGGTCGCCACCAACCTGAACGAGGCGGTGGAAATCGCGCGGCTGGCCCAGCACTCGGGCCTCAAACACGGCGCCGTGCAGGACAAGTTGTTCCTGCCGGGCCTGCGCAAACTCGACCTGCTGCGCCGCGCCGGCTTCTTCGGCAAGATGCTGTCGGTGCGTATCGAGTTCGGTTACTGGGTGTTCGAGGGCGACCTGCAACCGATCCAGCGCCCAAGCTGGAACTACCGCGCACAAGACGGCGGCGGCATCATCCTGGACATGGTCTGCCACTGGCGCTATGTGCTGGACAACCTGTTTGGCGAAGTGCAGGCGGTGTCTTGCCTGGGCGCCACCCACATCCCGCAGCGCTGGGACGAAGCCGG
>JANLPN010000100.1:0-35957 GCA_031367285.1 Betaproteobacteria bacterium | reverse complement strand
GTGTGTGGTGGAAACCGCGATGTCGGTCAGCACTTCCGTCGAGGACGTGATCAACGGTACCCGCGCCACCCTGGCCATGTTTCCGGACCGCCGCCTGCTGGCCGAAGACGTGATCCAGTCGGGCGACGCAGACGGTGGCTTCCTGAGTTCACACCGCATTATTTCGACCATGACGCACCGCGGCGACGGCAGCTTTGGCCTGGCATCCGGCCACACCATCCATGCGCGCACGATTGCGGACTGTGTATGCAAGGGCAACCGCATCGTGCACGAATGGCTGGTGCGCGACCACGCGGCCATCGCCCTGCAAATCGGCAGCACGCCGCAAGCGCTGGCGCAAACCTGGCTGGACCAGCGTGGCGGCTGGACCAAGCCGGTTGCGGGGCTGGCGCCGGGCGGTTATGTTTCGCATGTCAGCACCGAGCCGCTGGCCGTGCGCTACGCGCGATCCATCGAAGCTTTTGCGCGGAGCCAGGGCGATGTGGCCGCGCTGTATGACGCCGCCGCGCAGCAGATCGGCCCAGGGGAAGCGACGTGTTACGGCCACGCCGAGATAGCCGCCTTCTGGCGCAGCGTGTTTGGGGCATTGCCGGTGCAGCGGTTTACGGTGGAGCATCTGGCCTTGCAATGCGACATGGCGCAGACCGGGCGGCCGGACCGCGTCGCGATGCGCGTGCGGGCGCGGACCTTGCATCAATCGAATGGCGGGGTTGCGGGCCGTTATGGCCAAGCCAGCGGGCGGCCGGTGGAATTGCTGGTAATCGTGCATGCCGAATTCATCCAGGGCCGCGTCGTCCGCGAATGGGTTTTGCTGGACGACGTAGCCGTATGGATGCAGGTTCTCACTCCGCACGTGTGAAGCGCCAACCAACCCGAGAGAAACTAGCATGGCCAGGATTCAACTCAAGAACATCGTCAAGTCCTGGGGCCAGTCGGTCGGGGTAAAACGCATGTCACTCGACGTTGCGGACGGCGAATTCCTCGTCCTGCTGGGGCCTTCGGGTTGCGGCAAAACCACCACGATGCGCATGGTGGCAGGCCTGGAAGACCCGACCGAGGGCGAAATCTGGATCGGCGACAGGTGTGTCAACACGCTGGAGCCGAAGGACCGGGATGTGGCCATGGTGTTCCAGAGTTATGGCCTGTACCCCAACATGACGGTGTACGAAAACATCAGTTTCCCGCTGCGTATCCGCGGCACGCCCGTGGCGGACATCCACCCGGCGGTAATGAAGGCCTCTGGCAAGGTGGAGCTGGACGACTTTTTGCAGCGCCGCCCCAAGGAACTCTCTGGCGGCCAGCGCCAGCGCGTGGCGCTGGCGCGAGCGATCGTGCGCCAACCCAAGGTGTTCCTGATGGACGAGCCGTTGTCCAACCTGGATGCCAAGTTGCGGGTAAGCATGCGCGCGCACATCAAACACCTGCACCACGACCTGGGCGTCACCACCATTTACGTGACCCACGACCAGGTCGAGGCCATGACACTGGCCGACAGGGTGGTGGTGATGAGCAAGGCCGAGGTGCAGCAGATCGGCTCACCAGAAGACATCTACAACGACCCGAATAACCTGTTCGTGGCGGGTTTCATCGGTGCGCCGGCCATGAACCTGGTGCGCGGCGGCTTGCGCAATGGGGTTTTTGAAGCGCAGGGTGAGGCTTACCAGGTTCGTGTTGGCGGTTTCGGTGCCGTCACGCAGGACAACATGATCCTGGGCGTGCGGGCCGAGGACATCGCCGTGGTTTCCCCCGACAGCGCGCAGATCACTGGCAATGTATTTTCATTCGAGTTGCTGGGTGATGCGACGACGGTCACTCTCAAACTGGCCGACCAATTCATCACTGCCAAGGCGGGCAAGCAGTTTCGCGCCACGATCGGCGAACGTACCGGCTTCGCGATGAAAACCGAACGTTGTTACCTTTTCGACGGGCAGACGCAGGACCGGCTGCGCCTTTCCCACCCTTTAGTTCCGGAACCACTCTAACTGGAGAACGAACATGAAGTTGAAGAAGCTTTTGTTGACCGCTGCGATTGCACTCGCGGGTGGGCAAGTGGCGTACGCCGGCTGCGGCATTGCCGGCGGGAACGTCAGCATCATCGGCAATGATTTCCCGGCAATCCAGGCGGTGGCCGCCGGGGCCAAGGCCTGCGCCGGCGACGGCGTCACGGTCACCACCAACCTGACGACGGAGCACGAGAAGCTGCACAGCGCCTCGCTGAGCGCCAACCCGGCGCGCAATACGGTCAGTATCGTGGCCACCAGCTCCATTGTGCCGTTGTTGCAGGACGGCCTGGTGCGCCCGCTCGATGACTTGGTTGCCAAGTACGGACAGGGCTTGAAGCCCTCGCAGTTGATCAAGATCGACGGCAAGGTGATGGCCGTTGCCTTCATGTCCAACGCCCAGCATCTGTTCTACCGTACTGACATCCTGTCCAAGGCCGGCGTACAGCCTCCGAAGACCTACGAGGAAGTGCTGGCGGCCTCCAAGGCAATTCGCGCCGCGGGGATCATGCAGCATCCGTTTGCGCTTAACACCAAGACCGGTTGGAACCTGGGCGAAGAATTCATCAATATGCACCTTGGCATGGGCGGGCGCTTTTTCAAGCCAGGTACGGCCGAGCCGGCGATCAATGACGATGTGGGCGTAAAAACACTCACTATGCTCAAGGAATTGGTTGCCTACTCGAATCCCGACTACCTGACCTACGATTCAAACGCCACCCAGGCGCTCTGGGAGAGCGGCAGGGTCGCGATGGCCACGATGTGGGGCTCTCGCGCCGGTGCCATCCTTGACGACAAGGGCTCCACGCCCGAAGTCGTGCGCGCGACCGCGCTGGCCGGCGCGCCGACCGTGGGCGGCGGCTCCACCCCGGCCACTACCCTGTGGTGGGACGGCTTCACGATCGCCAAGAATATATCCAATGCGGACGCCGAGGCGAGTTTCCGGGCCATGATGAATGGCTTGACACCAGCGACGATCAGTGCCCACAACGACGCCGCGGTATGGCTTGCCAACGGCTACACCCCCGGTGTTGCGGCCAGGGGCGTGGTTGCGTCTGCGCAGACAGGTGCCAAGCCCTACCCGATGGAGCCTGCCATGGGCCTGCTGCACAACGCGCTTGGCGACAACCTGTCCGGGTTCCTGCAGGGCTCCAAGCCCGCCCGGCAGACACTCGCCGATGCCGAGGCTGCCTTTCGCACGGCGGCCAAGGAAAAGGGTTTCTTGAAATAGGCAAGGCCTTGCCACGGGCAGGGTAGTCCTGTCCGTGGGCTGTTTCCCGACCCAAGGACCGAACCGATGCCGCACGCCACCTTTTTGCGTTTTATCCTGCCGTCGCTGGCTGCGATGCTGATCTTCATCGCAGCACCGATCGTGTCGGTGATAGTGCAGTCACTGCACATCGAGCATGCGCAGGTGCTGGTGCAGTCCGAGAGCTGCGACCCGTTCTCGGGCTGCCGCCAGACCACCACGGTCGATGCGGCGGCAACCGCCAGGCTGCGGGCCGCGGAGCCGCTCGGTCGCTTCAACGGTCTGGGCACCTACCTTGACCGCAAGCATTTGGCTACCGCGGAGGTCGCCGAGGCCTGGGCCAGGAGTACCAGTGTGCGTGATTTCGGCGCCCGGCTGATGAGCCTGCCGTTTTACCAGGCGATGGCCTTCACGCTGACCTACACCTTCGTCGTCACGCCGTTTGTCGTCGTGCTGGGCATGGCGATCGCGCTGGGCATCAATGGCCTGCCACCCATCTTCAAGGGGCCGACGATCTTCGCGTCGCTGCTCCCGATGATCGTGACACCGCTGATCGGCTCGATGATCCTGTTCTGGATGATCGACGCCCGCGGCATCATCGGATCGTCGCTGCAAACCCTAACCGGCGATCCGTCACTTTCGCTCAAGGCATCGCCCGCACTGACCTGGGTGACGCTGATCATCTACGGCGTCTGGCATTCGGCTCCGTTCGCCTTCATCGTGTTCTACGCCGGGTTGCAGAGCGTGTCTTCCGACACACTGGAAGCCGCGATGATAGACGGCGCGAGCCGATGGGAGCGGCTGCGTTACGTGGTCGTTCCGCACATGGCGCCGCTGGTGGTATTCGTCTTGATGATCCAGCTGATGGACAACTTCCGGGTGTTCGAGCCGATCGTCGGTTTTTCGGCTGCCGGCAACGCCACCTCCTTGAGCTACAGCATCTACGGCGATCTGGCGCAGGCCAGCCCGAGCTTCGCGTCAGCGGCGGCGACCTCCATGCTGACGGTGGTTGGCGTGGCGATCCTTCTGGTGCCGGTCCTGGTCCGGACCTGGCGCGACTTCAACATCAGGAGGGCCTGATGTCCGTCGCTACCCGCCGCCCGCCTTTGCTGGTCGCCGTCGCGGTGACGTTTGTCCTGCTCTGGCTGGTGCTCGCGTCATTCCCGTTTGTGTGGACCCTGTGGGGCTCGTTCAAGGTGCAAGGTGACTTTTTCTCCAAGGCCGACTGGACCTATGCGCTGAAAGGTATCCGCACCCTGGCGGAAACCGGCGGTACCTTTACGGGCGCTGGTTACGAGGGGGCCTGGATCAAGCAGGAGTTCTGGCGCGCGACGCTTAACACGCTGATCGTCGTGGTGTTCACGGTGATCGTCTCGCTCACCTTCGGCACCCTAGGGGGCTACGCGCTCGCGCGCTCCGGGTTCCGTTATGCGTTCTGGCTGCTGATGGCGGCGCTGGTGTTTCGCGCGATGCCGCACGTTACGCTGGTTTCCGGCTATCTGCTGCCGTTTTTCCAGTGGAACCTGTGGGGGCATCTGCCGACTACCATTATCGTGCTCGTCGCCATCAACCAGCCCTTTACCCTCTGGATGCTGCATTCCTTCTTCCTCAACATTCCGCGCGACCTGGATGAGAGCGCGATGGTCGACGGCTGCACGCGATTCCAGGCCTTTCGGCACGTGATTATCCCGGTCATGTGGCCCGGGGTGATCACCACTGGACTGTTCTCCTTTCTGCTCGCCTACAACGACTTTGCGGTAACGGCCATGCTGCTCAGCCAGGAAAACCAGACTATGGTGCCCAAGATCGCCAGCTTCATGGGGTCGACGCAGGTGGAGGGCAACGTCATGTTCGCGGTGGCGGCGGTGGTCTCGGCGACGGCGCCACTTTTCCTCCTTATAGTGTTTTTCCAGCGCCAGATCGTCAGCGGTCTCATGGCCGGGGCTGTCAAGGGCTGAGCAACCGTGAGAGGCAATCGAGCTTGAACACGATGAGCGACGAAATCCATGCCCGCAACCGCGCGGTTCTCGCGCCGCTGCGCCGGGCGTTGTACAACTACGAACCCGAGTCGGTGCGAAGCGCCTTGCAAGCGGCGTTTCATCCGCGGGCAGTGGCACACCTGGCGACGCCACTCGAAGACCTGGATGGCCCACATGGGCTGTTTGAGCTGGGCTTCAAGCCGTTGCAGCACGCGATACCTGATTTGGAGCGGCGCGACACGATCGTCATGGCTGGAGCCAGTGGGAGCGGCGCAAACTGGGTGGGATGCTGCGGCTACTACACCGGCACTTTTGCGCGTGCCTGGCTCGATATTCCGCCTACCGGGCACCAGGTAGCGATGCGTTTTCACGAGTTCTACCGCATGGAAGACGGCAAGGTCGTCGAGATGCAGGCATTGTGGGACATACCCGAAGTCATGTTGCAGGCGCGCGCCTGGCCAATGGCCCCCAGTCTGGGGCGCGAGTGGCAAGTTCCTGGCCCTGCCACGCAAGACGGCCTGTTGACGGGTGAGCGCGAGGGCGGCAAGTCGCAGGCGAGCCTCGCGCTGGTGCAGGGTATGCTGACCAGCCTGGGCAAGTTCAGCGGCGGTGGTGTGGAGGCGATGCGGCTGGAAGACTATTGGCATCCGCGTTGCAGCTGGTATGGCCCGGCCGGCATTGGCACCGGGCGCGGCATCGCCGGTTTTCGCAACTGGCACCAGATACCATTTTTGAATGCGATGCCGGACCGTATCGGGTCTACCGCCACCGGCAAAGGCAACCTGTTTGCGGATGGCGATTACGTGGCGGTTACCGCCTGGCCGGGCATGCAGATGAGCATCTCCGGCGACGGCTGGCTGGGTATCCCGCCAACGGGGCAAAAAATAAGCATGCGAAGCCTGGATTTCTGGCGCTGTGAGAACGGCCTGATCCGTGAGAACTGGGTGCTTGTGGATCTGTTGCATGTATACCGCCAGCTTGGTGTGGACGTGTTTGCACGGTTGCGCGAGTTCAACAAGGCCCGGCATCTTTCCAGCACCATCGGATAGCCTATGCAGATCGACCTTGGCCACTATGCATCCGTGCCGGATTTCATCTACGGCATCACGCGTGAAATATGGGAAGACCGGGGCATAGGCGGCAAGCTCCACAAATATTACGCGCCCGATATCCTGCTGCGCGCCGCCACCGGGTTTACCGGCAGCAACACCGGGGTCACCGCCCAAACCCTGCAGACGCTGCACCAGTTCCCGGACCGCCAGCTGGTGGGTGAAGACGTGATCTGGACCGGGTACGACGACGGCAGCTTCCTTTCGTCACACCGACTCACGTCGGTCATGACCCATACCGGTGACGGTATTCTGGGCCGGGCCCAGGGCAAACGCGTGCGCAGTCGCATCATTGCCGATTGCTGGGTGAAGAACCAGGTAGTCGTAGAGGAATGGCTGGTGCGCGACCAGGCCGCGTTTGCCCGCTGCCTGGGGTTGGAGCCGCGTCTGCTCGCGCGTGACATGGCCAACCGCGACTTGCGCGACGGCGTTCCGATTTCCTACTTTGTGCCGGCGCACGACCAGCCGGGCTGTTTCAAGGCGCAGGTGCAAGATGATGCAACGGTCGCCCGTGTGGTCAATGGCCTGACCCGCCTGTGGCACGACAAGGAAACCGCGGCGATCCGCGACCTGTATTTCCACGGTGCCGCCCTGCATGCGCCAGGTGGTGATGTGCTCTGCGGCCACAGCGATATTGATACCTTTATGCTGGGTTACCTGGCGGCGTTTCCCGATGCCGCGTTCAAGGTCGAGAGTGCGCAGGTCAATCGCGAGCCCGAGCAGCCGGTGCGGGTTGCGCTGCGCTGGTCGCTGACTGGCGCCCATACCGGCTTCGGACATTTCGGCGAGCCGACCGGCGCCCCGGTGTACGTGATGGGCATGAGCCACCTGCTGGTGACGCAGGGCCGAGTGACCACCGAATACCTGGTGACGGACGAGGTGTCTGTCTGGAAGCAGATTTATGCGCATCTGGAGAGCAGGGCGGGCGCATGACTGCGCGTCAGCCGCATCCAAACCGGGCAAGTGCCTGATGCAGCCAGATGGCCGGGCCTGCCGACGCTGGTGCTGCGGCGCTGGATGCGGAGCGGCACCTGAATGCCGCCCATTTCCTTGACACTTTTTTGAGGGCAGCATGTTGACCGAAGAACAAATCCGACAACGCTTCATCCCCTTCGAGGGCCTGCGCTACACCACCGACGCATTTATCGACTACCGCATCCCCGGCTGCGGGCCCAAAAAGAACTATGCGCTGATTGGCGCCGGTGTGTCGCAAAACCCCAACCAGCCAGTCAGCCTGCGCGAGAAACACGGCTTTCAGGTCGGTGGGGTGTCGATGCCGCACGGCGTGACCAATCCGCCGCACATGCATTTCACGGCCGAAGTGTTTATCTGCACCAGGGGCACCTGGCAGTTCCACTGGGGCTTCAACCCCGAGCCGTCTACCGCCGAGTTTGGCGAAGGCGATATTTGCACGGTGCCGACCTGGATTTACCGGGGCTTCAGAAACGTGGGGGCCGACGATGCGTTTATGTTCACGGCGCTGGGGCGCGACGACACTGGCGGTATCTTGTGGGGGCCAGCCACGCTGGAAGCGGCCCGTGCGCAAGGTGTACATCTGACCGACGACTACCGCATCATCGACGAACAGCTGGGGCAAACCCTGGGGCCATCCGACCGTCGGTTGCAGCCCATGACAGCGGCGGAAATCTCGCAGTTGCGCCAGTGGGCGCCTGCCGAGATGGCGCAACGTATTGTGCGTTTTGCCGAACTGCAGTGGTCGGGCAACGCATTGCTGGATTCGCTCTTGCCCGGTTGCGGCGCGCAGATGGCACCGGTGATCGGCCTGGGCATGACGCAGGACCGCAACCATGCGGCGCAGGTCGGCAACGCGCACGGGTTCTCTATCGAGTGGCTGAGGCTGCCGGTCGGTGGCAGTGTGTCGCGCCACGCGCTGGCCGAGAAACAGGTGCTCGTGGTGTACCGGGGCTCAATCGAGATCGCGGTGGAAACGGGCGAGGCTGCTCCTGCGCAGGTGCGCCAGGTTGCCAGCGGAACAGCCAGCGGGTGGGACAGCTTCGCCATGCCGGCCGCTTGCTGGCGCAGCTACCGCAACCTGGGCAACACCGAAGCGGTGGTAGTGGTCATGACTGCTGGTGATGGCCGCAAGACCATCCAGTGGGCACCCGAGGTGGTGGCCGCGGCCGGCGCCAGCGACCGCGCGGTCGACGCCAACGGATTTGTAGGCATCAAGCGTTTTGTAGACCGGTCGCAACGTTGAACAACAAGCCCTCACGAACCGACAAGGAGAAACCATGCGCAAGAGAATCCTGACTACCCACGTCGGCAGCTTGCCGCGTCCGGAACGCGTCGTCACGCAGCTGTTTGCGCAGGACAGCGGGTTGAACTATGTCGAATCCGAGTTCGACGCCACCATGGCGGCAGAGGTTGCGAACATCGTGGCCAGGCAGGCGCTGGCAAAGGTTGACGTGGTGAGCGACGGCGAGATGGGCAAGATTTCATACGCCACCTATATCCGGCACCGGCTCACTGGCTTCGAGTTGGGCGAGATGCCTCGCGCGGTACCGAAAGACCTGGACGATTTCCCGGATTTCAAAGAGCGCCTGGCCAAACTCGGGGCTACACCCAAATACCAGCGTCCGATCTGTACCGGTCCGATCGCGGTCAAGGACCTGAGCGGTCTGCACAAGGACATTGCCAACCTGAAGGCAGCATGTGCTGAAGCAGCAGCACCGGGGCAGCCACCGCTGCGTGCGTTCATGAACAGTGCCTCCCCCGGCGTGATTGCCGTGTTCCAGCCCAACAAGTACTACGCCAGTACCGAGCTGTACCTGCAGGCGCTGGCGGATGCCATGGCGACCGAATACGAGGCCATTGTTGCGGCCGGGCTGGACCTGCAGATAGACGCGCCCGACCTGGCAATGGGCCGGCACATCAAGTTCCGCGACGTAGACGACGCCGAGTTCCTGCGCAACGCCCACCTGCAGGTAGAGGCGCTGAACCACGCCCTGCGCAACGTGCCGGCCGAACGCACCCGCATGCACGTGTGCTGGGGCAACTACGAAGGCCCGCACCACCATGACATCGGCCTGGAGAAAATTCTCGACGTGGTGCTCAAGGCCAAACCGGGCACCGTGTTGTTTGAGGGCGCCAACCCGCGCCACGCCCACGAGTGGGAGGTGTGGGCCAAGGCCGGGCGAGAAGGGCGCATCCCCGACCACAAGATACTGGCGCCCGGTGTGCTGGACTCGGTCAACAACTTCATCGAACATCCCCGCCTGGTGGCCCAGCGCCTGTTGACCTACGCCAATATCGTGGGGCGTGATCGCGTAATGGCCGCCACCGATTGCGGCTTCGGCACCTTCGCCGGATTTGGGGCGATCCACCCGCCTATTTGTTTTGCCAAGCTGGCCAGCATGGCCGAAGGGGCGGCCATCGCCAGTGAGGAACTGTGGAAATGAGCGCCGCGCCGGGCCGCCCCAAGTAAGCTCGCACCGCAGCCCTTTGGGCGCAGGCTGCCTTATGACCCACCTGGACCATGCGCGCCCGCTGGACACACGTCTGCCCGACATGCTGCGCAGCGGCAAACGCCTGCGTGGCATCTTCAACGGTATTCCATCGCCCGCATTGGTAGAGATGTGCGCCTTTGCGGGTTTCGATTTCCTGCTGATCGACAACGAACACGGCAGCGCCGGGATAGAGACCACCGAACACATGCTGCGCGCGGCGCGGGCCTGCAACCTGCCCACGCTGGTGCGCTGCCTGGAGCACGACATAACCCGCACACTGGATATCGGAGCCGGGGGATTACAGATACCCATGGTCAGCACGGCGGCACACGCGGCGGCGCTGGTGCAGCAGGTCAAATACCCGCTGCCTGCTGGTGCCACCGGCGTCAGCGGCCAGCGCGGCAGTGCGTTTTCTTCCCGTGCCGCTGGTTATGGTGCGTTTGGCGGACCGGCGCATACGCAGCGCAGCAATGACGGCATCGCGCTGGTGGTGATGGTCGAGACGGCTGAAGGAGTGGCCAATGCCGCAGCCATTGCGGCGGTAGACGGTGTGGACGCGGTATTTGTCGGCCCGAACGATCTTGCCCACAACATGGGGTACCAGAACCGCTGGGACGAGCCACCGGTGCAGGCTGCCATCGAGAGCACGCTCAAGGCTGTGGCAGCCGAGGGAAAGTGCCCCGGCATCCTGGCCCTGACTCCCGCCGATGAAGACAAATACGCGGCTTGGGGCGCGCGGTATTTCGCAACCGTCGCCACCGGCATCATCACCCGGGCGTTGAAAGAAGCGGCGCAAGGCGGTGGGGCGCAGCTGCACTACTGAGCGCCCCCAGCCCTGGCTTCGCCAGGCCCCCCGAGGGGGTGCAAGAAAACTTGGGAGCGGCCCGGCGTTTTCTCGTGAGCAACAGCCCTGCCGCCTCGCGTCAGGGATTCCAAAACCTTGCGTCGCGCCATGCGGATTCGCCCGCAAGCCACATATTTGCGTCGCGATGCGAATAGGCCTTGCGCGTTTTAGCGGTGGCTCCACACAATAAGCGTAACCCCCCGTTCGTCATAGATTTTGAGGATGCCCGCGATGGCAGAACCCGGCACCATGCTTGGTATCGACGCACAAGCGCCCGCAGATTTGCTGCGGTTGGGCTTGCCGCGCAGCCAAAAGGTGGTGCTGGTGCTGGACTTGGTCGAATCCGTTCGGTTGATGAATTTGGACGAGGCGGGCACCGTGGCACGCTGGCACGACTTCGTTCTTCGGGCGCAGGGGCACGCCATTCCGGGCCATGGGGGGCGCCTGGTCAAGAGCCTGGGAGACGGGCTGATGGTGGAGTTCGAGCGGCCAGGTGATGCAGTGAATGCCGCCTTTGCGCTGCATGGCTTGATGAAGGAAGTCAACACGGGCAGCACGGACACCACGCCCGAACTTCAGATGCAATTGCGTGCCGGTATCAACAGCAGCTACGTGTACACCGACCAGATCGACATCTATGGCGCTGGCGTCAATCTGGCGGCACGCTTGGTCACGCTGGCCGGCCCGGAAGAGACCGTGGTGTCCACCAGTGTGCGTGACGGCCTGACCGACGGGCTGGACGCGGACGTTGAGGATATGGGCGGGTGTTTCTTGCGGCACATCGATCAGCCGGTACGGGCTTACCGGGTGCGTCCCCGGGGAGCCGCAAAGGTGCTGGCGCCGGCCCTGGAAACCACCCAGCCTTCGCTCCAGCCGACCATTGCGGTAATACCTTTTGCGTCGCGGGGCGGCGACACCGAGTTGTTTGCGATTGGCGAGTTGATCGCCGATGCCGTCATCCACCAGTTGGGAAAATCGGGCGCTCTAAGGGTCGTGTCCCGGCTCAGCACCACGGCCCTGCGTGGCCGCGCAAGTGCCGCGGATGATGCGCAGGTGCATCTGGGCGCGGGGTATGTGCTCTCGGGAAGCTACGTAGTGCACAACGGCCGTGTGATGGTATTCGCGGAACTGGCCGACAGCGCCACCCGTCACGTGGTATGGACGGACCGGCTCCAGGCCGACGTGCAGGACCTGCTGCAAACAGACAGCGAGATTGGCAACGCCATATCCGGCGCCGCCGCCGGCGCCCTGTTGTCCAGCGAGGTGCACAAGGCAACCGTGCAGCCTTTGCCAAACTTGCAGAGTTACAGCCTCATGCTGGGTGCCATCACCTTGATGCACCGCGCCACCAGTGAAGAGTTCCGGCGCTCCAGGGATATGCTGGACCGGCTGCATGAGCTGCACGGCCGGCACGCCCAGCCCTTGGCGTGGCTGGGCATGTGGTACGTGCTGCGTGTTGCCCAGGGCTGGTCAAACGACCCCGAGCGGGACGCCAACGAGGCATTGAGTTACTGCGAGCGCGCGTTAGGACGTGACAGCCGTTCCGCGCTGGCGATTGCAGTGACCGGGCAGGTTCATGGCTACCTGAAGAAGGATCTGCATACCGCTGCCCGGATGTATGAAGACGCTCTCGTCGTCAACCCGAATGAACCGTTGGCCTGGTTGTGGATGGGCATGACGGCCGCTTTCCGGGGTGAAGGTCCCGCGGCATCGGATGCAACCGAACGCGCTCTGGTGCTGTCGCCGCTGGACCCCTTGCGCTACTACTACCAGTCACTGGCGGCTTCGGCCTCCATCGCCGCGGGGCGTTACGAGCGGGCCATTGAGCTGGCCAGTGCGTCACTGCGGGCCAACCGCATTCACTCGTCGACCTACCGCGCCTTGGCCATTGCGCAGTCGCTGTGCGGGAAGGTCGACGATGCACGCGTAACCGTGCGGCAACTGCTCACTCTGGAGCCCCAGTTTACGGTGCGCTCTTTCCTCGCGCGGTACCCCGGGCAGGAGCAGGCCAGAAGTTATGCCGAGATGCTGGCAGACGCCTTGCGGGCCGCGGGCCTGCCGCCCTGACGCCGTCGCGCGGCCTTTTTGAATTCCAACAGGCAGGAGATTTCAATGACCTTCTTTTCGGGCTACAGCGGCTACAGTGGATATTCCGGCTATTCGGGCTATAGCGGCTACAGCGGGTACTCCGGTTATTCGGGCTACTCCGGTTATGCGGGCGCCGGCACACAGCCCTCGGCCGCCCCCCTGGTCGCCGATGCGCTGAACAAGTCGCGCGACGCCATTTTTGACGAAGTGCTGCCCGATGCGATGACGGGCAAGGGCGACTGGAGCACCCAGTGGAGCCCCCTCAAACTTTGGGCCAAGCCAGGCGTAAAAGCCGGGCCGTTTGTAGTCCTCGACGAATTGCCTTCGGCCCTGCCCAATTCAAACGTCGTCACCCGGCAATACCTCTATCTGGTGGAGCTGTTCGGGTTGACCGGGTTCACCATCGACCAAACCCGCAAAGAGGTCGCTGTCTCCCTGGATGGCAAGACTTGTACGCTGGCGCAGCCGAATATGGCCGTCTTCCTGGCGGAACTGGATGCAATACAAAGCTGGGCGCAGAGGCGCGATGAGCGCGCCAGCGAGATACTGGCCCAGACTGTCCCACAGGCGCCGTTCTGGGCCAGCGCCCTCGAGTTGCGGGCGCATAACTGCCCCAAAACGCTGGAGCTGATCGATTGCTGCCTGTCGTTTGCGATGATGGTCTGCATGCGTTTCAAGATCGCGTTCAATTGCCCGCGCCCCAGCGAGTATTCGCCCAATATCCAGCCCATGATCGCGGTGCCCGGGTTCTCGGCGTTTCCCAGTGGCCACGCCACCGAAAGCCGCGCTTTTGCGGAGTTGATGATTGGGTTGACCAAGCAATGGAGTGCCACCAATGCGAGCGAGCTTCTGGATGGCACCAAAAACAGCCCGCTGGCGATCCAGCTGCGGCGGCAGGCCAAACGCATCGCCGAAAATCGTGTCGTCGCCGGCCTGCATTTTCCGATCGATAGTGTGGGTGGCGAGACGCTGGGCCAATTTCTTGCGGAGCAGTTATTGCGGCTGGACGCGGCAAAAGCGCCGATGCTTTGTTGGCTCAAGGACCAGGCCAAGAAAGAACTCAAAGTTCTCGGTTTTGAGTTGCCATGACCTGGCAACGCGTCACGCCGGGCGCTGGCCCGGCATCCTTGCTGCAACTGCTGGATCGTGTAGTGCCGGCCAGGTTTGTGCTGCTGGATCCGCTGCTGGTGTGGGCCGACCTGACCCGTTTCGCGGGTTTCAGCAGAACATGGGACATCAATCAGCCCATCCCCCTGGCCTACGAACTCCGTCTGGCGGACGACGGCAAGCCCGATACGGTGGATCCAGCGCTTTTGGCTCCAACGACAGGCACCGCAATGGTTCGGCCGTATGGCACCGGACTGGTTGCGCCGGACAAATTGGCGGATCTGGCGAATGAACCCAAGGTGCGGAGATTGCGCATCGGGCTGGCCGCCATTCCGATGCATGCCAGTGCTCCGGAGGGGACCGGATCCGTGGCATCGCTGCTTCCTGAGCAGCAGCTGCAAGGGCTTGTGATCGGCATCATCGACCACGGCATCGCATTCGCGAACCGGTGTTTCGCCAAACTTTCAAGCTCGGGGTGGTCGTCGCGCGTGGAGCGCGTCTGGGACCAGGAAGATGGTCTGGGGCCGACCGCCGTGCGGGATCCGCGCTGGTGGAACAAGGTGAATGGTTTCCCCTACGGGAGAGAGCTCACCAATCTACCGTCGAACACGAGCGACGACAATTTCAAGATCAACCAGCTCATGGACCGTTTCCAGTCGGACGACGCGGCCATCTACCGGCTGGTGGATTACCAGCCTGCACAACATGCCGCGGCGCACGGAACCCATGTAGCATCGCTGGCCGCTGGCACCCGCCCTTCCGGCGATGCGGCTTCCAGCGCCGCCATCATTGCGGTGCAACTGCCGGCCAAGCCACTCAAGGACACCTCAGGCGCCAGCCTCTGCGTACACCTTCTTGACGCCGTGTGTTACCTGATTCGCCATGCCGCCGGGCGCAAGCTCGTTATCAATTTCAGCGATGGCGCGTTCGCAGGCCCGCACGATGGCTCGTCGCTGCTCGAGTCTGCCCTGGACCAACTGCTGGGCGTGTCCAGCCCCCGTGATTCGGTCGCCATGGTGGTGGCGGCAGGCAACCAGTTCGCGGCCATGTGCCATTGGCAGGCAACGGTTCCCAAACTTGCAGGGACCGGGCGAGGGAAAGCCCAAATTCATTGGAAGGTTTTGCCGGATGACTGGACCGACAGCTTTCTGGAGATATGGCTGCCCGCGAATCTGCCGGCGAGTGCACTGGATGCCCTGACTGTCGCGGTATGTCCTCCCGGGCAACCCCTGGGACAGGAGGTCGGCGTGGACCAGGTGTGGGCGTGGAAGCCGCAGGCCGAGGTAGTGTGCAGCGTGGCCTTTCTGGCTGCGCCGCCCAATGCGCTCAACCGCAGTTGCATCCAGGTGTCCATCGCGGCAACAGCCTTGCCCGCGAAAGGGCTCCGCCAGCTCGCACCACACGGAATCTGGACCGTGGTGCTGGCCAACTCGGGCGCGAACGACATAGCCTTCGATGCCTACGTGGAGCGCGATGACCCGGCATTGGGAGACAAAGGGCCGCGCCGGCAATCCCATTTTGTTCACCCGGACTACCCGCGCGGCGCGGTGCTTCGAATCCCGCCTGCCGACGACGCAGGCAACCCGAGCCCGATCAGGCGCATGGGCGCGCTCAACAACGTCGCCACCGCGGAGAACATCACGGTGGTTGGCGGGGCGGCGATCAATGCGGATTGCACCGGAAAGGCGCGGCCCACCATGGCGCCCTACAGCGCGTCCGGGCCAGGGCGCAAGGGAGCTGTCAACGGGGTGGACCTTGTGGCGCCAAGCGACACCAGCGCAACGGTGCGAGGCGTGCGGGGCGCGGCGACACGCAGTGGCGTCAGCTTCCGTATGGATGGTACGAGTGTCGCCGCGCCCCAGGTAAGCCGGGCGATGGCCAATGCGATGGCTGCGGGAAACAACCCGGCGCAAGCGAAGGCCGCGCTCAAGATGGACGCCGTCAGGAATCCAACAAAAACTCAAGGACAACCGGCACGCACCGGGGACGGCTGGGCGAAGCTCCCGTAAGCATTTGCTGGCCGGCACCAACGGTTCCCGGCACAATGCAGGGGCAGCAAACCACTTGCAGCCCATGACCCCCGAACTCTCCCAAAAACTTGTCGCCGCGGTAGACCGCATGCCGGCGTTTCCCAAAAGCGTGCAGCGTATTCTGGAGCTCACGCGCGACGTCAATTGCTCGCCCAAGGATCTGGTGCAGGTAATCGACAAGGACCCGGTGGTCACGGTCAAGATCCTCAAGGTGGTCAATTCAGCCTACTACAGCCTGCCCAAGCAGATCACGTCGATCAACCATGCCGTCGTGTACATGGGATTCAACAGCGTCAAGAACCTGGCACTCAGCATTGCGGCCATAGGCATGTTGCCCAAGGACAATATAGCCGGCTTCGATGTGCAGCAGTACCTGCTGCATTCGCTCTCCACGGCCGGTATTGCGCGGCAACTGGCGCTGCGTGTGGAGGGCGCGGATGCCGGCGACTGTTTTATCGCCGGCCTCCTGCACGATTTCGGCAAGGTGGTGTTCGCCCAGTTCATGCCCGAGGAGTTCCGGCAAGCGCTGGAGATCAGTCAACGCGACCAGACCGCCTTGCATCTGGCGCTGCGCGAGACGATAGGCGTAGACCATGCCGTGGTGGGCGCGATGCTGGTGGAGAAATGGCGCTTCGCCCCGCCCCTGGTCGAGACCATACGCCACCAGTACGGCGCGGACATCAAGGACACGCCGATGATCGCCTGCGTGTTTGCCGCCAACCAGATCAGCAAGAAGCTGAGGTTTGGTTTTGGCGGCAACCCGGTGGTGGAGGAGTTGCCGCCCGCGCTGGCGCAGCGCCTGGGCGGGTCGCTGGACGAAGTCATTGCGTCTCTGGGCGACGTGGCAAAACTGTTTGAAGACGCGCGGGCGTTTGCAAAGTCCTGACGGTTTTCAGCGGCGGCTGCCAGCAGGGCGTCAAAAGAAGGCGTAAGCAAGCTGCACGTGTACGCCCTTGTCCTGCAAGGTCGATTTGGAGGCTTTGGCCAATTGCGGGGAAACCAGCCGCTTGGCCAGCACCACATCCAGGCTCAGGCCCTGCCAGCGGACGCGGTTGGCCAGCCCCCAGGAAGACAGTGTCGCGGCCACGTCGCCCTTGTTCCAGCCCCGGCCGTGGTCATAAAACGGGATAACCGTGGCGTTCAGGCCGGTACCCGGGCTTTTGACAAGCGGGTACTCAAACTCGATGTTGTAAATGGCGCCCACGTCGCGCACGAGCTGGTTTTCGCGAAAGCCGCGCACCGTGTTGACGCCGCCAATCGACAGGCCATCGAGCGCCAGCAAACGCTTGCCGGTCTGTTGCGATGGCGCAGGGCGCCATTGTGCTGCGCAGCCTGTTGCCGGCGGCGCGTATCAGGCTGTTCAGTGCCAATGGCACGCGTTTGCTTGAAGCCCAGCCCGAATTTCGCTGGCAGGAGTTGCAAGCCGGCGTCCCGTACCAGTTCGGTATTACCGACGATACCGGTCGCTCGCTGTATGAAACACAGGTGGATACGGCTTCGCTGACCTTGCCCGTAACGGTGCAGCTCCGGGATGGCGGGTCGTACACCTGGGTCGTATCGGCAAAGCTGCCGGACGGCCGCAAGTACGTGAGCACCGGTGTTTTCAGCGTCGCAAGCGCGGATTTGCGGGCCCAGGCCATGGACCTGCGTACCGATGTTTCGGCACCCGTGTCTTCGCGGGTTGCCGACGCTGCGTGGCTGGAACAGGCCGAGCTCAAGGACGAAGCCCGCAAGCAATGGCGCGCATTGGCGGCCGAGCGGCCGCAGGATATGCGGCTCCAGGAACTGGCGACACAGTAACCGCTTTCGCAATCCATTTGTGAGCAGGCGCTAGGTGTTTACCCTGCGTTTCCTGGCCCGGAAGAAATTTGTCGCTGCGGCGGAGAACTTTTGTAACCGGGCGAAACTCTACCGGCGGGCAGTTATTCTTCAACCCATCTTTATCCAGCAGGAACAACCATGAAATTAGTCGCTTCGTTCGTACTCGCAGCCGCCGCAGTCACCCTGGCAGCCCCTGCCCAAGCCCAGTTTGCCAAGCCGGAAGATGCCATCAAGTACCGCAAGGCGGTCATGACGCTTCAGGGCGCACATTTCGGTCGTATCGCCGCGATGGCCAGTGGCCGGGTACCTTTCGATGCGGCTGTCGCTGCTGAAAACGCCGCGATATTCGAGACCGTGACCAGGCTGCCGTTGGCGGGGTTCTCCCCCGGCTCGGACAAGGGTGAGACCAGGGCCAAACCCGAGATATGGACAGACACCGCCAAGTTCAAGGCGGTGGGGGAAAAATTGAATGCGGATGCGATCAAGCTGAGCGCGGCGGTCAAGACCGGGAACATGGATGCGCTCAAGTCGGCGGTGGGGGCGGTTGGCGGCGACTGCAAGTCCTGCCACGACGACTTCCGCAAGGAGTAGTAGTTCGACGCCATGGCACCGGGCCATCTCATGGCGGCATTGTCGGAATAGTGTTCTGCTGTGCTGCCAGCCATGGCGTAAAACGCTGGTGCCAGGAAGCCGGCAGCCATTGCCGGAACAGTGGCTGCTCATCCCTATAAAAGTCTGCGAGCCAGGAAAGTGCCGTGGCTACTGGTGCTTCCTTCAAAAGGCCGTCGGACCCGCTGGGCGCGGACAAGTAGCCGTAGCTGGCGGCGGCCCCGTCCGGTAGCCGGCAGGTGGTCAGTGTCTCCAGAATGCGCAGCACGCCGCCGGTGTGGTGCTGAAGCTGGAAAACCAGCCAGAAGCCGGCCTGTTGCAACTCGTCCGGCATGGTTGAGCGGCGGGCAAACAGCTGATCCAGAAACGCATTGCGCCGGAACATGCAGGCCGACATGGGGGGTGCGACCCAATCGCGCAGCGCGGTGGCCAGCGGAGGCACCTGTTGCAGATTCTGCTTCCAGGCGCCGCTGTTGCGCAGTACGTCGGCGTGTACCAGGCTGCCTTCGGTGCTGGCCAGCCGCACGTCGCTGCAACTCAGTGCCACCAGTGCTCCATATTGGCGCCAATGCAGATGCCGCTCCACAAACTCGCGGTCCAGCCGGTCGCCTGAGCGCATGAAAACCACATATTCCCCGTCGCTTGCGGCGTAAGCGCGCGCCATCTGTTCCAGCTCCGGTCCACACGGGCCCTGCGGCCGGTGGAAATCCACGCGCGGATGGGATTGCAGGCTGGCCGATGTAGAGGTATCGAAGGCGCCGCCCATGGCGCGCCCCAGCACCAGCACACTGACGGAGGGCTCGATGAGTGCGCGCGAGGCAGACAACTTGCGTCCCAGATGCTCGAACCGGCGCAGGTAATCCAGGGCGATGGCGCGTTGTGGCGCAGGCTGGTCCAGCACGTCTATCCATTGCTCCAGGAAACGAAGCTTTCTCGGTGCCCGTATTTGGGGATCGAAGCGCGGTACGTACTGGCCGTTCACCAGGCTTGCAAAGTCGTTGCCACCGTGAATGCGGTATACGCCGAGCCGTTCGCGCAGATAGTGCACGCGGCCGGTTTTCAGCAATGCGGCCGGGCAGAGAATCCCGTCGGCCTCTTTGAGGAAAGCCCAGGTTGGCAAAGCCTCAAGGCAGGCAGCGACGACGGCACGGGAAAACACCAGCCCGCAGGGAACCGAAAACGGAAAATACTTCAGCGGCTCTTGCAGCGTGGTGCAGTCTGGCAGATCGGTAACCCCTACCCTTTCAAACCAGGACGGACCGTCGCAAACCGGGATTGGGCCGCTGCTGTCCTCAACAACCAGGTCGTGGCACAGGAACAGATTGCCCGGCGCCTCGCCCAGTTCGGCCATTCGCTCGGCGACTCTTTGCAGCTTGTTTGGCAAGAACACATCGTCGGAATCCAGCAGGCAGATGGTGTCGCCAGTCGCCACCCTGACCCCCGCCTCATACGCCGCGGTCTGGCCGCGGTTTTCCTGCACCACCAGCAGGAACCGGGGGTCATCGGCAAACCTGGCATAAACCGCGCATGCGTCATCGGTGGAGCCGTCGTCCACCACGATAACCTGCAGACGGTCCGCCGGATAGTCCTGGTCCAGAGCGCTCTGGATTGCCTGGCCCACAAACCGGGCGTAGTTGAAGTTGCAGATGACAACCGAGAAGCTGGGCAAGACGCTCACGGGGTAACCTCCGCCCGACGGGCTGCGGTGCTATTCGCCTTGGGAGCGGCCCGGCGGCTCATCGGGAAACCTTCGTGCCGCGCACTACGGTGCTTAATCGCATTGGGAGCGGCCCGGCGGCTCATGCTGTGGCTTCCAGCAGCGCCTCACACCGGTCCGCGGCAAGACGTATGGTGGCTTGTTGGTCGTAACCAGCATGCCGCTGCGCAAAGCGCTGCGCCGCCTGGCCGGGCGCGGCATCGGCCAGCGCCTTCTTCAGCAGACGCGGCAACTGTCCCATGGCGTCCGGTGTCACACTGGTTGCCACACCCAGGGTCGCCAGCCTGCGGGCTGTCATGGCTTGCTCCATATGCCCTGGCATGGGAAACAAAATCAGCGGCTTGCCCGCCAGCAGCATGGCGGCCGTGGTGCCGGCTCCGCCATGGCACAAGGCAATGTCGCAGCTTGTGCTCATCTGATTCATGTTCAGGGGTTGTGTGGAAAAAGCCATTGCCGGCGAGCTGTAGCGCTGCAGTGTCTGCCGGGCTGCCCCCTGAACATGCACCAGAACGCGTGCCTTCAGCCCGTGCAGGGCCGCGGCAATGGTTTCCCAACCGGTATAACCCGTGTTGAGGTAGGCAAATATCTTTGGGCCTGCGGCCTGCGGCCACAGGGTGTCCACTCCCTGCCCGAGCGCGTGAATGGGGCCGATGTAACTCCGCGCCCCACGGTCCGGATAGGCATCGAGTTCCGTGAACGTAGACAGGAGGCTGTCTTCGCACTCCAGCAGGTCAGCCATACACAGCATCGGCACGGCGTCGAGCTCCAGAAGCACTTCATTCGCGGTTGCCAAAACATGCTGTTCCGAGTCGTTCAGGCGCAGCATGTTTTCGCGCTGCCACCAGCGAAAGGGTGGCAGGGGTCGAGTGGTCGGCGGGATACAGAAACCGTCGCCGAAATTTACCCGAGGAATGCCCAGCCCCCGTGTTGCCAACAGGGCAGTGGGCGCGTGGTCCAGCACCAGCAGCCTGGGTGCAAGAACGCCCACAAGATTGCGCCACGCCCGGCAGATACCGGTCAGTGCGCGTGCATTCAGAAAGCCGAAGCGCATCAGCAGCTCAGGATAACTGATGGTCTCGGGCAAATTGGTCACCTGGCCCAGCCACAAGGGCGCCTGGAAGGCGCGAATATGGTGGGGTTCAAGAAGCGCCTCGGCGCCCAGAAGGTCACGCACCGCGAACAGGGGCTGGTGGCCACGTGCCGCGAGTTCGCGCGCCACGGGCAGCAGCCGCGAGAGGTGGCCATAACCGCCGCCGAGTTCCCACACAAAAAGTATTGTTGCCATACGCACTGGATACTAACGCCGCACCCCAAAAAAAACGGCACCCGGAGGTGCCGTGATATCTGCCCAGGTGGCAGTGGAGGTCAGCCTTTGGTGTCCTGCTTCTTGCGTCGCGCCGCCGCCAGCCCGGCCAGTGCAACACCCATCAGGGCTATCGAACCGGGTTCGGGCACGTTGCTGAACCTGCCGGCCAGGCCAGCGACCTGGTTGTCCGAGACAATTTGGCCGTTGATATCAAAAAATGATCCGCCAAACGGGTCGCCGGAGCGGGCAATTGCCGTACCCGGGAAATTGCAGCCGCCGCCTTCGCCAACCGCCCGCGCAAATGTGTTCTCACCGCCATAACATCCGTAACCGCCGCCGCCCGAGCTTTGGCTCAGGTCGCCAGACACGGTTGCAATGATGTCGTAATTGAGGGTAAAACTAGCTCCCGCGTCGATCACTCCCAGACTTACGCTGAAGGGTTGGCCACCGCCGCCATTCGCAAAGGTCTGGTTCAGAGTGTTGCAGCCCATGTAGTCCCTCAGCGTGCTGGAGCCAAAGTCGTCGGTGTTGCAGGTGGCATCTGCGCTGGTTGCGGTCTGGTTGATGGTGGTATGGTCGCGTGCCACGTCGGTGCCGTCCTTCTGGACACGCAGCAGCAGGTCGGCAAAACCCGAGCCTGCCCCTGTCAAGCCCAACTGGCCATCGGATACGTAGAACGAGAAAGTGAACATCTGCGCCACCGCGCTGGTATTCGTAAACAGGTTGCTGTAGCTTGCGCTCGTGGTGCCGAAAAAGTTGCCCTGGCCGGAGGCGCGGGCGCCAAAGTAGGTGGGCTCGCCGCTGAATCCGTAGGTATGAAAAAAGATGCTGTTGCCGGCGTTGTCGCTTGTGCTCAGGTAAAAGTCGGCACCACTGGCATTGGCGTACACATTGCCAGCCCCCAAGCCATCCGGAACCAAAGCAGTGCTCCCCAGAGAATAGGCTGCGTCCAGTGTGATGTTGCCGCCGGCAGGGTAGGTTATCGGGGTGGCAAAAGACGTTGCCGACAAACTGCCTACAAAAACGGCAATCGCCAGCGGGACCATTTTCAGACGCATCGGTGAATCAAGCATGGGGAATCCTCCTGTTGTTTAGATGTACTCGTAACACGAGCGATCCACTACCGCAATTTTTGAGCCGGGCATTTTTATTGTTTTATATCAACGCGTTAGCGCAGTCTCCCGGCGCTCGCGCCGGTGCTGTGTAAAGACTGCCGACGCCTTTGAGGGGCGAGTCACACAGACAACTCAGCCGGTGAGTTCCGTTTCCCGACCAGGCGCTGTTGCGCCAGAGCCCCTTATCCGGCTCGGCAAAAACCCGCCGGATTGGTGCCGCCACAGCTCGCTGTAGTGGCCGCCCAGCAGCAGCAGTTCGTCGTGTGTTCCCGCCTCCACGATCCGCCCTTCGTCCAGCACGATCAGCCGGTCCAGCCGCGCAATGGTGGACAGGCGGTGCGCAATGGCGATCACGGTCTTGCCGTCCATCAGCCCGAGCAACTGCTCCTGAATCGCCAGCTCGACCTCGCTGTCCAGCGCCGAGGTGGCTTCGTCCAGAATCAGTATCGGCGCGTCTTTCAGCACCACGCGGGCAATGGCGATACGCTGGCGTTGCCCGCCAGAGAGTTTGACGCCGCGTTCGCCGACATGGGCGTCGAAACCCTCGCGCCCTTTCCAGTCGCGCAAACCCAGCACAAAATCGCTGGCCTGCGCTTTGCGGGCCGCTGCCATGACGTCCTCCATGCTGGCCTGCGGTTTCCCGTAACGGATGTTGGCCGTAATCGAGCGGTGCAGCAGCGAAGTGTCCTGCGTGACCATGCCGATCTGCGCACGCACGCTTTCCTGCGTGGTGTGCGCCAGGTCCTGCCCGTCGATCAGGATGCGGCCACTGGAGGGATTGAAGAAGCGCAGCAGCAGATTGACCAGCGTGGACTTGCCTGCGCCGGAGCGTCCCACCAGGCCGATCCGCTCGCCCGGCCGGATACTGAGGTTGATGTCCTTGAGCACCGGGCGTTCGGGGTCGTACGCAAAACTCAGGTGCTCGAAACGGATTTCTCCCTGGCCTACCTGCAGCGGCTGGGCGTTGTCGGCATCCACCATGCGGTGCGGCACCGCAATGGTTTCCATGCCTTCCTGCACCACCCCCACGTTCTCGAAAATCCCCGCAACTTCCCACGACACCCAGCCGGCGGCGCTGGTGATCTGCCAGGCCAGCGGCAAGGCCATTGCAAAAACACCTACATCGAGGGCATTGGTTTGCCACAGGCTCAGTCCAACCGTGGCGGTGGCCACCAGCAGCAGGGCGTTGAGCATCCACAGAATCCAGATGAATTGGGTCACCAGCCGCATATGGGCCGCAATGGCGTTCTTGTGGGACTCGATGACGTTCTGCACGTATTTGTCTTCGTCGCTGGGACGGGCAAATAGCTTCACGGTCAGGATGTTGGTGTAGGTGTCCACCACCCGCGCCACGATCTTGGAACGCACCGCCGAGCTGGCCTTGGACAGATCGCGCATGCGCGGAACGAAATGGCGCAGGAACACAACATACGCGGTGAACCAGCATATGGTGGGCACGGCCAGCCGCCAGTCGGCCATCCACAGCAGCACGACGCTGGTCAGCCCATAGACCACGATGTACCAGACGGCCCGTACACCGGACACCGCGCTCTCCCGCAGCGCATTGCCGGTTTGAACCACCCGGTTGGCAATCCGCCCGGCAAAGTCGTCCTGAAAAAACGGCCAGCTCTGGCGCACCACGTGCCAGTGGTTTTGCCAGCGCACCAGGCTGGTCAGCCCCGGCATCACGGCGTTGAAACGCAGCAGACTGTCGAACAGCAGCACCGCCGGTCGCAGCAGCAGCATGAAAGCCACCATGCCCAGCAGCGTTGGCCAGGCGTTGCGCAGGGCGGCCTGGCGGTCGGTGGCCGCCATCAGGGCCACCAGCTTGCCAATCAGTACCGGCAGCACCGTGTCGCTCAGAGCCAGCAACAGGCAGCTCAGCAGCATCGCAAAAAAAAGCGTCCTGGTCTGGCGAATGAAATGCCAGTAGAAAGCCAGCAGCCCGGGAGGCGGTGGCCCCTCGGGCGGTGTAGCCGTGGCCAGGACGCGCGACTCGAAGAACGTGAACAGGGAATTGAACATGGGGCCACTTTAGCCCAGGAGCGGGTCGGGCTTTGGGTTGGGCCGCGCGGCAAGAGGTCGTCGCTAAAATTGCCCGAACTCCCGGAGCAGTTCATGTCCAGCGCCACCCCCACACCCAGCACCAAAACCTTTGCCTCGCAGGCCGATCTGCAGGACAAGAAAATTACCTTCGAGCAGCTCAGCACGCATTGTTGGGCCTACACCGCCGAGGGGGACCCCAACTCGGGCGTGATCATTGGCGACAAGTTCGTGATGGTCAGCGACGCCACCGCCACACCGGCCATGGCGCGCGACCTGATCGCCAGAATCCGCACGGTCAGCGACCAGCCGATCAAGTACGTGCTGTTGACCCACTACCACGCCGTGCGTGTGCTGGGCGCCAGTGCTTATGCTGCCGAGGGGGCGACCGAGATCATCGCCAGCCAGGGTACGCTGGAGCTGATACGGGAACGGGGTGCGCAGGACATGCAAAGCGAGATGGAGCGTTTTCCGCGCCTGTTTCGCAACGCCGAATCGGTGCCGGGTCTCACCTGGCCAACGCTGGTGGTGGGCGGCGGCGACCCGGTCAAAGGGGAGGTGCCGGGCAAACTCACCCTGGATCTGGGCGGCGTCACGGTGCAGATCTGGCATCCGGGCCCGGGCCACACCCGCGGCGACACGATTGCCTGGGTCGAGCAGGAGAAGGTGCTGTTCAGCGGCGATCTGGTGGAGTACCAGGCCGGTGTTTATACCGGTGATGCACAACTGCAGGAATGGCCAGCCACGCTGGAGGCCTTGCGCTCGCTCGGAGCCGAGGCGATTGTGCCGGGCCGGGGAGAAGCCATGAAAGGCAGTGCCGACGTCAACAAGGCGCTGGACTACACCCGGCTGTGGGTAGAGACCCTGTTTCGCTGCGGCAAGGAAGCCGCCGCCGCCAACCTGGACCTCAAGGGCGCGATGCAGCACACCCGCAAAAGCATGGATCCGATTTTCGGCCAGGTATTCATCTACGAACACTGCCTGCCGTTTGACGTGACGCGGGCCTTTGATGAAGCCAAAGGCATCAAGAACCCGCGTATCTGGACGGCGGAGCGCGATCGGGAGATGTGGGCCGCCTTGCAGGTCTGAACGAGCCTGCGAATCTCCGCTGCCGGGGGGTTTACGCCATGGCGAGGCTGCGCGACGAGAGGTGCAGCGCCATCGGTGGCAGCACCGACACCTTTTGCACCAACTCGCGGATGGTTTCGCAGCAGGTTTTCATGCGGATGCTGCGCAGTTGGGTGCGCACGGTCGAGATTTGTACGCCATGGTGGTCGGCAATCTGGGCCGGGCGCAGACCGCGGCAAACCTGTGCCAGCACCTGCCCTTCCGCGCTGGTCAGGCCGCGCTCACGTGCGAACAGGGCCATGGTGGAGTCGTCACACAGGTGCTGTTTGGCAAACACCAGCAAGGCAAGGCAAGCCGGTGCCGCGGCTCCGGCACCATCCGCTGGCGATGCGTAGCCCGGATACCGTGGCGCGTTCAGCGGCACCACGGCGACCGCGCTGCTCCGGCCTGCGTTGCCCAGGTTGAGTAGCCCGCGGAATCCGGCGCGCGTGCGCAGCAGGTTTCGCCGCAGCTGTTCGGCATCGTCCGCTCGGCGGGTCACTACGCGCCCGCACTCCAGGCGCAGGCCGGTGTCGTCGCCTACCTTGCCCATGTGGCTGGGCGCATCGTCCAGCGCATCGCGTCCCAATGCGTTGGTGAACTGCAGCGCGCCGCTGTCCGCGTCGACCACCACCAGTCCGTAGTCCACCTGGTCCAGTGCCAGCCGCAGTATCTCCAGCTCGGAGAATTCCTGTCGATGCGGCGAACGCTGGTCAGTTTCGGCGTGCTGCCGCGGTGTCCCGCGATTCATGAGTTCAAGCATGGCAAACGCTCCATTTGCGCACCGTGCCTGCGGTTGCAGACTAAGCCTCAGTGCGTTAGCGCAAGCCTACGTTTGCCGCCCGGACGCAGGTGGTAATCCTGACCAGCCTGTTTTGTGACGTATGCACCAAAACACGGGGCGGCCGGCCGGCCGCTACCAGCGCTGCGGAAATTTGGCGACCAGCACGATGCGCCGCTCGTTTATCCGCACGTAACCGCCGCTTTCCAGATCCTTCATGATCCGGCTCACCATTTCGCGGCTGCAGCCGACGCGGCTCGCGATCTCCTGGTGGGTGATGCGCTCCGTGATCCGGCTGCTGCCATCGGGCTGGACGGCGGCCAGCTCGTGCAGGCAACGCGTAAGGCGTCCATAGACGTCGATAAAGGCCAGATTGCGGGCATCACGTGTCGCCAGCCGCAGCCGGCGAATTACCTTGGACAGCAGCTCGAACGCAAATTCCGGACGGCGTGCGATAAATGCCAGCAAGGTGGAGCGGGTGATTCTGGCGCATGCGGTGGGCTGCAGCGTAATGACACTTGCCGAGCGCGTGCCGCCGTCGAGTGCCATCTCGCCAAAATACTCACCCGGACCGAAGTCGCCGAAGGTTATCTCCTTGTCGCTCGGGTCGGTGCAAAACACCTTGACGCGCCCACCCAGCACAATGAACAAGGTGTCGCCGGTATCTCCCTCCTGGATCACGATGGTGCTCTTGCGGTAGCGCACCACGTCGCCGTGCGCAGCCAGCGCTCGCAACGCGCTCGCATATTTTTCGTTGGCGACAAAAGCGTCCAGTTCGTTTGGCATGGGCATCCCGCAGTATTTCCATCATACGGGGGATGACCGTTGGCGCGCGGCTTCCTACAGTGGCGCCGTGGCAACCATGTTTCCACGCAGCGACAGGAGTTCGTATGAAGCAGCTTGATTTCCCCAACAGCGCCGCCGCCGTTCGCCAGCATGGGCGGGAGTTCCATGAGCAGGACTTCTTTGAAGCTGTGCCGGCTTGCGCTGCCCATCCGCCGTTCGGCACCGCCAGCGGCTCGCCGGCACAGGTGGTGAACGATTATCCGAAAAACGCGCGGTCCGAACACCGGATGCTGGTCGGCGAGCGGCTGCGCAAACTCGCGCGCTGGACCTTGACTTGCGCCGCGCTCGCGCTGGCGGCAGCGGTTATTGTGTCCTGGCTGGTACGGCCCGATCTGCAGCAGGTCAAATGGATTGACTCCGCCGCCGTGCAGTCCACGGCAGTGGCTCGCTGAGCCACGCAGCTTGCGTGCCCATAACGGACACGGCCGTGTCAACGGGCAGCGCTGAGCTCGCGCGCGTCGCGTTCGTAGGCCGCCACCCGGCGCGCGGCACGCACACGTTGTTCAGTGGTGGCGCTGTTGTGCAACTGCGCAAAAGTCCTGCAGCTTTCCTGAATTGCCTTTTCGGAATAGGCGCGGTAAGCTGGATTGGGTGAGTTGACGGAACGCTCCAGGTAAGCGCGCAGCGCCGCCGTCGCCTGGGCCACGCTGGGTTTGGGGTTGCCCGCCGCACCGCTTACCTGGCGCAGCGTCTGCTGCAGATCCTGCTGGCGCCGCAGCCGTTCGGTGTAGCTCAGTTGCGGGTCAAAATCAGATTGGGCGATGGCATCGCGCAATACCGCAAGCTGGCGCTCCTCCAGCGTGCCGTAGAACTGCTCGCTGCGCTCCACCGCTGCCTTGAGCCGCTTTGCCTGGCGTTCCGCAAGGCCGCCGGCCGCCCACTCACTGCGCCATTCGGTATTGGTCTTGGACGACTTGGTTTCTATGTGGGCCAGTTGCCCCGCGCTCAGGCCCATGGCCAGCGACACCGCCGCCGGCTCGGCCTGCGCCACCACTGCGTCGAAGCGGGCCCGCATTTCGGTGAACAGGGAACAGACTTGTTCGGGTGTGGTGTCGGCCGTGGCAAGCGGCTGTGTTTTGCGCAGCAGGTCGGCGATTTTTGGCAGCTCGGTGCCGCGGTGCCACCGCTGCAGCCGGGCCAGTTCTTCGCGCACCTGCAGCGACTGGGCCTCGCCCAGGTCGGCGTAGCCGTCGATCCACCAGTAGCCCAGCTCGGGTGCATTGTTGTAGGCCAGCTTGATCGCGCTGCAGGCCTGCAGCAGGCTCAGTGCCGCCAGGGTGGCAAGCAGGCTGATAATCCGGGACCAGTACACAAGCAAGCGACGGGATGAAGACATGGAAGCAGGCATGGAAGCAATCGAGGTGGTCATCATGGCAGCGGGCAAAGGCACCCGCATGAAAAGCAAATTGCCCAAAGTATTACACCCATTGGCCGGACGTGCGCTGGTCCAGCATGTACTGGACACGGCGGGAGCGCTTGGAGCCCGCCGCGCGGTGCTGGTCACCGGCCATGGCGCCGAAGCCGTCGAGGCGGCTTGCCAGGCCGCCCACGGCCCTGCAAACCGCATGGGTTTGACCTTTGTGCGCCAGCAACCGCAGCTAGGTACCGGCCATGCAGTACAGCAGGCGGTGCCGGTGCTGCCGGACGACGGCGTGGTGGTGGTGCTCAGCGGGGACGTGCCGCTGACCGACGTGCAGACCCTGCGCAGCCTGATGGGTGTGTGCGCGGGCACCCGCCTGGCTCTGCTGACGATAAGCTTGCCCGATCCCGGTGCGTATGGCCGCATAGTGCGTGCCGGCAACACGGGCGGCAACGCGGAGGAGGCCCCGGTGCTGGCCATCGTGGAAAAAAAGGATGCAAACGCCGAACAGCTGGCGATCAACGAGATCTACAGCGGCATCATGGCGGTGCCTGCGCGGCTGCTAAAAGGCTGGTTGGCGCGGCTGGACAACAAGAACGCGCAAAACGAGTATTACCTGACCGACATTGTGAAGTTCGCGGTGGCCGACGGTGTTGCCGTGGTAGCGCACAAGATCAGCGATCCGGTGCAGGTGGCCGGCGTCAACAGCCCGCTGCAGCTGGCAGAGCTGGAGCGGGCATTCCAGCAGCGGCTGGCCGCGCAACTGATGGAACAGGGGGTGCGCATAAGCGACCCGGCGCGTTTTGACGTGCGCGGCACGCTGCAGTGCGGGCAGGACGTGGTCATTGACGTGAACTGCGTTTTTGAGGGCGTGGTCTCGCTGGGCGACGACGTGTCGATCGGCGCCAACTGCGTGATTGCCAACGCCGCCATCGCCGCGGGTGCGGTAATTCACCCTTTCACCCACATCGACGGTGAGAAAGCCGGTGTCAGCGTTGGCGAAGGCGCGCTGGTGGGGCCGTTCGCGCGTCTGCGTCCGGGTGCGGTACTGGGTGCGCAAGTTCACATCGGCAATTTTGTGGAGGTCAAGAACTCCACCCTGGCCAAGGGTGCCAAAGCCAACCACCTGGCCTACCTGGGCGACGCCACGGTGGGTGAAGGCGTGAATTTCGGTGCCGGCAGCATTACCGCAAACTACGACGGGGCGCGCAAACACCGCACGGTGATCGAAGCCGGTGTACACGTCGGCAGCAACTGCGTGTTGGTGGCGCCCGTAACGCTGGGTGCGGGCGGCACGGTGGGTGGCGGCTCGACCATTACCAAGGACACGCCTGCCGGCGCCCTGAGCGTGGCGCGTGGCAAGCAGGTGTCCATTGCAGGCTGGACGCGTCCGAAGAAATGAACGACGAAACAGCAGGAGCGCCGGCAAGCACCGAACTGCAGCAGGCGCGGCAACAGATTGCGCAACTGCAACAGCAACTGGCGCAGGCCGGGCAGGCGCTCGAAGACTTTACCTATTCGGTGTCGCACGATTTGCGTGCTTCATTGCGGCATGTGAGCGCCTACCTCAAGATAATCCGCGAAGACTTGGGCAGTGGTGACCCTGCCGCCATCGTTTCCCACCTGGACACCGCCGGTAATGCCGCGGCCCATATGGCGCGTTTGATGGACGGGCTGCAGGAACTGTCGCGCGTGGGCCGCGCCGAGATGCAACGATGCAGCCTGGATTTCTCAAGGCTGATTTCCGATGTGCGCCACCAGCTGGAGGCCGACACGGCACAGCGCAAGATCGAATGGCAGGTGGCGCCCGATCTCCCCAAAGTGTGGGGCGACATGGCCTTGCTGGGCCAGATGCTGGTGCAGCTATTGGGCAACGCCCTCAAGTTCACACGCGACTGCCCGGTCGCCAGGATCGAGGTTGGCTGGGAGCGCCGTGACGACGGTAGTTGCGAGTTGCGGATCCGGGACAACGGCGTGGGGTTCGATCCGCGTTTTCAGGACCGCCTGTTTCGTGTCTTCCAGCGCCTGCACAGCCCGAAACAGTTCGAGGGCATCGGTATCGGATTGGCCCTGGCGCGCCGCGTGGTGGAGCGCCACGGCGGCCGTATCTGGGCCAGCGGCGCTATGGGCGCGGGCTGCCAGATCAGCTTCACATTGCCTTTGCCGGCTGCCGGCGTGCCATAGGGATACGGGCGCCGAATTTGCTGCGCTTGACGCTGAAAAAAGCCTTGACGTTGCGCACGTTGGCGTCGCTGGTAAACAGGCGTTGCGCCAGGTCCAGGTAGTCCGGCATGTCGCGCGCATGAACCACCAGCACAAAATCCGGCCCGGGCGAAACCCGGTAACACTGTTGTACCGACAGGTCGCCGGCCACTCGGTGCTCGAATGCATCGAGCAAGTCCGCGCCCTGGCGGTCCAGCGATATTTCCACGATGGCGCACAGGCCATGCCCCAGGACCGGGGCCAGTTTGTCGGTGGCCAGCACGGCGATCTGGCGTTCTATCAGCCCTGCCTCGCGCAGGCGCTTGACGCGCCGCAGACAGGTAGGTGGCGAGGTATGCACGCGTTCGGCCAGCTCCAGATTGCTGAGCGACGCGTCCTGCTGGAGCTGGTCCAGCAACCGCAGGTCTATTTCATCAATGTCAATTTGTTCCATAAATTAATATTAAATGAAATAAATATTCAAATCAATGAGATTGTGAAACTAAAAAACAAATATGCCAAAAAATTGGCAGCTAATTTCTTTGTGTTGGACATACTATCGGCCACATCAATTTTGGAGCGAATCTATGTGTGGCATTGTTGGCGCCGTTTCCACCCGCAATATTGTTCCTGTCCTGGTGCAGGGCCTGCAACGCCTGGAGTACCGCGGTTATGACTCCTGCGGTGTCGCCGTCCATACGGGCGGGTTGCAGCGGGCGCGCAGCACGGCGCGGGTGGCCGAGCTGGCCGAGCAGGTGGCAAGCACCCAACTGGAAGGCCTCACTGGCATTGCGCATACCCGCTGGGCCACCCACGGCGCACCGGCGGTGCACAACGCCCATCCGCACTTCAGCCACGGCCCAGGCGCTGATGCGATGGCGCGCGTCGGGCGGATCGCGCTGGTGCACAACGGCATCATCGAGAACCATGACGAGCTGCGGGCTTCCCTCAAGGCCCGCGGCTACGAGTTTCTGAGCCAGACCGACACCGAAGTCATCTCGCACCTGATCGACAGCCTGTACGACGGTGACCTGTTCGAAGCCGTCAAGGCGGCGGTTGGACACTTGCATGGCGCCTACGCGATTGCGGTGTTTTGCAAGGACGAGCCGCAACGCCTGATCGGTGCACGCGCCGGCTCGCCGCTGATTCTGGGTGTGGGCAAAGACGGCCAGGAACATTTTCTGGCCAGCGACGCGATGGCCCTGGCCGGCGTGACCGACCAGATCGTGTATCTGGACGAAGGCGACGTGGTGGACCTGCAACTGGGCAAGTACTGGCTGGTGGACAAGGCCCACAAGGCGGTCGCCCCGGCGCAGCGGCCGGTCAAGACGGTGCTGGCGCACAGCGGCGCAGCCGAACTGGGCCCGTACCGGCATTACATGCAAAAGGAGATTTTCGAGCAGCCGCGTGCGATTGGCGACACGCTCGAAGGGGTGGAGGGCATCGTGCCCGAGTTGTTTGACGGCACCGTGACTGCGGCAGGTGTGTTCGCGCAAATTGACTCGGTGCTGATTCTGGCCTGCGGTACCAGCTACTACAGCGGCTGCACGGCCAAGTACTGGCTGGAAAGCATCGCCGGCATTCCGACCCAGGTCGAGGTGGCGAGCGAATACCGCTACCGTGATTCGGTACCGAATCCGCGCACGCTGGTGGTCACCATTACCCAGTCGGGCGAAACCGCCGACACTTTGGCGGCGTTGCGCCATGCCCAGAGCCTGGGCATGCAGCACACCTTGACCATCTGCAATGTGGCCACCAGCGCCATGGTGCGCGAGTGCAAGCTGGCCTACATCACGCGCGCCGGTATCGAGATCGGCGTGGCGTCCACCAAGGCCTTTACGGCACAGCTGGCGGGGCTTTTCCTGCTTACGCTCACACTGGCAAAAACCAAGGGACGCCTGGGCCAGGCGCAGGAAGACGCCCACCTGAAAGCCATGCGCCACTTGCCCACCGCACTGCAGGCGGTGCTGGCGCTGGAGCCGCAAGTTATAGCCTGGGCCGAAGACTTCGCCAAGATGGAAAACGCACTGTTCCTGGGGCGGGGCCTGCACTACCCGATCGCGCTCGAAGGTGCCCTGAAACTCAAGGAAATCAGCTATATCCACGCCGAGGCCTACCCGGCCGGTGAACTAAAACACGGCCCGCTGGCACTGGTGACCAGTGCCATGCCGGTAGTTACGGTGGCCCCCAACGACACCTTGCTGGAGAAGCTGAAAAGCAATATGCACGAGGTGCGTGCACGCGGCGGCGTGTTGTACGTGGTGGCCGACTCCGACACCAAAATCGAAAGTGGGGAGGGCATCCACGTGATCCGCATGCCCGAACACTACGGCGCCTTGTCGCCCCTGCTGCACGTGGTGCCGCTGCAATTGCTGGCTTACCACACCGCCTGCGCCCGCGGCACGGACGTGGACAAGCCCCGTAATCTGGCCAAATCGGTGACGGTCGAATGACCGCCATCGATTTGCGGCGCGTAGCGCCGGCCCGCAGGGCGCCAGATGGAGGGGCTTGCGTCGAGGCTAACTTCGCGCAGCGAAGTTAAGGCGCACAGCGCCGGCCGGAGACACAAACCGAGAAACCTGGCCAAGTCGGTGACCGTCGAATGACTGCCACCGATTTGTAGCGCCGAAGACACAAGCCGGCCTACCCCACCGCCGACATCTCCACCGCCACCCCGCTCAACACCGCGTTGCCCGACAGCGGGTCGCGCAAGTCTTCGTCCAGCAAGGTATTCAGGTTGGCGCCCGGGCGCTGCGCCGCTAGTTTCTGGCTGGTACCGGGCAGGTCGTGGCCCCAGCCGTGCGGCAGGCTGACCACACCGGGCATCATGTCGCTGGAGACGTGCACCAGCGCCTCGATGCTGCGCGGCCCCTGGCGCGTGCTGCTGGCGATACGGGCCATGCCGCCGTCCCGCAGGCCCAGGCGCTGTGCGTCAAGCGGGTGTACCAGGGCCGTACAGCGCATCGGCCCCTTGGCCAGCACGGGCAGGTTATGCATCCAGCTGTTGTTGGAGCGCGTGTCGCGCCGGCCCACGATCACCATGGCCGGCACCGGCCGCGCCAGATCGGCCGCCGCGCGTTGCAGGTCACCCAGCAACAGGGGCGGTGCCAGCTCGATCTTGCCGCTGGTGGTGCGCAGCAGCTCGGGGATACGCGGCGCAAGCGGGCCCAGATCGATGCCGCCGGCTGCGGTGCTGGCCTGCACACGGGCCAGGTTCAAGCCATCGGGATTTTTGCCAAACTGGTCGCCATAGGGGCCGGTGCGCAGGGCGACATCGAGCAGGCGCTCCGGCCCGGTCAAAGCTTGCGTGGCCGCCAGCACGGCGGCCGCGTTGTCGCCAAACATCTTGCGTGTGTCGTCCGCAAAGTTTTCGTCGTCAATCTGTGCCGCAGTCAAGTCCGCGTTCTTGCCCGACGCAACGGCTGCCAGCCGCAGCAGCGTTTCCCATTCGGCCGGCTGGCCCGCGCCGCGCTCAAAGATGGGCGGGCTGTAACGCGCGTGGTTGCGCCAGGATAGCTGCGGAAAAGGTACGTCGTAGTGCAGGTCTTCCAGCGGCGACGGGCCGGGCAGGATCACGTCGGCATGGCGCGTGGTCTCGTTCAGGTAGATGTCCATACTCACCATGAAGTCCAGGCTGTCCAGCGCTTTGGCCAGGCGTGCGCCATTGGGCGATGAAAGCACCGGGTTGGTGGCGACGGTAATCAATGCCCGGATTTGCCCCTCGCCCTCGGTCTCTATTTCTTCGGCCAGGCAGGTGAGGGGAAACTCACCCATCACCTCCGGTGCCCCGGCTACCCGGCTGTTGTGGCGCCCCGTGGCCACGCCGCGCCCGGAGCCCGGCCTGCCCGCGGTGTTGGCGGCAAAGGCCGCGGCCCTGGGGAACATCGCGCCACCGGGCGCGTCCAGATGGCCGGTCAGCGTGTTGAGCACATCCACCAGCCAGGTGGCGAGGCTGCCGTACTCCTGCGTACAGGTGCCGATGCGCCCGTACACACTCGCGCGTTCGGTGCTGGCCAGCGTACGCGCCAACTCACGTATCGTTGCGGCGGGTAAACCACAACGCCGGGTCACCACCTCGGCGCTGAACGCGGTGACGGCCTGGCGGATGGTGTCCAGGCCATTGACAAATTCAGCCAGTCGGCCAAGTTTGACCAGGCCCTCATCGAACAGCGTGTGCACCATGCCCAGCAACAGGAACACGTCGGCGCCGGGACGGATAAAGTGGTGTGCATCGGCCATGGCTGCCGTCTCGGTGCGGCGCGGATCGATCACCACGAGCTTGCCGCCACGCGCCTGCATGGTTTTGGCCTTGCCCCGGAAGTCCGGCACGGTCCACATGCTGCCATTGCTGGTGACCGGGTTGGCCCCCAGCACCACCAGGTAGTCGCAGCGCGCGATGTCGGGCACCGGCACACTCATCCAGTGGCCAAACAACAGGCCGCTGGACAGGTGGCGCGGCATCTGGTCCAGCGTCGAGGCGCTGAACACGTTGCGCGTTCCCAGCGCCCTGGCCAGCCGCGGAAAGTACAGTAGCAGACTGATCTTGTGCGCCGAGGGGTTGCCGATCACCAGGCCGGTTGCGTTGCGGCCATGTGTCTGCACCACTGCGGGCAGGCGGCGCGTTATCTCGGCATAGGCTTCTTCCCAGGTGGCCGGCTCGAAGATGCCATTGCGCTTGATGAGCGGCGTGCGCAGCCGATCCGGGTCTTCGTGCAGGTCTTTCAAGGCCACGCCCTTGGGGCAGATATAACCGGCGCTGAACACATCGGCATCATGGCCGCGAATGCCGATGACCTGCTGGTCGCGCAGCTTGATCTCCAGTCCGCAGCAGGCCTCGCACAGCGGGCAGATGCGGTGGTGGATGGTGTCTGCGGTGTCGTTTGCCATGTTTCCTCCTCGCTTCACTTTAGTGCGGGGTACTAGGCCGCCTCGACCGCAAAACGCAGGCCGGCGTTTTTCTCCAGCCGCGTTATCAAGCGCGTACCCATGCTGGAGGCCGGCGTCCAGATGCCGCCGGAGACATCGGACGCGTCCTGCAGCAGGCACAGGGCCGCCTCCGTGATCATCTTCGAGGTGGAGCCATAACCAGGGTCGCGGTCGCCTTTCACGGCTACCCGTGCGCTGTTGCCCGCCGCGTCTTCTCCAAGGAACAACACGTCGTAGAAGCCGGCCTCGCG